>CAYLJO010000197.1:0-11249 GCA_964383905.1 uncultured Blastocatellaceae bacterium
TCGATAGAGACCTCGGGGGCGGAGAAAATTACTGTCCTTTCTGCGCCGGCAAGCCACAACTCACTTTCCTTCAAACCAAAGAGCCGGGAGCCGAAAGCGGAAACCGGGAGATGATCTGTTCGACATGCCTGACAGTCTGGTCTTTCAGGCGCGTCGTTTGCGCCAACTGCGGTGAAGAACGACCGGCCAGGCTCGGATATTTCCACTCCCCGGAATACGACCATGTCAGGGTCGAAGCGTGTGACACCTGCAAGCATTATATTAAGGGTATTGATCTGACACGCTCCGGCCTGGCTGTTCCGCTGGTGGACGAAGTGGCCGCGGCAGCGTTAGATTTATGGGCACGCGATCACGGCTACACGAAGATAGAATTAAATCTGGTCGGGCTCTAAAAAAGCAAACGCTGATCCTCGGCACCGGCATAGGTTGTTCTACCGCTACTCACGGCTTTTCTGTTTCGGGACGTCCTTCCTTAAACATTTTTGATCCCTTCCTCACGAGCCAGTATCAGAGCATAGCCTTACATTAGTCATTGACATTTGGGAGCACTGGGCATAATCTTCGGCCAAAGAAGACATTTCTTGGGCCTGCACTACAAAGCGGATATGATACGGTGAGCCGTATTAAATTGGTCACAAACGTGAACCGATTGGGCCAACTGATCAGAAGCGCGTCCCATCGCTCTAATATTACCAGAGTGTTTATCGTACCGGCGCGCTATCAGCGACCCACCAACAGATTGAGGCTTGTCCCTATTGCAAGGAGTCATCCGCCATGGAAGTTTCAAGAAGAACGTTCATTAAGACTACACTGATCGGAGGCGCCGGGGTGTCGGCCTTCGGCTTCAGTCTAGGGCCAGTCTATGCACAGACGCAGGCGCTGAAGATCGCACGCACGACCGAGACGCGCAGTACTTGCCCCTACTGTTCTGTGAGTTGCGGCGTCATCATCCACACGCTTGGCGATAAAGCGAAGAATGCCACCCCGCAGGTCGTGCACGTCGAAGGCGATCCCGATCACCCGATCAACCGCGGCACGCTCTGTCCGAAGGGGGCTTCACTTGAACAGGACATTATGAATGAACGCCGCCTGCTCAAGCCACAGGTGCGGCGGCCGGGCGCCACTGACTGGGAGGACATCTCCTGGGACCAGGCTATCGACGAGATTGCGCGAAAGATCAAGGATACGCGCGACGCAACGTTCATTGAGAAAGATAGCCAGGGGCGCACGGTCAACCGCCTCGAAACGATTGCCTTCAACGGCGGCTGCACCGACACCAACGAATTCAACTACCTGGTCGTCAAGACCATGCGCAGCCTGGGGGTCGTCGCCCTGGAAAATCAGGCCCGTGTTTGACACGGCCCGACGGTCTCCAGTTTGGGGCCCACCTTCGGACGCGGCGCAATGACCAACGGTTGGGTCGACATCAAGAACACGGACATGATGTTGATCATGGGCGGCAACCCAGCGGAGAATCACCCGTGCGGGTTCAAATGGGCGATCGAGGCCAAAAGGACGCGCAATGCGAAGATGCTCGTCGTTGACCCGCGTTTTACTCGCACGGCGGCAACCGCTGATATGTTTCTGCAGATCCGCGCGGGGACGGACATCGCCTTTCTCGGCGCCCTGATCAATTACGCTCTTGAGAACAACCGCATTAACAAGGACTACCTCGTCAACTACACCAACGCGTCCTTTATCGTCAAAGACGGGTTCAAGCTGCCGGAAGACGGCCTGTATTCCGGCTTTGATGCGGCGACGCAGACCTACGATAAGTCGACATGGAACTACGAAGCGGGCGGTAACGTCGGCCCCAAGACCGGCGGCGCGCAAGTGGCAGCAGCGCCCACTCCAGGTAAATCATCTGCCGGGGCGGTAACTTCAGGAGGTGGCTCGGCTAACGCGACCGGCGAGCAACATAAAGCAGGCCAGGAACCGGCTCAAAACTTCGAGAAGAATGCTCCGCCGCCTAAAGCCGGAGCGAACGAAAAGCAGCCCGCCACCCCGACTGCGGGCCAGCAGGCGGGCGGCCAGGGTGGTGTCGGTCAGGGTTATCAAGCGCAAGGCCCGGTCGGAGCGAAGGCTGCGACCGGCGGACCGAATCCACCGCCTTCGCTACCACCCAATGTGGCTTATGACCTGTCACTGCAGCATGAGCGTTGCGTGTTTCAGTTACTTAAGAAGCAGTTCTCCCGCTACACGCCGGAGATGGTCGAGCGCATCACCGGCATCAAGAAGGAGGATTTCATCAAAGCGGCCGACCTCTTCACCTCCGTCCGTAAGGACGGCGATACGAAGAAGGTCGGGACGATCATCTATGCGGTCGGGTGGACGCAGCATACCTTTGGTACGCAGATCATCCGCACGGCGGCGATGCTGCAATTGATCCTCGGCAACGTCGGGCGTGCGGGCGGCGGGGTGAACGCTTTGCGCGGCCACTCCAACATTCAGGGCGCGACCGACCTGGCCGGTGTTTTCGACATTCTTCCGGGCTACCTCAAGATGCCGAGCCCGACCGATGCTGACTTCAACACCTACCTCAAGCGGACCACGCCTACGCCGTCCAAGCCAGCGGAGTGGGATTCATTCAACTACTGGTCCAATACGCCGAAGTTTGCCGTCTCATTCCTCAAGGCGATGTACGGCGATGCGGCGAAGAAGGAGAATGACTGGGCCTTCCACTATCTGCCCAAGATCGACCGGCGGTATTCCTGGGTCGAAATCTGGGACGATATGTACAACGGTAGGGTCAAGGGCGTGTTGGCCTTCGGCATGAACGGAGTGATGATCGGCCCGAATTCGCAGAAGAATATTGACGCGCTCAAAAAGGCCGACTGGCTGGTGGTCTGCGAGATCTACCCCGACGAGACGAGCGAGTTTTGGAGAGCCCCCGGCACCACCGCAGATCAGATGAAGCAGATCAATACCACGGTCTACCGCCTACCGGGCGCGGGGTTTGCCGAGAAAGATGGGACCTTCGTCAACTCGGCGCGGTGGCTCCAGTGGAAGTACGTGGCGCTGCCTACTCCAGGCCAAGCGAAGGTCGATCAGGAGATACTGGCACGAATCTTCCTCAAAGTGCGCGAGCTGTATCAGAAGGAAGGGGGTAAGTTCCCTGATCCCATACTGAATGCCGCCTGGGCCTACACGGATCCCAACAACCCTTCATTGGCCGAAGTGGCTAAAGAGATCAATGGCCGCGCGCTCGCCGACCTCACCGACCCGAAGACCGGACAGCAGATCAAGGCCGGGCAGCAGTTGCCGGGCTTTGCATGGTTGAAGGACGACGGCACGACGCTGTGCGGCAACTGGCTCTACAGTGGTTCGTGGACTGAGGCCGGCGCTCAGACGCAGCGCCGGGGAACCGAAGACCCGTCCGGGCTAGGAATCTATCCGAATTGGGCGTGGTCATGGCCTGCGAACCGCCGCGTGATGTACAACCGCGCGTCATGCGACCCGTCGGGCAAGCCCTGGGATCCGGCGCGCAAACAGGTCTGGTGGAGCGAGGCGGCGCAGAAGTGGGTCGGCAACGATGTGCCTGACTTCAAGCCGGACTCGAACCCGAAGGATCATATGGGGCCATTCATTATGAATCCCGAGGGCGTGGGTCGTCTCTTCGGGCCGCTCGGCGCATTCGCCGAAGGGCCATTCCCGGAGCATTACGAGCCGATTGAAAGCCCGATTGCGAACCCGCTGCACCCGAACCAGTCGAACAATCCGGTCGTCAAAAAGTTCAAGACGCCGCTTGATAAATACGGGACGCCCGATCAGGGCTTCAACGTCGTGTGCACCACGTATCGCCTGACCGAGCACTATCACTACTGGACCAAGAACAACCCGATGAACGTCGAGCTTGTTCCCGAGCCATTCGTCGAGATATCGGAAGAGCATGCCAGAGAGTTAGGCATCAGGGGAGGTGACAGGATTAGGGTAACAAGCGCCCGCAGCAGTTCAGGGCCCGACCCCGGATACGTAGCGAAGGCAATGGTCACCAAGCGCATCAAGCCGATGATGATCGACGGGAAGAAGACCTACCAGATCGGCATTCCGATCCACTGGGGCTATCGCGGCATCAAGGAGGATGAGAACAAGACCGCGAAAGATCCGGCGAATCTGCTTTCGCCGACGGTCATGGATCCCAACGCATACACACCTGAATTCAAAGGCTTCCTCGTGAAGATCGAGAAGGCGTAAGAAGGGGGACCGAGAATATGAGCGACGTCAGAACACTACAGATACAAGCAATCTCGGGTCACCCCGGCACCGTTCCCGGTCGCGGCACTCAGCGCGAGCTTAGGGTCGCCAAATACATCGACGTCTCGACCTGCATCGGCTGCAAAGCCTGCGAGGTGGCCTGTGTGGAGTGGAACAAATACCCGTTCCGCGAGACGACCTTCGATAACACTTACCAGACAATGCCCTCAACCGAGTGGAACTATTGGAACCTGATCAAATTTGCCGAGCACGAGCAAGACGGCAGACTGATGTGGCTGATGCGCAAAGACCAGTGCATGCACTGCGCCGACCCGGGCTGTTTACGCGCCTGCCCGGCGGATGGCGCGATCGTCCAGTATGATAACGGGATCGTCGATTTTAACCAGGAGAACTGCATCGGGTGCGGGTATTGCATTTCGGGATGTCCGTTCGACATCCCGAAATTCAACCACGAGACTAAGAAAGTCTATAAATGCACGCTCTGCTCCGACCGCGTGGGCGAGGGGCTTGAGCCCGCCTGCATCAAGTCCTGTCCGACGGGCTGCCTGCACTTTGGGACGAAGGACGACATGCTGGAACTGGCGCAGGCGCGGGCCAAACAGCTACGCGAGGTCTCAGGGTTTGCCAATGCCGGCGTCTACGACCCGCAATCGATCGGCGGAACGCACGTCATCTACGTGCTGCACGACGCCACGCAGCCGGAGTTGTACGGCGGGTTGCCGAAGAATCCGGTGATACCTCCGAGCTATACGGTCTGGAAGTGGCTAGCCAAACCGATCGGACTGGCGGCGGCGATGCTCGGAATATTTGGGATCTTCTTCCACCGTGTCACTGTCGGCCCGAAGCTGCCGCAGCCTGAGCCGGTTCCCCTCAAAGAACCAGCGCCTGATGCGGCCAGAGCGGCAAGGGTAGAGCCGAGGGCGACGGAACGAGAAGGAGATGGTCGAGGGGAGGTAACGCCGGAGCCGACGAGAAAGGAGAAGCCATGAGCAGTTCCGTCGAGCGTTTCGATGACAAGGCGCAGCGCGAGTTTAGTAAGATCGGGCAGACCCGCGTCCACCGCGGCGAACTCCTGCGCCACCCTGTCTATACACGCGTCCTTCACTGGACGGTGGCGATCTTCTTCATCCTCTCGCTGCTCTCCGGTTTCGCCATTTACTCGCCGTGGCTCTTTCACTGGCTCACGCCGATCTTTGGCGGCGGGCCGATGACGCGCTTCCTGCACCCGTGGTTCGGCCTGTTCTTCGACATCTTTTTCTTCTTCCAGTTCTTGAACTGGTTGGCGCCGATGGCTTGGAACGAGTCAGACAACAGGTTTGTTCGCCGTCTCAAGGAGTATGCGTCGAACGAAGAGAAATTGGAGCCGGCGGACACGGGCTTCTTCAACGGCGGTCAGAAACTCTATTTCTGGGCCATCGTTGTGAGCGGTCTGCTTTTCCTGATCACAGGCATTCTGATGTGGTTTGATAATGTGTTCGGGCGGTGGCTGGTCGCGATCAGCTACGTCATCCATGACATTGCGGCGCTGATCATGCTGGCCGGGTTCATCATCCATGTCTACGAGGGCACGGCGGCCCAGCCCGGTACCTTCCGCTCCATGATTGACGGCACGGTGAGCGAAGAGTGGGCCTGGACCCACCATCCGGCCTGGTATCGGGAGGTGACGGGGCGCGACCCTCGCGAGGACTATGAGCGGGCGAGCCGGCGCCAGCTTGAGCGCGGCCGCGCGATAGAAGAGGGGGAGCGTCGGCAAGATGCGCGCGAGCGCACCGCAGAGCCAAGAGTGCCGCCCGCCCGTTAGTCAACCCAACTAATAAGGGACAGGTTAAGACCGGCCTGTCCCTTAATTAACCTTCAGACTTCCAGCTTGGCCTCTTGAGCCGAAGCGACACGACCGGAGAGTACCGAGGCTTTCCGGCGCGGGGGATGCGGCTTGATTCGGGCAGCCGCCGGGGTGTTCAGTATTTAACGGATAACCTCGCCCTTTTCGAGAAAGCCAAAGAAGGATTAAGCATGCAATCACTTGATGAGCTTTTAGAGGAATGCGGACGACTGCACGGTCATATGTGCGCGGGGCAGTTGCTGGGGGCGCGCATGGCTGTTCTTGGCTGCCGCCTCATAGGCGTTGAGGATCCGCAGGGGGCGGACCGTAAGAAGTTGATCGTGTGGGTGGAGATAGACCGCTGCATGGCGGACGCCGTGGGGGCTGTGACTGGCGCGCGGCTGGGCAAGCGCAGCTTAAAATACCTGGATTACGGGAAGGTGGCGGCGACATTTTTTAATACTGAGACGGGGGAGGCGGTGCGCATCGTGGCGCTGGATGAATCGAGACGGCTGGCCGATGAGCGCTATCCGGGGATCGAGCGCAAGAAGGAGAGGCAGTTCCGCGCCTACCGGGAGGCGGCGGATGAGGAGTTGTTTAAGGTGGAGCAGGTCAAGGTCGAGTACGGCGAGATGGACGCGCCGGGGCGTCCGCGCTCGCGCGTCTTTTGCGAGCGATGCGGCGAAGGCGTTAATGACGGGCGCGAAGTGAGAAGTGCCGCCGGCCCGGTGGTGTGCCGCCCGTGCGCGTTCGGCGGGTATTACACGAAACTATAAAAAGTGAAGGTCGCGCTGGCCGGTCTCTTTTGATGAGACTTATTTGCCGGAAGAGGCCATCGATGTCAATTGAGTTAGAAACGGGCGCTCGGTCGTTATAAGAGATTTAGTTTTGGAGGATTTTTGCGATGCCGATGACTTACGCCTACTCTGCCATCCCGGACGTAGACGTTCCACGCGCCTCATCTGCAGTCTTCCAACATTTGCTGGACACCTACGCCGGTGAGACGAACAAGGTCATTACGGTCTGGCGTAAGTTTTCCCCCCTCGAGATGTCCTTTCGCCCGCACCCGCGTTCCAGCACGGTGCATGAAATCTTCAAACACCAGCTCCTCTCCGAACGACGCTTTTTTGGCGAGTTCCTTGGATTGCCGGAACCTCCCGCGGCGCAAGTGGAGCCGGAGAACCAGACGCCGGAAGGTTACGCCGAGCGAATGCTCCAGCTTGCTTTGCCGCGCCTCGGCTTTCTCGCCGCCCGGAATGAGGCGTGGTGGTTAGAGGTAGGGCCATTCTTCGACGTGCGGCGCGAGCGCATCTGGATTTTCTGGAGGCGTGTCCTTCATACGGCTCACCATCGTACCCAACTCACGCTCTATCTCCGCCTCTTAGAAAAGAGTGTTCCTCCAACTTATGGCCCGACGGGAGACGTGACGTGGGAAGGGGCCGATCCGACACGTAGCGTGGAAGCCGCAGGCCGTAAGTGAGCGTGTATGCCTCGCTCGACCGGCAAAAGATGGGGGCGACGCGATGAGCAGCTATCGTGAAGTTGCCTATGCGCTATTACGGGTGACGATGGGCATGATGCTCCCGTTCTATGGCATCGGTAAATTCATGATGGGGGTCAGTAACTTCGCCGCCATGATGGAGAAACAGTTCACGGGCAAGCTTCCGTTGGCGCTCGTCACGCCATTCGCTTACAAGCTACCTTTCGCGGAGGTGATTACGGGCGCGCTGATTACGCTCGGCTTATTCAACCGGATCGCACTCGCGCTGTCGGGTTTCGCGCGAATTGTCGGGCCGATCATCGCTCAAAAACTGTGCTTGCCTTGCCCGGCCGGAAGTAAGGGTTCATCCCTGCCGCGTGATCGGTCACGTCAATGATTTGACGGACCTCCGGGACTTCTTGCCGGATGATCGCCTCGATGCCTGCCTTCAAAGTGAAATCGGCTGCACCGCACCCCTGGCAGCCGCCGCCCATGCGCAGGTAAACAATGCCGTCTTTGACGTTAATGAGCTCGACGAAGCCGGCGTGAGCTGACACACCTGGGTTGATCTGGTGATCCAAAAGATACTGGATCTTCTCCTGAGGATCACGTCCGATGAGCTGCATACGGTCAAATATCTGTCCGCTTGTGAGGGCCAGCCCCGAGGTCAGATAAGCGCTGAGAACCGCTTCCACACTTGGGCCGATCTCTCTCCAGTCACCGTTAACGGTTTTGGTGATGACCAGCAGGTGCCCGATCATCGAGACTTTTGTGACGCCATCAATCTCGAAAAGTTTCTCGGCCAGCGGTTCTCCCTGTGTCTCTTCCTTCCTCGTAAAACTCACGGAGCCAACGTAAAGGGTCTTTTCAACCGTAAACCGGCAGATCGAATCGTTACGCCTATCCACTTCAGACCTGATGACGATTTCCTGGCCCACTGTCTTACCCCCCCCGAACTGGTTATCCCTATCTTCGGATGATTCTTGACCTGTACCGAACTCATCTCCTCTCCGCTTGTCCAATAGCATTAATATAACACCCGTCCGGCCTGACATTACTAACGCGCGCCTGATTTTGCCTGCCCGCTTTGCCGGATTACCTCGAGCAATATGGGCATGCGCTTAATCTTTCTTCCCCGTCGCCACGGCTCTCCTTTAAGCGTCTGCCCCGGCTGTCCAGACCCGCCAGAGCTTCCGGGCTGCAAAGCAGAGTGGTAAAAGGCATGCCTGCCTCGTGTGCCGTTTATGCGGCCCGCTTCGGAGCGGCCCTCTATCCGGGGCCCGTCACCCTTGACGTTCAGGCCGTTCTACTATCTGTTATTTAGGAACTTTTCGAACGCGTCGCTGACTTGTGAGGGTGTAATGCTATCACACGAGCGTGATACTTCACGCCAAAAATTCTTGAACGCTGCTCCAACGTCCAACGGCGTGATGCTCTGCCAAGCGCTTGATTGTTCGTTGCTCGTCAAAATCGCCTGTGCGTGATCCGGCACATCCGGAACTTTTCCACGTTCGCCGGCAAAGGATCGGACGGGGTAAGTTGGATAGTGACGCTTGGTAGAAGTAGCTACTTGAGGCTCAACCCACTGCCCCCTCCCCTTTAATTCACGCCTGATACCGAGAATCAAAAAAAAATCCGATGACCAGCAGGGGTAAAACAAACAACTACTCAAACATTGGATACGACCGTTCGACTGCGAGGCTAATGCCGGCTCAAGACTTGGGGGCGCAGGTATTTTACTATCCGCTGGGGTTTTTATGTCAACTCCGCCTGCCAATTAATACGTGTTTGGCCCGCCAAAGATGAAGCGACTGTTGAGCGCCAGGTCGCAGGCCTTCCGCTGCGGAGGAAAAGAGATCAAGAATAAACCTGGATTCAATTCCGCCCGCACTCCCCTCAAGTCTTCTGCAGTGAATGCCCGTTAACCATAGACTCGACGGATTTACGCCGAACTCACCGATCGCCTGGGGCGACTACATTCGAGCTCAACGAAGCATTCGAATGTATCTGTGGTACAGCGCACGGTCTGACGAGCTTATCTCGTTGATCTTAACGCCTAACAGGTAGCCTGACCCCGGGACACCTTTACGGAACTGCTCGTAGCGGACCGGTACGGCGTCTATTTCGACGTACCCCACGGGAAGCGCCAGCCTGAGCCTTAAGACGGTATTTAATTCGGTGAGATCATGGCCATTAATTTGTAGGGAAGGCACAATGAGAGCCAGCCCGTCCATGCTGACGTCCCATGTCTGTCCTAACATGGTATGCGGGGAGCCTGAATGGCCGAGGTGTGCTCTATCTTCGGCAAGCGATACCCTGACGGGAATACGCACCGGATAGCGCACGCCGCGACGACGATTCTTGATAAGTCTACCCAACATGTAGCCCAGACCCCGATGATCTCACAGCCAGAAGATGCCGGATCAAAAACAACGACTTTGTCTCTGGGCTACTGGCGAGGGTGAGTATCTCGCCGGTCATATTGGGGTGGTCCTAAAAAGTGTTACACAAGAGTTGCTCCGCCAGTATCCCTTTCACTTTCTTGTTCTCAAGTTTTTGTCCGACTTCTTCGTCTCTTTTTTCGACGTACTGCCGTTCGTACTCTTCCGGACTCACATACCCTAAGCTCGAATGCCGGCGAATCCGATTGTCGTATCCTTCGATGTAGTTGAAGCTCTCCATCCGCGCCTCCTCCACATCCTCGAAGGCTCCCCCTTCGAGCAACTCCGCTTTGTAGCGCGAAAACAGACTCTCGGCATAGGCGTTGTCATAGCTCTCTCCGGCTCGACTCATTGATGCTCGTAATCCATGCTTGCTCAGTAGTCGTCGAAACTCCTTCCCGGCATATTGCCCGCCCCGATCACTATCCATGACCGCTTCGGCCAAAACTCCTCGACGCCGCACCATCATGTCAAAGGCAGCGATGACCAAGCTCTCTTCCATGTGCTCTTCGACCGCCCACCCCACGATCTTGCGCGAAAACAAGTCAGTCCACGTCGCCAAGTATGCAAAGCTGCCGTCGGCTAGAGGCAAATAGGTAATGTCTCCGACTATGACCTGCTTTGGCTTCTCGGGTGGTAGTTTCTCACCTGCTAACAGATTCGCACTGTAGCCTAAACGATGCCTCGACGCGGTCGTCCGCGGTACAAAGGAGCGTGGCTGGATGGCTTGCAACCCCTGCTCCCGTAGCAGTCTCCTGACCTGATGCCGCCCCACTTTCATCCCGGCCGCTCGCAACTCGGCATAGATACGCCGCGAACCATAGCGCCGTGAATGATGCCAGAACACTTCCTTGACGGCCGCAGCCACCCCGGCATCGGCTTTCTCCACCTCTTTCAAAGAGCGGTAATAGGAGACTGCATTGACTCCCAACAGCTGGCACAAGTGACGTACCGGCCACTCGCTCGCTAACTCTGCGATCACGCGATATCTCGCCCTCAAGTCGACTGGGAGAAAATGCTCAAGGCTTTTTTTAAGATGTCCCGCTCAGCTTCGACCTGCTTGAGCCGGGCGCGCAATTCGGCCACTTCCTGATCCGCTTGGTTTAGTGTGGAGCGTCGCGTCCTCTTCCACTTGTGTAAGAGGTTTTCACCAACACCGAGAGCTTGTGCCACGCTCCGCACCCCTTGACCATTCTCGATCATCTTCAAGGCGCCTTCTTTGAAGGCGTCATCGTACTTCCGACGAGTTGTTGATTCTTTCATGGTTGCTCCATTATCGAAGCAACACTAG
>CAYLJO010000198.1:0-9115 GCA_964383905.1 uncultured Blastocatellaceae bacterium
GGCTCAACCCTTCTTTGCGAGGAATTTAATTCGCAATAAAAACTGGTCGAACTAGCTGCCCGAAGCATCATAAGCGGCGATGAATTGCGGGTCCCTCTTCTTTAAATTCTCGTAATCGATCTTTTTGCTCCGCGTCATCAGCTGATAGGCAAAGGGTAAGGGACTGAGGTGCATGTAATCCCTGACGTTCTCGAACCACAGGAGGCTTTCGTTAGCCGCCTCCTGGTACTCTTCGATCACCGGCTTTCGCACCCTTTCAAACTCACGCAGGGCAGACTCAACATCCGTGGCTGCCGCTAAGCACTTGCGCAGCGTGATGGCGTCTTCGAGCGCCAGCTTCGTCCCCGACCCGATGGAAAAGTGGGCCGTGTGCAGGGCGTCGCCGAGCAGCACGACGTTCCGGCAGCTCCAGTGCTTGTTCTTGACGTTGACGAAGTTGATCCACCTCGAGTTGTTGGATAAGAGTGGGTGACCGTGAAGGTCGTAAGCGAACACTCCGGCCAGAAGGGCGCGCGTCTCCTCGTCCGACATCCGGTCAAAGCCTGCCTTCCTCCAGATCTCCTTACCACACTCCACGATAAAGGTGCTGGTCGTTTTATTGAACTTGTAGGAGTGTGCGGTGAAGACGCCCGCCTCGTTCTCCCTGAACGTCAGCGTCAGCCCGTTGAACAACTGGTTTGTCCCGTACCAGATATACTTATTCTTCGCCGCGCTCAAAGACGGCCGAAAAAACTCGGCATACTTTTGCCGGACAGTGCTGTTGATGCCGTCCGCGCCGACCAGCAGATCGCTGCCTGCAAAGGCGGCCGTCTCGGAAACTTCTGCGCGGAAGCGTAGATCAACGCCGAGGTCGCGGCAGCGACTTTGCAGAATGCGCAAGAGCTCGATCCGCGCGATCCCGGAAAATCTGTTGCCGCGAATGGTGACCTTCTGATCACGGTGTACGACATCCACGTTGTCCCACGTCTCGAATCTGCCGGTAATGGAAACGTAGGACTCGTAGTCGTTCTCTTTCAGGTAAGAGAGGGTCTTATCGGAAAAGACCACGCCCCACCCGAATGTGTCATCGGGCGCGTTCCTTTCAAAGATTGTGATCTCATGCGCCGGATCGGATTTCTTCATCAGGAGCGCGAAATACAACCCGGCCGGCCCGCCGCCGATGATCGTGATTTTCATGGATATATTTTGAATGGAGTGTCCCACAGATCGAGATGCAACTCCGGTCGTAGTTTCCGCTGCATGGCGGTCTGAGTTGGATTTTTCTCCTCAAGAGAGCCGGATGACTTATTCCTTCAGGAGCTGGCCGGCGATCACCAGCTTCTGGATCTCCGACGTGCCCTCGTAGATACGAAGCGCGCGTATGTCCTTGTATAAACGTTCAATGATACTCCCGCGTACAAGGCCGCTGCCGCCGTGGATCTGGAGCGCGCTGTCTATGATGCGGCTGCCCGCTTCGGTGGCGTAGAGTTTCGCCTCGCTCGCCTCACGCGTTACACGCTTGGCGCCCGTATCCCTGAGATATGCCACACGGTAGACGAGCAGGCGAGCCGCGTCCAACTCAGTCGCCATGTCGGCCAATTTTTCTTGAATCAACTGGTGCTCCGCGAGTGGGCGACCGAACTGCCGGCGCGCCTTCGCATGCCGCATCGATTCATCCAGCGCGCGACGGGCCATGCCGCAGGCCGCCGCGCCCACGCTCGCGCGAAACGTGTCGAGCGTCTGCATCGCGAGGCGAAAGCCGTCGCCCTCGCTCCCGAGCAGGTTTTCGGCGGGCACATGGCAATCACTGAATTCAATCTCGCCGATCGGGTGAGGTGCGATCATCTCAGTGCGCGTGCGAAGCCGGAAGCCCGGCACCCGCGCGCCCACGACAAAGGCCGAAAGTTCTGCCCGCCCGTCGGCCCGCGATCCCGTTCTGGCGAACACCGTGTAGAAATCGGCCAGCCCAGCGTTCGAGATGAAACACTTGTGCCCGTTTATCACGTACGCGTTGCCCTCACGTCGCGCCGCCGTCTTGATGCTCATCACATCGGATCCGGCGTCCGGCTCGGTGAGCGCGAAGGCGGCGATGGCATTACCCCTTGTGGCGCGTGAGAGCCAGAAGTCGCGCACATGTTCGGGCGCGGCAAGGCTGATCGCGTAAGTACCCAAGCCCTGCATGGCAAACGCCAGGTCAGCCAGCGACGAGGCGTAGGAGAGGGCCTCACGAATCAGACAAAGAGCGCGCACGTCCAGCGACGCGCCGGCGGAGGCGACCGCATAACGTAGGAGACCGGCCTGCGCCAGCGACTCGAGGAGCGCACGAAACTGCGCGTCAACATCATCCTCTTCGCCTGCGCGCGGCTCAATCTCATGAGCCGCAAAACCCGCGACGCTAGCCGCCAGGGTACGCTGCTCCTCGGTAAAGAAGGGAATTTCTTCGATTAAACGATCCATGAGAATGTTTGATTGGCGATTGCCGGTTTGCGGTGCGGAAGTTGATTCCAAATCTGTCATCTCAAATTTGTGACGTGCCGGGAAGATGATTCAGAGTCCCGATCATAGATTGATCATCGCAGATCATTGATTAAACTTCGGCGCACGCTTTTCGATGAATGCTTCGTAAGCTTCGCGGTAATCGGGATGCCGCATACAGATGGCTTGCGCGTGCGCCTCGCTTTCCAGCGCGCCGTCGAGGCTCATCTCGAGTTCGCGGTTGAGCATCTCTTTGGTCATCGCGAGGGCAAATGCCGGACCATTTGCCATGCGCTCGGCGAGCGCGCGTGTCTCCGATTCAAGCTCACCGGCGCCGACCACCCGGTTGTAGAGTCCGATCCTTTCGGCCTCCTGCGCCGAGATGAAATCCCCCGTGTAAAGCAGTTCGGTCGCCTTTGTCAGTCCGACGAGGCGAGGTAGAAGGTAGGCTGCACCCATGTCCGCGCCCGAAAGTCCGACGCGAACAAAAAGGAAAGCGATCTTTGCCGTTTCGCTCGCGATGCGCATGTCTGCCGCGAGAGCGATGCACGCGCCCGCCCCGGCGGTTGTGCCGTTCAGGCTCGCGATGACCGGTTTAGGAAGCAGTCGAATATTCTTCACTAATTCGCATGTCATGCGCGTGAACTCCAACAGCCCCAGCATATCGCGCGAGAAGAGCCCGCCGATGATGTCGTGAACGTCGCCGCCCGAACAGAATGCGCGACCCGCGCCCGTGATGACGACTGCGCGCACCGATTCTTCCGCACGCAAGGCGGCGAACATGTCCGTCAACTCGCGATACACTTCGAAGGTGAGCGCGTTGAGACGTTCCGGGCGGTTCAGCGTAATGGTTGCCACATTGTCGCGCTCTTCGTAAAGAAAGCTATTCGGTTCGATCATAAAGGTAATCAGTCATCAGTAGCCAGTAGTTGGTGAGCAGTAATTAGTAAGCAGTGGTTAGCATCCGGCCGTTTGTTGTCTTTACCGATCACTGATGACTGACTACTTATAGTATTGCGATCCCTTCGATCTCGACCTTCGCCTCGTCTTCGAGCAGGCTTTTGACTTCCACCAGCGTCATCGCCGGGAAATGCCCGCCCATACGTGCGCGGTAGCGCCGGCCCACCTCACGCGTGCGCGCGCCATACTCACGTTTGTCCGTAACGTAGATGACGAGCCGGGCGATCCGCTCGGGCGATCCGCCGGCCTCTGTTACTACCGTGATGACGTTGGCCAGCGCGCGGTCAAACTGTTCGACGAAATCCGCGCTGACGATTCTTTGCCGCTCGTCCCACCCGACCTGCCCCGCGATGAAAAGAGTCGCGCGGCCGGGCCCGGCCAGGACGCCGTTTGAGTAGCCGCGCGCCGGCCCGAGCGGTTCCGGATTGATGAAAGTGAAAGGTTGATTCATCGGTTCATTCACTCGGCGAATTGATGGCCCAAAATGAGTCAATGAAGGACGCTTCCGCCATCTACGTTGATGGCCTGGCCGTTGATGCCACGCCCCTCTTCGGAAGCGAGAAGCAGCGCGACTGAGGCGACCTCTTCCGGCTTAATGAGGCGGTTCTGTGGACTCATGCGCTTGATATCTTCGAGTATCTCGTCGGCCGCCTTACCTGTTTTGGCCGTGATGTTTTCAACGGCCCGCGTCGTCATGTCGGTCTCGACGTAGCCGGGGCAGATCGCGTTGACCGTAATGCCTTTCGCCGCCACTTCCAGCGCGACTGAGCGCGTCAGCCCGAGCACGCCGTGTTTCGACGCGGCGTATGCGGAGATGTATGGCGCACCCGTCTTGCCCGCGATGGAAGCAATGTTGATGACGCGCCCCCACCCCTGTTCAATCATCCCCGGCAACGCGGCGCGCGTGCAGTAAAACGTGCCCGAGAGGTTGACGGCGAGATGACGCTCCCAGAGCTCGTCATCGGTTTTAATGAGCGGCGCGCTCTCGGCCACGCCGGCATTATTGACGAGAATATTAACGCGCCCGAAGCGCCCTTTCACCTGAATGAACGCCCGCTCCACGCTCTCTCTCTCCGACACGTCGCACGGCGCGGGCATCGCTTCGACGCCGCAGGCCGCGCTAATCTCCTCGGCGACGCGGGCGACTTCGTTCGTGGTACGTGCGACGAGAGCGACGCGCGCGCCCTCACGCGCGAACGCGAAGGCGACGGCGCGTCCGATGCCGCGTCCGCCGCCTGTGATGAGCGCGATTTTGTCTTTGAGAACCTGTATGGCCACTAATTGAGCGCGAACCCCGATGCGCTCTCCTTCCACTCGCGATGTTCCTTCATCTGACGGACGTACTTCGCGAATTCGCGGCCGGCTATGAATTTTTCGGGCAGCACGGTCTTGAGGTATTCCACGTACTGCTCCGGCATAATGGGTTGCCCGCCGATCTCCAGCAGATTACCGCGCACGTCGAAGGGCTGGAACATGACCTCTTCCGGCCCGCGCTTGCGGAAAAACTTGTTTGAGGGGAGAAAGATGAAGCCCTCAGGCTTCAACCCTTCCTTCGCCCCGCCGCTCGCGAGGATGTCGCTGATGAGCTTGCGTAGTTCGGGAACCGGAACGCTCCTGTGATGCACCTGCGCGATGGCGAGGTTGGTGTTGTCAATCACCGATTGCACTTCGTCAATGTACTCGGCCTGCGACTCCCTGTTCGGCTTATCTTTGAAGCCGAACAGTACATTGGTCTCACCGCCGAGCTCGTTACCGAACATCTCAAGGCCGCGCGGGTACCACTGGTTGACGGCCCGCTGAATGTCTTCGATTGAATACTGGCCTTCGCCCTTCGTCGCCGCCGCGGCGATTTCCTTCAAGAGCTTACGCCCGGAGCCCAGGTGGAATCCTTCCTCGGAGAACATTGGCCCCATCGAGCGCGCCACGGGGGCGTAGGCGAAGACCTTCTGCATGTCGAGCTGATACTTGCCGACGAGATCAATCACGGTGGCGTAAACCACGTTATCCAGAAAGTCATTAAACTCGATGTTGAAGGCGTCGAGCACGTGCGTGCCGAGTTCCATGCTGAGGAGCTCTTCGATGGTCTCCGCCGCCACATCCGAGTGGCCCGACTTCTTCCACGAGGGGTCTTGATCGAGCACCCAGAACATCTGGTAGGCGTGGCGCAGCTCTTCGGCCATGATGCGTAGGACGGCGAACTTGGCTTCGTCGCTCGTCGCCTTCTCCAAAGTCCGACGGTGCTGCTGGATCGAGCCGAGTTCCGTCGAGCACTGCGCCTTGATAATGTCGCGCGCCGTGTAGAACATATTGCCGTGCATGTCGACCGCGCGCTCAAACTTGGGCCGCCCGGCAAAACGCCCGTACTCGATAAGCTGCGATTTCAGCTCGCCGATCTTGGCGACGAGCTGAAATGGCCTCTGGCCGGGGAAATATTTCTCCCAGTTCCGTTCGAGAATCGATATCTCCGGAAAATTATGGCGTTGCCATTCAACGATCGCCTGATGATATTGCGGGCGGATGGTCGCCGTCGTAAAGTTAGCCACTTCCTTTTCTCCCTCTGATTGACATCGGTTCCGAGTTAAGAGCTCTGAACCCGGAACACGGAACTTACTCATCGACCTGTGAAGCGAGGCGGGCGCTTCTCCAAAAACGCCCGCAGTCCTTCGTGCGCGTCTTTCGATTCGAAGCAGCGCAACTGCGCCTCCAGCTCATACTGAAGCATTCTTTCCAAACTCTCGTGGTCGCTCATATAAACCGCGTGTTTCGCCGCCGCGATTGATACGGGCGGCGCCTCGCGCAAGCGCTCTGCCAGGCTTCGCGTTGCCGCCTCCAACTCCGCCGGCGGGACGACGCGATTGACCAGGCCGAGTCTCAAAGCCTCCTGCGCGTCTAAGGGATCGCCCAGGAAAAAGAGCTCGCAGGCTTTGTTCGGTGTCACCAGGCGCGGCAAAAAATAGGTCCCCCCCCAGTCCGGATGAAAACCTATCTTGACGAACGATTCGCTGAAAGTTGCATTTTGTGAAGCGATGCGCAGGTCGCAGGCCAGCGCAAGGTTGAGCCCGGCGCCGGCGGCCGGCCCGTTGATCGAAGCGATTACGGGCTTGGCCATCTGTCTGATCGCCATCACCACGCGCCGCGCCGCACCCAGCAGACGCGCGAACTCTTCCGTATCCTCGCGCTCCATTAACTCTACCGTGTAAGCGACATCCCCGCCCGCGCAGAAAGCGCGCCCCGCGCCCGTAACCACCACCACGCGCACCCCGCGGTCGCTCCCTGCGTGCTCGAGTATTTCAGCCAGGTCGCGACGCATCCGCCCTGCAAATGCATTGAGCTTCTCAGGGCGGTCCAGCGTGACGGTCACGATGCCCGCTTCTTCGACAACTTTAATGTGCTCGTACATGGAAGTAGTCAGTTATCAGTAATCAGTTAAAAGCCGACTTGCTGACTACTGATAACTTATTTCCCTTTAAACTGGGGCTTGCGCTTATTGACGTATGCCCTCAGGCCCTCTTTGGCGTCCTCCGATTGGAACAGTTGTTGTTGAAGCTCACGCTCCAGCGCGAGCGCGTATTCAAACGGAATCTCCGCGCCGGATTGGACGCTGCGCTTGATGCGGCCGACGGCGCGGGTGGCCTTGTTCGGCAACGTGAATTGCCGGGCGTAATTGAGCACCTGCCCCATGAACTTCTCGCCCGTCTCGGCTTCATAGATGTGATTGACGAGGCCGAGCTCCTGCGCCCGCTCGAATTCGAAAAGCTCGCCCGTCGTCATCAGCTCAATCGCGCGAGACTTGCCGACAATACGGACCAGGCGCTGCGTGCCGCCGGTGCCGGGGAGAACGCCCAGCGTGATCTCGGGCAGGCCCATCTTGCCCGCGCCTTTACGCGCGATGCGTATGTCAGCGGCCATCGCAATCTCGAGGCCGCCGCCGACGGTGTGGCCGTTGAGGGCCGCGATCACGAGCTTTGGCGTCTGCTCGAGGCGCGAGAGCGTTTCGTTGGCGTGGAGACAGAAAAAGTATTTGAAGGTGGGCGTCACCTCCGACAGCATCTTGATGTTTGCCCCCGCCGAGAAAAACTTTTCGCCGTTACCGTTGATGACGATCACATGAACATTCTCGTCCATGCGCGCGTCAAGGATCGAGCGGTCCAGCTCCCGCATCATCTCGTAAGTATAGGTATTGGCCGGAGGATCGTTCAGAGTCAACAGAGCAATACCGTCCTCCACGCGGTATTGCACCAGCTCGCCCATCACCTCGCCCGCCGTCGTCTCCTGCACCTTTACTTCTGCCATTATCAATCAGCTCCTTTAACTATTTTGGTTGCCAATCTATGATCCCGCTTCCCCCCGGGTGTTCAATCTTGCGGGCCTTCCTCCAACGCTTTGCACAACCGGCCGGTGTGAAAGGCCGCACCCACGGATGCGCGTGCTAGTCATTGGCGCCCGCCTTCTTCAGTAAGTCGACAATCTCCGTGTAACCCTTGGTCGTTGCAAACCCCAGCGCGGTCGCGCCGTCCGCCTTTCTCGCGTTAGGGTCAGCTTTTCTCTCCAATAATAGTTTCACCGTGTCGGGGTGGCCCCAGTAGGACGCCTCGCTTAGAGCCGTGCGCCCGTCCGGAGACTTTGAATTTACGTCAACGCCCTGGTCCAGCAATGATTTTACGCTCTCGTTATCACCCTTATATGCCGCTATGAACAAGGATTCTACCTGCGGCGGGATAGGCGGAGGTACGTTAAGGGGGCCGGCCTGAGCAGCAGAACCGGCGGCGGCCGGGCGTGGCGGACTCTGGCCGCATCCGGCAAGCCCGATCAGCAGTGTGAGTAACAATGTCAGAGTTCGTACGCTTAGCATTGTTATCCCCTTAACGTCATTGTTTGGGGCAAGCCTTTTCTCATGCCGGGTGACTGCCTCCCGTGAGCGGCGCGCGCCAGACGCTCAGACGCTCGGCTTTTGCGCCTGGCCTGAAGCTGAGTTCTCCGGCGTGCGCCCCGTTGAGAAAGCCGCTCAGGAAAAGGCGCGTGATGTTTTCCACGAGCTCCGCGACCGAAAGCTTACCGCCCGGGTCATACCAATTGTAAATCCAGTTCATCATCCCGAACAGCGCGTAGGTCGCCACCGTTAAATCAATTTGCCGCTTCTCCTTAGGGGCCGCTTGCTGAACTGCACTTAAGATCTTGCGCGCCAGCTTCGTGTACTGCTGCTTCTTGCCCGACACACGCGCGCGCATTTCGCCCTCCAGAGATTCGGCCTCGTGCGAAAGGACCTTCATCTCTGCCATATTCGCCGCAAAAAATGAGAGGTGGTTGTCGATGAAGATACGCAGCTTCTCGGCCGGTTCGGTCGCTTCTGTCAAGCGCTGACGGAGGCGCCCCAGAACACGCCCGAAACAGTTGTCCTGAATGAGAAAGAGGAGCTCCTCTTTCGACTGACAGTAGTAGTAAAGCCCGGCGAGGCTCACCCCCGTGGCGCGCGAGATGTCGCGCATCGAAGTCGAGTGGTAGCTCTTCTCGGCGAAGATGCGCGCCGACGCGCGCAGGATAAACTCCAGCTTCCGGTCATAGCGCGTCAAATCTTCGTTCGGTGCAGCCGCCATAAACTTTAGCTCATCTGAATTAACCGCGCCCACCAACTGGTTCGAACGTTCGTTCGAAAAGCAATACTAAACCTCCTGCTCGCGGCCTGTCAAGACCACGGCGTACT
>CAYLJO010000198.1:9215-11238 GCA_964383905.1 uncultured Blastocatellaceae bacterium
ATCAATCGGGGCCCGTCAATACTGCCTGAGCAGACCGCCGCTTGACACGCGCGGCTGACGGCGCGTAGGTTTTTGGCGCATGCGGAGGCGCATCTGTTCTGGTGAACGGCGCGGTCTTCAAAACCGTTTGTGAGACTGTGAGAGCAGGCTCAGGTAGGTTCGATTCCTACACGCCTCCGCCAATACGCCGCGCTTGACTTGAGGTTTCAGACCCCAAAATTGAGATTATGAGGGAATGGATCGCGCTCAACATGACGCCGGGAATTGGCCCGCGCGCCGCCGCCAGACTGCTCGAACGCTTCGGTTCGGCCGAAGCGGTTTTTGGGGCGACACGCGCCGAGCTTGAAACGCTGCGGCTGCGGCCCGAAGCGATCGAAAGCATTATGGCGCGCGACCTCTTTGAGAAGGCATCGGAGGAGGTCGGGCGCGCGCAGCCTGGGGGCAGATATTTTGCTGCTCGACGACGGCAGTTATCCGGCGCTCTTGCGCGAGACTTACGATCCGCCGATCACGCTTTACGTGAAGGGCGCGTGGGCCGAGTGTTTGGACCGCCCGTGCGTGGCGATGGTCGGCTCGCGCAGGTGCTCGACCTGCTGGCTGTCTGGGAAGGGTGCGGCGAGAATCCAGATATTATGTATTAGACGGATTTCTCTTATAATCCGTCGGACGCGCAAAACTTGAGTGAATAAAATGGATAATCAACCTCGGTACCCACGTCTGAAGATTTTTTTGATTGATTTTAGGCAAGCTCGTAAATAGCACGAGGCATTCAAAACGGCTGGGAAGGGAGAATGAGGATCAAGATTGGCTCATGTGCTTCATCAAAGTCGATCCGAGGTGGGATGGCCTGCGCCCCGACCCGCGCTTTGCCGACCTCGCGCGGCGCATCGGACTCTCGCCATAAGCTATTTCCACCTTCCATTCATCCCCGTCTTGGCCACAACACAAAAATTAAAGACTCGTTTTAGGTAGATCAATGCGCTGTTACGACCTATCGCAGAAACTGATGGTCATCTTTCGTGGCTCACGGAGGTTTCGCCACTACCTTTGATCTTTAGTGACTAAGGAGGTCCTTAATGAAGAGAACCTTGACGATGCTTCTGCTCGCGACCGTTCTGATGGGCGTGGCCGTCATCGGCGAAGCACAGAGCGTGGCAGGCGGGAATAGAACGCTGGCGAGCACCGCGTCCGGCCGTCTATCTCTGCCGATGTATCAACGCTATCGCCGTTATCCTCGCGTCTATTACAGACCAAGATACCGGGGGGGGTACTACAGACCTCGCCGGCGCGTGTATTACCGCCGTCCCTACTACCGAAGACGTTATTATCGTCGCCGTCGCTACTGATCATTGCCGGCTGCGGCTTGATTCGCACCGCCGGTTTACGGTCGGACGGCTGGAAGGGTAAGAAGAGATGAATCACCAACAGCTTCGCGGCGAGCTGGAAAAGTTGCGCGCCGAACTCCGGCGGACGGAATCTCTTGACGAAAGCGAACGGGAGATGCTGCGGAGGCTGGCCGAGGATATTGAAGGGCTGCTTGCCCGCAAAGATGACCACCCGCAACAGTACAGCGGCTTGAGTGAGCGGCTGAGGGAGGCGGTGGCGCGACTGGAGGCAAGTCATCCGCGTGCGACGCTGCTGATGAGGCAGGTGATCGACTCACTCGCTTATCTGGGGATTTAACCCGCAGGCCCCAGGAATGGGCCGCGCCCGAAGGGGCACGGCTAGTCAAGCTTAATCTCAACTATGATCTTTTAACCTTCCATTGCTTTCCCTTCGCATCGCCTCTAATCGCGCGTGCTTTCTTGGCCGCCCCGTAGTAGAGAACCGCGAGGCGGGTGTTAGGTAACAGCAACCCCCGAGTTAGAGAAGAGACGCAAATAGGGCGGGGGCATCTACAGTCCTTTCTGGAACCTGGCCAAGGCACTCGTGTGGCTGGCCTTCCCGGTGCGTGCCTCGTCCTTAGCTATCTATATGACGAACAGCTCAAGAAGTGGATTTTCAAGTCGCTAGTGCAAAGAGC
>CAYLJO010000199.1:0-11204 GCA_964383905.1 uncultured Blastocatellaceae bacterium
TGACCACCCGACGCACGGGCATAATTAAGAAGCAACCAATTTCTTTGGATTCATTTATTTATCGAGGAGATGTAGAACATGAGAATACAAAGACGATGGACTGTCGCGTTGTATTGCGCGTTCGCGCTGCTGGCGAACGGCCCCGGAGTGCTCGCGCAGGGGACGGGGCAGGGTAAACCGCAACCGAAGAGCGATGCTGAGGTCATCATCGATCAGGAGATTAACGGTGGGGTGGTGAAGCAGCGGATCGTTAGATCCGGCGTTGCAGGACCGGTGACCGAAATTCCTTTTCCCCCGGAGATCGTCCTCAGCGGAGGGGGCGACGATTTCACCTTCAACTTCGTGGCGTCGGAAATGAGCTTCGATGGTAAGGTCGTTAAGGGCGCGCCTTATTCAGCAGAGGCCGTCACCGAGACGACACAAACTCTCGGCGACGGGAACCGTATTTCCCGTAAGACCACCGCTGCCGTCTATCGTGATAGCGAGGGGCGCACACGGCGTGATCAAGCGGTGGGCGCAATTGGCGCGTGGGCGGCTGCCGGTGATCCCCCGCAAACAATCTTCATTAACGATCCAGTGGCCGGCGTTAACTATATTCTGGATCCACGCAGCCACACCGCGCGCAAGATGACCTTTCACTTCGATTTCAATTTCGGAAAGGGCTTTGGCGACGTGAAAGTATTTGAGTTTGCTAAACCCAATGCCGGGGTGCTGCCGGACACGCTCTTCCGGCTTAATAACCTGCCGGCCATGCCGATCAGAAAAGGCGACATGATCTACCCGCCGGCCGCGAAGGCGGCGGGAGTGCAGGGGCCAGTCACGGTCAGGTTCGTCATCAATGAAGCGGGTGAGGTTGAGTCCGCTCAGGCCACAGACGGCCATCCGCTGCTTCAGCAGGCGGCCGTTGACGCAGTCAAACAATGGCGCTTCCAGCCGGTAACAGGCTCAGGCAAAGCGATCAAGCGAACGGGCGTAATCACCTATAACTTTAAGCTGAACGGTCAGGAGAAGGAGAGCAGCGCGTCGCAAAACGAACAGGCAGCCGCGCCGGCAGTGACGCGCCATGAGTGGGTCAGGGAATCGCTCGGCAAGCAAATAATCGAGGGGGTCGAGGCGGAAGGTACACGCTCCACGATGACGATCCCGGCCAATGCCATCGGCAACGAACGCCCGATCCAGATTGTCTCCGAGAAGTGGTACTCACCGGAGTTGCAGACTGTCGTGATGAGCAAACATAGCGATCCGCGCTCCGGCGAGACCGTTTACCGGCTGGCGAACATTAATCGCAATGAACCTGCGCGCTCGCTCTTCGAGATTCCATCCGACTACAAAGTCAAGGAAGGGCTCATGGCGCCCGGAGTGCGCGTCATGAAATACGATAAGACCACGAACGACAAATAAGCGACGGGTGAGATAGTACGGTGAAGAGGGCGAAGCGATGCTTTCGCTTCGCCCTCTCAGTGTTTCAGGTCGGCGATAATAATTTCGGAGGCGAGCGTCTTGTGAACAGGGCATTTATGCGCAATCTCAAGCAGGCGCGCGCGTTGCTCGTCGGTTAGATCCCCCTCGACAGTAACGGAGCGCTCGATGCGATGCACGAATCCTTCCCTGCTTCGTTCGCATTCAAGACAGTCTTTGGCGTGAACTCTTTGCTGGCGCAGGCGCACCGTGACCCGCTCCAGCGGCCAACCCTTGCGGCGCGCATACAGCGTCACCGTCATCGAGATGCAGCCGCCGAGCGCGGCCAGAAGCATCGTATACGGATCGGGACCGGCGCCGCCCGCGCTGGCAGGCTTGTCAATCAGAAGAGTCTGGCCATCGTAGCGCACCTCATTCTGTAAGTTTTTCACTGAAGTGACAATCACATCGCTCATTGGGATTCTCTCCTTTGATGAATAAATCGCGATCAGTCAGCGCTCTTTAAAGCCAGCGCGGTCAACGAAGCATCATCCTCCGGTCGGCTTGCAGCATCGCGTCCCGTGCGGCTACACTCCTCCGGACCGCTTTATTATTCACCAATGCCGTTAAACCTCTAAGTGTGCGAGGGCTGCGATGAAGATCCACGAGTACCAAGGCAAAGAGTTATTAAGAAGGTTTGGCGTCACCGTGCCGCGCGGTATTGTCGCGCGCTCACCCGAGGAAGCTTACCACGCGGCCAAGGAGCTGGGCACGAGCGTAGTCGTCGTCAAAGCGCAAATCCATGCCGGGGGCCGCGGTAAAGGCGGCGGTGTCAAACTGGCGAAAAGCGCGGAAGAGGCTGAAAAGATTGCGCGCGAGATGCTCGGCATGAAGCTCGTCACGCACCAGACGGGCCCCGAAGGCAGAGAGGTGCGCGTGCTCCTCGTTGAAGAGGGACTGCCCATTGATAAAGAATTTTATCTCGGCATCGTGCTCGACCGCGCGAGCGGGCGTCCCGTTTTCATGGCGTCGGCGGCGGGCGGGATGGAGATCGAAGAGGTCGCCGCCTCCACGCCTGAAAAGATTTTCAAAGAGACGATTGACCCGGCGGTCGGCTTTCGCCCTTTCCAGGCGCGGAAGCTCGCTTTCAGTCTGGGCCTCGACCCCGAATTGATCGGCCAGGCGGCGAAATTCATGCAATCGCTCTACAACGCTTATGAGCAGACCGACGCCTCGCTCTTCGAGATCAATCCATTTCTCCTGACCAAAGACAAGCGCCTCATTGCGCTCGACGCCAAGGTGAATTTCGATGATAACGCCCTATTCCGGCACAAGGAGTTCCTCGATTTGCGCGACTTCAACGAAGAAGAGCCGCTGGAGATCGAAGCTTCGAAGTTTGATTTAAACTACATCAAGCTTGACGGTAACATCGCCTGCATGGTCAATGGCGCCGGATTAGCGATGGCGACAATGGACATCATCAAGCTGTCAGGCGGCGAGCCCGCAAACTTTCTGGACGTCGGCGGCGGCGCGTCGCAGGAGCGCGTCGAAGCGGCCTTCCGGATTCTGCTCGCCGATGAAAACGTGCGCGCCGTGCTGATCAATATTTTCGGCGGGATTGTGCGTTGCGACATGGTGGCGCGCGGCGTCGTCGGGGCGGCCCAGAACCTCAAGCTTAAAGTCCCGGTCGTCGTGCGCCTTGAGGGCACCAACGTCGAGGAGGGCCAGCGCGTCATACGCGATTCCGGCATGAACTTCACGGTGGCCAACGGAATGCGTGACGCCGCCGAAAAAGTTGTCGCCCTCGCCAGGTGATAACGATCACAGACAGCTTAAATCCATATTAATCGAGATGGCTGTCGCGGATGCTAATCGCCGTGTGCTGCTTAAGTGGCTCGTCTACGTTAGTCGCTTCAGCCTCGCCGCGCTATTTCTGTTCACCGCCACCGCCAAACTTTTTACGATCAGGGATTTCGCCGGAAACGTCTCCAATCTTGTCGGCCTGCGCTGGTCGTGGCCGGTGACCGTTGCCGTCATCACTGCCGAAATCATCGCCGCTCTATTGCTCACGTGGCGGCGCACCGTGCGGGCCGGCGGTCTGTGGTCGGCCGTATTGCTCGTGGGGTTTGCTGCTTACGCGCTTTATTACGTTTATATCCTGCACGGCGAGCCGCTCGAATGCGGCTGCTTTGGCGGCATCATCGCCAGCCAGCTAGGCGTCAAGACTGCTCTCCGAAATCTCGCCCTGCTCATCCCTGCTGCCATCGTTATCTTTGGTCACACGCACAAGCGGCGAGAAGACGGCTCGGCGCTTGAGCCGCAGCACGTGTAAGTGAATTTGCACACAATCTTGTTGGCGGAGGAGGGCGCATGGCGACACTCTCATTCTGGGGCGGGGTTGGGACCGTCACCGGATCGAAATACCTGATCGAGACAGACGGCGCACGCGTACTTGTCGACTGCGGCATGTTTCAAGGTTTAAAGGAGCTGCGCGAGCGCAACTGGCAAGACCCGCCCTTCGATCCGAAGTCAGTCGATGCCGTGCTCATCACGCATGCGCACATAGACCACACGGGCTACCTGCCGCGTTTCGTCGCGCAGGGATTTCATGGCCCGGTCTTTTGCTCGCGCGGCACGAGTGATCTGCTCAAAATACTGCTGCCCGATGCGGCGCGCTTGCAGGGAGAAGAGGCCGCCTACCGCAACCGCCACAACCTGACGAAGCACACGCCGGCGTTGCCACTCTATACGGAAGATGATACGCGCGCCGCGATAAAATTGATTCATCCGGTCGCGAACACAGGCGAAGCGGTAGAAGTCGGCAAGGGCATTCGCGCCGGCTTTCGCATCGCCGGGCACATCCTCGGATCCAGCCTCGTGCTTGTAGAAATAGACGGGGCAGGAAATGACCACGCGGGGCGGCGCGTGCTTTTCTCCGGAGACCTGGGCCACTATGACCAGCCGATCATACGTGACCCGGTCGCGCCGCCGGCCTGCGATTACCTGCTGGTCGAGTCGACTTACGGCGACCGGTTGCATGACCCGGAGCCCCCTCAGGACGCGCTTGCGCGCATCATCAATGACGCCACCGGTCGCAACGGCGCTGTTCTCATCCCCGCCTTCGCCGTCGGCCGCACGCAGGAACTGCTTTACCTGATACGCGAGCTCGAAGACGAAAAGCGCATCCCGATCCTGCCCGTGAGCGTCGATTCGCCGATGGCGGCGGCGGCAACACAAGCCTACAGCAATCGCAAAGAGGAGCAGGACGAAGATTACGCAAGCGTGTTGGCCGGCCGGCGCCATCCGCTGCGTACGCACTCTATGGTCGCAGCCTCCTCGCGTGAAGAGTCGAAGCGATTGAACGAAGAGAAGGGGACGCGCATTATCATCAGCGCCTCGGGCATGATGACGGGCGGGCGCGTGCTGCACCACGCGCGAAAGATCTTACCGGACGGCAATGCCACCATCGTCTTCGTCGGTTATCAGGCCGCCGGCACCACCGGTCGCCGCATTCTTGACGGCGAGCGGGACGTGAAAATCCTGGGCCAGTGGGTTCCCGTGCGCTGCCAGGTCGAACACATCGGAGGCTTTTCGGCGCACGCGGATTGGAAAGAGGTCCTGCGCTGGCTTGAGGGTCTGATGGGCGCACCGCGCCGTGTTTTCATCACCCACGGCGAGCCGGAAGCAGCCGCCGCCATGCGCGAGCACATCCGAGAGCGCTTCGGCTGGACGGTAGAAGTCCCACAGTATGGTGAGAAAACGAAACTCGAATGAGCTTTGGATAATGCGGCGGCGTATCAGACGGACGCCTTTGGTAAAAAGTTGGAAAATCTAAGAGCCGGCTCTACAGTCCGCTTATTATAACTTCTGCCGGATGCACTCAGGCATCAAGAGCACACCTGCGATGGAGGCGGGTATTACTAAGCACGTTTGGGAGTTGAGGGAATTACTGGCATGAAGGATAGCACGGGAGATTGGCTAATCCTTTTGGCGGCTGCCCTAATAGGTCTGCTCTTTATCCTCTTCATGGCAGTTATGATAATGTACTCATTCCCTATTATATGAAGACCAACACAGATTTACCCCACTACCCGAATTCTGTGGGTCGTGGAGCGTGGCGCAGGGGGCATGCTATACTAATTATTTCGTGCGAAAGCCCTGTCATAAGTAATGGAAACAATGCTGGATATTTTCTGTGCATTGATAGTATTAAGCGTGCAATATTGAAGCTTGGTTAACCTGAGTCTTGGGTTGAAGATTGGGTTAATATCGCCTTGCTGTACAGTCCTGGAGGGACGGAATGTTTATAGTCTTACGTAAGCATCAGAACCTAAGCTCCGTTAGGAGTGACATGTGATGCGCTTTGGATTTGATCTCCAAATATAGGACATGTCGCTCCTAACGGAGCTATATATGTCGTTCCGCATCGCATCTATAAACATACCGCCCCTCCGGGGCTGAGCGTGGAAGGGTTGATGCCTGTTGAGACCAACGGCATTAGAGGTGCCATCCCAATTCAAGACAATGAAGAATTACATTAAAATAAGTTTACAATCCATAAGGAGCAACGACCTTGAGCGTTCTCGTCGATAAAAACACGCGGCTCGTGGTGCAGGGGATTACCGGCAAAGAGGGTACGTTCCACACCAAACAGATGGTCGAGTACGGGACCAACGTCGTCGGCGGCGTGACGCCCGGTAAAGGTGGAACGAGGCACGAAGGCATTCCAGTCTTCAACACCGTTGCTGATGCCGTGAAGGAAGAGGGCGCGAACGCCTCGGTGATCTACGTGCCGCCGCCCTTTGCGGCGGACGCGATTATGGAGGCGGCGGACGCCGGCCTCCCGCTTGTCGTGTGCATTACGGAAGGCATTCCCGTGCTTGATATGGTGAGAGTGAAAGAGTACCTGTCGGATAAGCAGACGCGGCTCATCGGCCCGAACTGCCCCGGCGTCATCTCTCCCGGCAAATGCAAGATCGGCATCATGCCGGGGCATATTCACCGCGAAGGGCGCGTCGGCGTCGTCTCCCGTTCGGGGACGTTAACGTATGAGGCTGTCGGACAACTGACGGCACTTGGTCTGGGACAGTCAACGGCCATCGGCATCGGTGGCGACCCGATCGTCGGCACGACGCACGTTGATGCGCTGGCGCTGTTTCAAGCAGACGAGGAGACTGACGGCGTTGTGATGATCGGTGAGATCGGCGGCACGGCTGAGGAGGACGCCGCGGAGTTTGCCCGGAAGAACGTTACCAAGCCGGTAGTCGCCTTCATCGCCGGTCAGACCGCGCCGCCCGGACGCCGCATGGGCCACGCCGGGGCGATCATCGCCGGAGGCCGTGGCACAGCCGCCGAGAAGATGAGAGCGCTCGACGAGGCGGGTATCCGTGTCGTCAGGTCGCCCGCCGATATCGGCGCAACGATGAAAGACGCGTTGGGCGCAGGCGCGCGGGCATAGCCCAACCAAAAACCTGAACCGCAGAGGAAAAGCGTAATGAATTAAGAATAGATGGTTGGAACTCGCTCCTGGTTAGTCATGACTTTGAAATTCTGAGACGGCAAGACCTTTAATCTCAAATCTGCAGTTGGAAATTTTAGATTGGAAAAGGAAATAATGGCGGAGCAAACAGGCAATCTGACGTTAGGTATTATCAAGCCGGATGCGGTGCGCAACGGTAAGATTGGAACTATTATTCAACGCATCACCGACACCGGTTTTAAGATCCGTGCGATGAAGCTGATAAATATGACGCTCGCCGACGCGGAAGGCTTTTATGCTGTTCATCGCGAGCGGCCATTCTTCGGCGAGTTGACAAGGTTCATGTCGAGCGGGCCGTGCGTGGTGATGGCCCTGGAGAGGGAGGGCGCGGTCAAAGCGTGGCGTGACCTGATGGGCGCCACCGACCCTGCCAAAGCCGGCAGCGGGACGCTGCGCAAAGAGTTCGGCGGCTCGGTGGGCGAAAACGCCGTTCATGGCTCGGACTCGGAAGAGAATGCGGCGATTGAGATCGCCTACTTCTTCAGCCAGCTTGAGATCCTCCGACAGTAGGAATAGAGAAAGAGATGAAGCGCTGCCCCACTTGCGATCGCACTTATACGGATGACCGGCAGAGTTTTTGTATGGAGGACGGCACGCCGCTCGTGAGTGATGCGCCATCTTCATATGAGCCGCCGACCGTAGCTGCGCCCATGCCGCCAAATATTCCTCAAGCCTCACAGCCATCTTATGGCGCGGGCCCGACACAGGGTGGGCCAGGCGGATCACCGGGTTGGCAAGCGCCGCCGTCGCCACAGGCCGCGCTGCCGGCGCGCCAGCGCAATATTCTGCTCTGGCTTCTCGGCGGTGCGGCATTACTCGTGGTCGGTTTTATTGCCGTCGTCGTCATTATCGCTCTCGTTGTGTCGAGCCGCTCATTTAATCAAGGTCCGAGCATCTCCAATCTCAGCCCGAACGTCAACCGGAACTCGAATCTCAATTCAAACAGCAAATCATCTTCGCCGGAGCGAAACTCTAACTCCAACACATCGGTCTCAAACGTTGATAATGCGAACGGGAATTCTTACGGCGGGGCGGGGAGCAATGCCGGCGTCGCCGCCGTCGCGCCGGGCGACCCCGATGTGGTCATGATGCAGTTAACGACGCTGGAAGACGTGTGGAGCAACGCCAACGTCAAGGCGGACAAGGCTACGCTCGACAACATTCTGGCCGACGAATATGTCGGGACCGCGGGCGACGGCACGACTCAGAACAAGGCGCAGTACCTCGCGACCATCAAGCCTGAGACCAGGATCAAGTCTTGGAGTTTTGACGGGCTTAAACTAAGTCTCAACGGCAACCGGGCCGAACTGGCAGGCTTCACGACCGTCAGGGGCCAGGGCCTCAACGCGCGCTACAAATTTACAGACACGTTTGTCTGGCGACAGGCAAGGTGGCAGGCTATCAGCTCACAGGCGACTCGTGTACAATAATATTAATTGCGATAAAGGTGGGAAATTTTGATGTCCATTATCAGCGATGTGATCGAATCAACCAAGGCTATTATCAAGGGCATGAGCGTGACCTTCTCTTATATTCCGAAAGAGAAGTGGACGGTGGAATACCCGGACGAGCCCGTCACCGTCCAGCCGCGCTACCGCGGGCAGCACCTGCTCCATGTTGACGAACAAGGAAAAGAGAAGTGCGTGGCCTGTTTCCTCTGCGCCGCCGCATGCCCTTCCGATTGCATTTACATTATCGCCAGGGACGATCCGCGCTCGAAAGAAGAGCGCATCGGCGTTGAAGAACGTTACGCTGAAGTCTACAACATAGATTACGGCCGCTGCATCTTCTGCGGGTATTGCGTCGAGGCGTGTCCGAAAGATGCGATCACCCACGGCTATAATTTCGAGCTCTCTGTTTACAACCGCGCCGACCTTCTCAAGACGAAGGATGATCTTTTGATTACCAAACAAAAACAGTCAATGAATTACCGCGTCGCGTCGTCGGACGAAGACGTTGATTCAGAGTACAAAGAGGTTTAAGAGCGAGACGCGGCGGGCGGGGGACGCGAAGACAAAAGAGACCTCTCCGCGTTCCCGTATCCCCGCATCTGCGTGCCCCGCTCTGGGGCATCTCTTCCATCCTGTGGTATGCGCGAATTCCACTACCGTTGGGAGTATAAGCTTCAGGCAAGCCCGGAAGCGCTCTGGCCGCTCGTCTCCAACACGAACCGCTTCAACCGCGACGCCGGAATGCCTGCCGTCGTAACCCGGCCGAATGATAGTGCGCGGCCGGGAAGCGCGCGCCGCCGCTTGCGCCTGTCCGTGCTCGGCTTTCCCGTAGAGTGGGAGGAGCAGCCCTTCGAATGGGTGCGCCCCTTTCGCTTCGGTGTGGTGCGCCGTTATTCTAAAGGGCCGGTGGCGGAGATGCGGGTGCTGGCGGAATTAACGCCCCAGCCCGGCGGAGAAACGCGCCTCGTTTACGATGTCCGGGCGCAGCCGAAATCGTTGCTCGGGCTCATCGCTATCCCCATGCAGATCGGGTTTCTCAGTGCGCGCAGCTTTGCTGCCGTCATCCACAGGTATGATCAATTAGCAGTCAACGGTCGGCCGCCCCTGTATCAACCCTCGCGCGCAAGCTTCGCCCCGGGTGGCCGCGCGCGCCTCAGAGCACTTGATGAAAAATTGGTGTCTCAGGGGGCCGCGCAGGAGATAGTCACACGTCTGCTTGACATGATCGAACAGGGCGATGATGTATCGCTGGCGCGGATCCGTTCGCACGTGCTGGCCGATCACTGGGGCGCACGCCGTCGTGACGTGCTCGAACTCTGCCTGTGGGCGACGCGCGCCGGGCTACTGGATCTGCGATGGGACCTGCTCTGCCCGCTCTGCCGTGGCGCGAAACAGACCGGCGCCACGCTTCGAGACATTCGCGGGGATGTTCATTGCGATGTTTGCAATATAGACTTCAAGGCCAACTTCGACCGCTCCGTCGAGCTAACCTTTCGCCCCAACCCATCGATCCGGCGGGTTGAGGTCGAAGAGTTCTGCGTCGGCGGGCCACAGGTCACGCCTCATATTGTGGCCCAACAATTACTTCAACCCGGCACCGAGCGCACGCTCCGGCTCCCACTCGAAGCCGGACGTTATCGCCTGCGTACGCTCGGGCTGCCGGGCGGGCAGACCATTCAAGTTGAGCCCGGGGGGCCGTCTGAAAGTAGGCTGCGCGCCAGCAGTTCCGGTTGGGCCGAGGACGACGTGCGTCTCGCCCCAACTTCCTCACTCAGATTGGAGAATGCTACCGGCGGCAAACAATTGTTCATCCTCGAACGTACGGCGTGGGGCGATCAGGCGGTGACGGCGGCCGAGGTCACCGCGCTGCAGGTCTTCCGCGATCTCTTCGCAAGCGAAGCGCTGCGCCCGGACGAGCAAATTAGCGTCGGCAGCCTGACCGTTCTCTTCACCGACCTGCGCGGCTCGACGCAACTGTACCGTGAGATCGGCGATGCAACCGCTTTCGGCCGCGTGATGAGCCATTTCGACGTACTGCGTGACGCGATTGCGGCGGAGGAAGGAGCAGTCGTCAAAACTATCGGCGATGCCGTGATGGCGGTTTTCCGGCGGCCCGCTTCCGCGCTTCGCGCTACGCTGAAAGCGCAAGCGCTACTCGCCTCGCCGCCCCGCGGCCTGCAGCCCCTAACGCTCAAAGCCGGTCTTCACACCGGCCCGTGCCTCGCCGTGACGCTCAATGAACGGCTCGACTATTTCGGATCAACCGTCAATATGGCGGCCCGCCTCGAAGGTCTCTCGACGGGCGAGGATGTCGTTATCACCAATGCCATTTACGCCGACCCAGAGGTGGCCGAACTGCTCTCACAGTCGGGCGGAGACCTTGTCACCACGCCGTTTGAGGTGAAGCTTAAGGGATTCGATGAAGAGTGTTTCGGGCTATGGCGCGTCGCGTCGAAGTCGAAAGTTGCTGCGGCCGAAGCTGGAAGGCGGGACTGATTTGCCGCTCGCGCCCGAAGGATATCCGGATAAGATGTCAGCCCTTTTGGAAGCCCGCGACGTTTCAAAAATCTACCAGATGGGAAGTACCACGGTCGCCGCGCTCGACCGCGTGTCGCTGGCCGTTCAGGAGGGAGAGTTCGTCGCTATTCAAGGAACTTCCGGGTCTGGGAAGTCGACGCTGCTGAACATGCTCGGCGGTCTCGACCACCCGACGAGCGGCGAGGTCATTTTTGACGGAAGCTCTCTCGGGCCCTTCAATAAAAAGCAGATGGCCCGCTATCGCCGGCGTTCCGTCGGGATGATCTTTCAGAATTTCA
>CAYLJO010000200.1:0-11195 GCA_964383905.1 uncultured Blastocatellaceae bacterium
CGGCCGAGATGGATGCCTGTTGCCATAGCCGGTAAGATGATGTGCGCCTTTCAATTTCCCTGCTGTCCAAACCCCGACGCCGATGACTCATCATCACCAATCTCAAAGACGGTCTGGAGTCTGGTGACCTCCATCACTTCCCGCACATTCTCTCTCACGTTGAGCAGCTTGAGCTGACCGCCCGCCCGCGTGATCGCCAGCAGGCTCGCAACCAGCTCGCCCAGGCCGCTCGAATCAACGTAGCTGACCCGCGCCAGATTTAAAACAAAGTTCCTTCTCCCTTCCTCGATGAGGTGACGGATGGCGCGGCGCAGGGTGCCGCTCCCATGGCCGATGATGGTGAGGTGGCCTTCCAGATCGAGAGCGGTCAGATCCCCGACCTGACGCTCTGTGACCGTGAGACCAATTGCCGCGGGGAAGCTGGATGGTCGGGCATGCATCTGGATAGTCTCCTTCTCAAGTCACTTCTTAATACCTTTCTTACTTCCCTTATTGCCAGCGTTCTTTGGTGGTCTGCCCATTTTGGGTCTTTGAAAACTCTTTAAGTCGCTTTCTGGGATAACCCAATCCCTTCCTACTTGTTGGGCGCTCGAGAAGCGCCCCTGCCTGCACCACAGGCGCACCGTAGAATTATCAACATTTAAGCGGGCGGCCACTTGGTAGGCTGTGAGCAATGAGTTTGCCATGACCGCCATGATAGGGGCGTTAAAGTGAGTTGTCAAGAAAAGTCTCCCGCCAGCGCGAAATATTTCTCAACATAAATCTCTCGCGTGTGAGATACTTTCTTTGTCAATTAGTAGTATTCCTTCGATTTAAACAAGGCTATGCCGGCAGGCAGAAGACGAAAGGAATAACCAGAAGTGTGAGGGACAGTAATGTGGGAACTAGAAGGTCTGGACAGGGAGTAGGATTTCAAGATTACATAATGGCAGTGATCGGACACGAACTGAGCCCCGCGCACGATCTATCTTTTCGCCCAGGCGATTGTCGGCGCAACCCATTCTTTCATCGGACGGTATAGGAAGCCGTGGCCTTTGTATCAACTGTCTGCGGCACGTCGCTCAAAACAATGCCTTGTGTTCCGGCACTATCTGAATTTCTTTGCGCCACGCCATGCGACATACAAGAAAGGTTCAGCAGCGCAACCGCGAGTAGCAAGCTTATCGATGGTGTGCTCACTTCAACCTTCTTCACTCGAGTACAGCTTTCAAGGCGTCACTCTACGCCGTCACTCGGAGCGGAGCGCCACCATCGGGTCCGCCTTCGCCGCACGCCGCGCGGGCAAGTAGCAGGCGATGAGCGCCACGCCTGTCATCAAGGCTGCGGTACCGATGAAAGTCAGCGGGTCGGTCGCGCTCACGCCGTACAAAAGGCTTGCCAGCCAGCGCGTCAAGCACGCCGCGCCGGCTGCCCCTATGAGCACGCCTAGCCCCGCCGTCTTCATGCCCTGCCCCACCACGAGCTTCATCACGTCGGCGGGCCGCGCCCCCAGCGCGACGCGCAGGCCAAGCTCGCGCGTGCGCTGCGCGAGCGCGAACGCCATCACGCCGAAGATGCCGACCGCGGCAAGCAATGTCGCCGTCCCCGCCAGCCAGGTTAAAAGCGCGGCGCTGAAGCGCGGGCGTGACAGCCGCAGGGCGACGATTTCGTCCATCGTCGCAACATTGCTCACGGCCAGTTGCGGGTCGAGCGCCGACACCTCCCGGCGCACGAGCGCCAGCGCGCCCGCCTTGCCCAGCGTCGTGCGCACGGCGAAGTGGTTGAGGTTAGGCGTGCTCTGCGCGTGCGGCGCGTAAACGTCGAGCCTCGTGCCTTGCAGCTCGCGGTAGCGCACGTCGCCCGCGACGCCCACAATCAGGCGCCAAGGCTCGTCCGGATCATCCGGGCCGAGCTTGAGCCGCCGGCCGACGGCGCGGTCGGCGGAGCCGAAGAAGCGCGCGGCCAGCGTCTCGCTCACGATGACGACGGGTACGCCGCCCTGCTTATCATGTGCATCGAACTCGCGCCCGGCTTTGACCAGGATGCCGAAGGTTCGGAAGTAGTGCGGGTTGATCGTCTCGTAATTTGCGTTCGGATTTTTACGCGCTTCGCCCTGTGGCTGCCCTTCGACGGCAAACTCCTGATCCCAGCCGACCGCGCCTTCGAGCGGGCGCGTGAGGACGCCGCTGGCCGCGACCACCCCGGGCCGCGCCTCGACGCGCTCAACCAGCTGGCAGAAGAATTCGCGCCGCGATTCGACCGTACCGTACTTCGCGCCCGTCAGACGCAACTGCATCGTCAGGACGCCCTTCGGGTCGAAGCCGAGCGGCACGCGGCTCAGGTTGACGAAGCTCCGCAGGATGAGCGTCGCGCCGGCCAGGAGGATGACTGTCAGCGCGATCTCGCTCACTACCAACGTACCGCGCAGCCGCGTCCCCGCACGCGTTCCCGCGAGCTTGCCGCCGGCCTCCGTGAGCGCCTCGTTGAGGTTGAAGCCCGAGCCCGACACGGCGGGCAGAAGCCCGAAGATTAAGGCGGAGGCGAGGGTGCAAACCAGACTGGCGAGCAGGGCAGCGCCGCTCAGCCGCACGTCCCCCAAGCGCGGGATGTCGCCGGGCGCGATTGCGACGAGCAGGTCAACCAGCCAGTACGCCAGCACAACACCTGCGACCCCGCCGCAGGCCGCGAGCAAGAGACTTTCGACGAAGAGTTGGAGGGCGACGCGCCCGCGGCTCGCGCCCAATGCCACGCGCACGGCAAGTTCCCTGCGGCGCGACGCTGCGCGGGCCAGCGAAAGGTTGGCGACGTTCGTCGCGGCCACTAGCAGGAGCAGTGCCGTCGCGGCGAAGAGGGACCACAGCGCGGGCTTCGCGTCGCCGAAAACGTAATCGGTTAGCGGCGTCAGGACTACGCGTTGGCCCGCGGCCCGCGTTTCCGGAAACTGCTCGGCCAGCCCCGCGGTGATCGTGTTCAGCTCGGCCTCCGCCTGCGCGGGCGTCACGCCGTCTTTGAGCCGCCCGACGGCCTGCAAGTACACCGCGCCCCGGTTTTCGAGGCCGCGCGGGTTCATCGTGGCTTGGAGCGGCACCCAGAGGTCAACGCCCTGCGGGAAGGTGAACCCGGCGGGCATCACGCCGACGACCGTGAAGCCCGTCTGATTCAGCGTGATCGTCCGCCCGATGATGCCTGGGTCGGCCTCGAAACGCTCGCGCCAGAGCCTGTCGCTCAGCACGACGACGCCCGCGCCGTTCACGCGGTCGTCCGTCTCGTCGAGTACGCGACCGAGCGCGGCGTGCACGCCTAAGACGGAGAAGAAGCGCCCCGTCACCTTTGCGCTCTCGAGTTGCACGGGCTCGCCGCGCCCGGTCAGCACGTAGCCGTAACCGTACACGGTCGTCGGCATCGCCGCCAAGCTGGTGAAGCTCCGACTCCGCGCCTGCCAGTCGCGGACTTCCGGGAAGGAGAGCTCGACCAGCGGGTTGCCGCTCGTCAGGTCTTTCTTCCACGCGACGACCAGCCTCTCCTGTTCCGGGAAAGGGAGGGGGCGCAGCAAGATTGCGTACACGACGCTGAAGATGGCCGCGTTCGCCCCGATCCCCAAAGCCAAGGTGAGTACGGTGACCGCCGTGAAGCCGGGGCTGCGGCGCATCACCCGCAGCCCGTAACCGAGGTCCCGGACGAACTGCTCGAGCCGCCCCCACCCCCACATCCCGCGCGTGACCTCCTTGACCAGCGCGGCGTTGCCGAACTCCCTGCGCGCTTCCCTCTCGGCCTGCTCGGGCGTCTCGCCGCGCTCCGCGCGTTCCTGCGCGGCCATCCGCAGGTGGCTTTCTATTTCCTCGTCTAGTTCCTCCTCGCGCCTGCGCCGACGGCCGAACAGCCTCATGCCTGGCCCTCCGCTTCCCGCGGGCTCAAGGCGCGCGTGACGGCCTCCGAGAACTGCTCCCAGCGCGAGCGCTCGGATGCCAGATGCTTTTTCCCCCCCGCCGTCAGGCGGTAGACCTTCACCCGCCGACTGTTCTCCGAGACCTTCCACTCCGAGCTGACCCATCCTTGGCGCTCCAGCCGGTGTAAGGCCGGGTAGAGCGAGCCGGTGTCGACGCGGAGCACCTCGCCGGAGTTGGCGCGGATGGCCTGGCCGATGTCGTAGCCGTGCTGCGGCTCCCACAGCAGCGTCTGCAGGACGAGCAGGTCGAGCGTCCCCTGGAGGAGTTCTATCCGGTTCTGGTAGCGATTCCCCATAGACATGTAGACATTCTACATCCTATCATGTAGAATGTCTACACCCTTCGTGGCGAGGCTGCGGCCGCCCGCGCTAAGCACTCTTAATTCGGGAGTTACAAAGATGCCCATAACTTATTCATAAAATCACTCTACTTCAAGAAGTGGACGGAGCGTTCCGCATGGTCAGACACCTTCAGCAACACAAAGTTCCCATCTTATATCATGCAAAGGACTAGGGAGCCGCGGGACGCATATTATGTGGAATCTGAGCGAAGTTAAGAGGCATGTGGATCATTGAACGGGCGAGGAGTGGCACCCGTGCGCGTTTTGGGTGTACAATGTACACCCATTGTGATATGCTGGTCTCCGGTAAGGGGTGATAGGTGATGGCAAAAGCTACAGCAACAAGGAAGTCAGCCACGACACAGAAAGAGTCGCGCTTTAGCATCCGTGCCTCGGCGGGGCAAAAGAAGCTCATCGCGCAGGCGGCGCGCATCAAAGAGACCACGATGAGTGAGTTCGTGCTTGAGCAGTCGCTGGCGGCGGCCCAGCAGGTGCTCGCGGATCAGGCGCAGTTCGCACTGCCTAAGGAGCTGTGGGAGAAGTTCTGTGCCGCGCTCGATGCGAAGCCCCGATCTATTCCGGCATTGCGTCGGCTGCTCAGCCGACCGGGAGTCTTCGATGCCCGGCGGTGAGGCGCTGAACCCGCCGGTGCTGCTCACCCGCGGCCACCATCGAAGCGCATTTGATTGCGGCGTGCCAGCCCTCAACGAATATCTGAAGCAGTACGCGCTGCAGAATCAGCGGAAGAACGCTGCCCGCACCTACGTCGCGACCAGAGGCAACCGTGTCGTGGGCTATTTCACGCTCGCATATGGTTCGGTCTCCCTGGCTGAAGCTCCGCCGAGTGTCAAGGCGGGGCTGGCGAAGTATCCGATCCCTGTGATCTTGCTCGCTCGGCTGGCGGTTGATACAGGCGAACGCGGGCAAGGACTCGGAGCCGGGTTGCTCAAAGACGCCTTGCTGCGGACGGTGCAGGCGGCGGAGATCGCCGGCCTACGGGCAATGCTCGTGCACGCCAAAGACGATGACGCCAAAGCCTTCTATCAGAAGTTTGGCTTCGAGCCATCACCCATTGATGCCTACCACCTATTCCTGAAAGTCTCCGACATTATCGCCAGCCTCACTCCTTAACTCGCGGGTCCGAGGCGTCGTCGCGCAGAACAGGTAACTCCCGCTCGATCCGCTCAGCCTTGGTCCTGATCTCACGCGGCGGCGGCCCGGCCGGCGTCGGCGTGTCGGCGAGTTGCTCGATGAGCTTCTTCATCAACTCGACGCCCTCGTCAACTGCCGCCGCTTCTTCTTCAGTCAGGGAGAGTTCCTGCTTCAGCCTGAGCAGGTTGCCCTTTGCTTCCAGCATCTGGGCCTGACTGAGGGCGCGCCTGAGGAAAGTGTAGTGCGTTACACCTTTGTCAATAAACAATGTTATTTAATTGCTCATTGGCGCCGTCAACTGGTGTCGCGCGCCGTGCCTGGTTTCCCACCCCTGCCGCCTACCCTTCGCGGTTGACGACCTGCAAGAGCGCCCCCTGCCAGTCGTAGATGGCTAACTCCGGATACTGGCTGTGCTTGCTGAGGGCGGAGACGGCCTGCTCGCGCACCTTCTGCCGGACTTGCAATTCCTGCCTCAGCCCGCTCGTCAGACTCGGCCCGGCTGAGCAAAGGAGCCGGTACTTGGGGCGCTGCCAGAAGCCGGGCGGGCATTGGTTCACGTAGGTCTTCACGCCCGCGAATATATCACGCCTCACTCTTCGCTCTCGCGAGAATTCAGCTCGCCGCTGTGACCGCGAGTAAAAGTGACGGCACCTTTTCTGTTGTTAATAATAACTCCCCTTCCTGGAGTGATAGTCCTCAAGGTCCAGATCGTAGGTGCCGGCTTCACTCTTCGCTCTCGCGATTAACTGTTGATACATATGCACTTAGGGGAACTCATCGCCCCCACTCCCCGTATCCTGTAAGGGCAAGCATCAGAGTGGCTTATTAGACTCTTTCACCAAGTTCGTGGGAGAGCCAAATTCGCGCGATTGTCAACCCTCATATGTTGGGGCGAACGCTGCACCGCCCTTATTTTCACAGAGGCCAAGAAAGTGGCTACTAATCGATCCCCCTCGGCGCTGTATGCGTGGAGATGGCAGGTGGAATTGATCTTCCGTGCATGGAAACACACGCCTCTCAGCTCCATCTGATTAACTTGAGTGAAGCAGGCATCGAGATCCAGTTCTATCTGTTGTTGATGGCCCTTGTCATGCAGGACCCAGACACCGCTCAAAGCTCCCCAAGACTTTTTCTTAGCTTGATATACTCTTCCATCAACTCCGAGAGGACTTCCGCCTTGCGCGAGAGCGTCGCTTCCAAGGAAGCGACCTTCTGGACCAGATCGAGGCGCGCCCGCCAGATCGAAAGGCAATGGCAATTGCGCACAGAGAGGGCCCAATACGAAGCTGATCCGGCGCGGCGTCGTTATATGGCGGGGGAGAACCGGTAGTCGCGGCGAATCATCGACCGTGCCTCTTCTAATCTGCCATCTGTTATCAGCAGGTCGCAAACCGCGGCGATAATGTCAGCCTTTTCAATCATGGCTCCTCCCGCTTCAAAACAGGCTCGCTCTCGGACGCAAAATCAGCATACAACTTGAGCGCTCAACCCTCCACTTTTCGCTCAGCCGCGCACCCTGCTCGCTGCTGACTGACCAATAAAGGTGTAGTGAGTTACACCTTATTTCATCAGGTACGTTCTGTTATTTGTTGGCATGCCTGGCTGATAAATTTGTCATGGCGACAGCGGCAATTCTGGCTGAGCATCATGTGCCGATGTACGAGTTTTTGACCGGCGGCCGTTGGAAGAAGATCCGGAAGCTTTAGGCGCGGCAGCCGGGGCTGGCCATTGATGGGGTACAAAGTCTGTACGGAAGAGGACATTGCGCCTGGAGAGCGCCGGCAGTATAATCCGCCGCCATCGAGGCGGTTGGTGAATCCGCCGCCTTCCCGGTTGATGTGGGTGAGGACATTAACCGGAAAAGAGGAGCGCGCCGCCCCCTGACCGAATCATCATCCTGACACGTTCAATTTGACCTCACCTCACGGGCAGCCTTCTAACGCCCCTCAGCGGTCATCTCTTAATACAAGCGCATACGTGCTTTCTGCAAACAGATGGATGCCTGCACGGGGCGGCACACCGCTTGATTTCGGATGAAGTGGGTATAAAAAAGCAGCAAGGCGTCAGCCCCTGGCGAACCGGTGTTAGACCCCGGCGTGGCTCGGTCGCCTGCGGCTGTGCCGGTGAAGCTCTTGCCCCGGCCCTGGTGAAGGGGCCCGCTCAACAGCCCGTTAATGATCGATGGTTGAGGAGGAGTAAGCATGAGACTCCAAGAGGGTGGTGCTGTTAAAGGGGCGCAGGTCCCAGGAAGTCGAGCACTGGTTCATCAATTGGTTGTGGTCAAATAACGTCTTAAAGCGAAATGATGGCTCAGATTTCTCGCTGCCTTGCGCCGATGATTAGCCGCGCTATTTTCAAATCGTTTGCCCCTGATCCGGTATGAGCGAGGATAAGCAGCTTCAAGTGGGCGCGCTCTACTCCGTCAACGACGGAGCGGGCAGGTATCGCGTGGCCAAGGTTCTCGCAGTGGAGCCCGACGGGGTTCATCTCAGCGTGTACCGGAATGAGTTCAACGCTCGCCCGCGGCGGCTTGACACGCCCTCACTCTGTTGGGGCACCACGGGTGGTAAGGACGGCTTCGGGATCGCGCACCTGCCGCTGTCACGGGCCGCGTTCGATAAGTTGAAGCCCGTTTTCGTGTGCCAAGCGTCGGTCAGCGAGCACGAACTGAGGGCCTATCGGATGTGGCGGGAAGCGGGTGGCAGCTTGTGGTAATGACTCATGACCTTCCTTGACTGATCACATCAATCCTCTTTTGTAAGGCAAGACCATTTCTCCCTAAGGTTCGTGCCTTTAATTTGGGTGTGGCTCTTTTAGAGCAAGGGTTATGTCGAACTAAATCGACAATTTAGCAGCCTTCGAATCAAGTCCTCGGAATATTTTGTGAGGAGTCTCATGAGACCCAAACAATTGAGAAAGTTTTAACACGGTGTCTTTATCTGCTGACCGGCGCCGCAGGGCAAACGCATCTAAATTTGTAAGTGGTTGAGTGACTTGCAATTCAAAGTTTCAAATGATGTTTGTGGATTCGTTTAATTCCTACGTCATCAGTAAGATAAATTTTTACGTGCGTTCGCCCTGCCGGCGCCGTAAACTGGTGCCGCCTGGCGACCTCCTTTTAGGCAATCTTTTGGCTTTGGGTGCGGTAATAACTCGCCTGCTACCTGTTGCGCTCCGACCCACGCTTGCTAAGCGCGACGCTCTCGCAGTAACAGAAACCCGACCAGCCATGAGGCAACCAGGATCAGATTCAATAACGGGCTAAAGCTGCCCTCTCTTAGTTGGACGCCGATGATCATCACCGCCAATCCGGCGACGGCCGCAAGAACGAGGGCGGGTGATAACGGCCTGGCGGGGTTTTGTTGCATAGGGCTGGACCTCTCTCTTGTAATCTGAAGAAAGGTCCAAGTTTGAAGGTTTTCCAGAGCCTCGAGGCGAAGGACGGCGAGGCTCTGAAGCGATCCACTGTTTTTGAGGTGGCTTAATAGAGGAATGCCCCGGAAGAGCAAGCGCAGAAATCGTGTAATGTGGGTAATGACAAGGATTAAAATCGGGGGCTTTACGGCGCATTTGGTAATAAAATCCACCCCGTAAGCTGGCATTAAAGTATGGGGTATGAGCCAGTTGGTCAACTTCTGCGCCGGAGTATGGCGAATACTCTTCTGCAGGATAACCTCTTTCTTCCTGACCGGTTCAAGCAGTTTCAGTGAGTTGATCTTCAAGCCGACGGCCACGAGCGCTGCCCGCGGCGAGAAGCTGGCGCACGGCCTATCTCAAGAAAGCCGAGAAGCTCAGCTTCTGGCCGCCCGGGATCATAGAAGGCGACTATAATCCTGATCATAAGCGGTATGAGGTGGCCACCTATTCCATCAGCATCGCCCAAACAATTGAGAAAGCTGTCACGGCTGCGCGCGAGCTGCCGGAATACCCAAAGGACCGCCTGAGGGCCCTCGAGCATGCCGCCTCCGAATACTATGATGAAATCCCGGATGCTCCCTCCAAGCGGCGAACCCGTAAACCCAAAAAATCGCTGCTCTCGCCGGTCAAAGAGAACGACTTACAGCCCCTACCGATTCAAGCACCACCGATATCCTCTGAGCGTCGTTTCAGCAACGCGGTTCCAGCTCCACTGCTCGGCCAACTTTCGGTTGTGCTCACCCATGCTTAGCAGATCAGCCTTCTTCCGTACCGCATCCTTCATAGCCTGTAATAGACCTTCTTTGGCGGCTGGGTCATAAAGGAATGCTCCCGAGTCATCTACATATTCTCCGAGGCATCCTATGCGCGGAACAATGCATGCTCTACCGAACGACATCGCCAAGACGACGGATCCGGAAGTCAAGATATCCCTGTACGGCAGGACAACCACATCACAAGCATTCATGTAGAGCTGGATTTGGTCATCATCAACAAATCCTGGCACAAACTTGATATTGTCATGGCCCCCGATTTGCGATCTGATCAGGGCGGTCACCGCCTCCGTATCAAATAACGGTTGGCCAGCGATCACTAGTTCGATGCCGTCGTAGCGCAACCGCTTGAAGGTTTCAACCAACTCAGGCACACATTTGTATGGCCGGATCAGGCCCAGGAATAACATCACGAGGCTTGTATCATCAATCCCCAGCGCCTTCCGCGCTTCTCCCCGTCCGATCCTGTTATCGTAATAATCGATATAATTGCCATGCGGTATCACTAGGATCTTGTCTTGGTTCTTCAGATTGAACGCCGCGGCAACAGCCTGCTTGGCCCCCTCGCTGTGGGCAAAGATCGCATGCGCTAGCTTGGCAACAAAGGTCGTACAGATTCGATCTAGTTTTGGATGCTTATTTTCGTGGTTCTTGCGATCGTGAGCTGTCCAGATAATCTTGACACCCATCAATCTCATAATGACAAGTTCGCTGAGGAAGGTGATTAACTTTAAGAAAGCTTTGAAACTGCTTCTTGGGGTTACAACATAGAGGTCTGGCGAATGGAGATGCAAGATGTCCGGCTTCCATTGCGTAACCGCCCTTCGGAGAAAGAAGGTGCTATTACTCGCTTCTTTTACTTTAACACCTAACCTCTCCAAATGGCAGGCGAGCAGTCTTTGATAAGGGTTATCCCTCCACCGCGGTAGGAAGACTGTTGTTAACTCACTCATACCACTCCTCTTCCCCTTCCAAGGTCAGTGAGATAAAGGTTAAACCCGGCCACTTGCCAATTACTATGTGGGGGCAACGGTCAAAGATGACCAGCAACCGATATGCCACCATGGTGATCCTGAAGGGATACGGTGGATGCCATCACTGGGTGGAGTTAAGACGCTTAAACACTGGCGTTTACAGCTCTTTGGAGGTCTGATGGGAGGAGGGAAACCTTCAACATCATGGGCGGCATGGATCCTGCTCGGGACGGATTTGTGAGCAACTGTGACAGGATTGTGGACCCTGACAATCGATCTTATTTGCTGCGCAGACAAGACAATCGCCTTTCCTGGCCTTGCCGCCTAAGTTTTGCCTCCCACTAAGAGGGCTTCAGGTGTATAGTAGCGTCCACCGATCTGCCATCCTCATGAAAGCTTAGGGTGTATCGGGAACGACATAATTGGAGGTCGGTGGTAGTGACATCGATGTTTCCTGAAGATGTAATAGAGTTCTCGACAGAGTGTAGCCTAATTAGATCATCACGTGCAGCTTGACAGAGCTAGGTTGGTGAGAAATCATTGAAATGCCTGAGTTTAGAGGAGAGTAGCCCCTGGGAATCTCACCCACAGGCTCTCGCAGAACCGGACGTGA
>CAYLJO010000201.1:0-11161 GCA_964383905.1 uncultured Blastocatellaceae bacterium
ATGTCGGGGATTGGCGCTATTTCGGCAGCGCATAAGCGACCAGGGTGTCTGAGAGAGCTTTGCTGAGCGATCTGAGAAAGCCGCCCCCTCCGGCCGCGACGACCACATACTGTTTGCCGCTCCTCCTCCCCAGGTAGGTGACCGGCGAGGCGTGGCCGTTGGCTTCGAGCTTTGCCTCCCATAGCTCTTTCCCCGTTTGCGCGTCAAAGGCTCTGAACCGGCTGTCGGTGGTCCCGGCGATAAAGACCAGCCCGCCGGCCGTGACTATTGAGCCGCCCAGATTCTGTGTCCCAGTATTGTGGACCCCCCTCGCCGCAAGCTCCTCGACGACCCCGAGCGGGACTCTCCAGACTATCTCTCCGCTATTCAAGTCGACGGCGTTGAGGGTTCCCCAGGGAGGCTGCTGGCACGGCCGGCTGTCCTGATCGCGAAACCATGCATACTCGTCGAACCTTCCCCGCCGGATGTAGGGCACGGGCGCGCCTGGCGGCTGGAGAGTCATGGCGCCCACGGCCCCGTCTTCGTTCGTATTCACGTAAAGATAGCCCGTCTGAGGGTCAAAAGATCCTCCGGACCAGTTGCCGCCCCCGTGGAAGCCGGGGAACATCAGGGTAGGCTCGACTCCGGCGGGAGTGTACATGCCCTTGTTGACCAGCTTATCAAACAGCTCCGTGCAGTAGCGCTCTGATTCGGGCGATACCCTGCTGATCTCGTCTCGCGTCATAGACTGCCGGGACAAAGGGGGAGGCTTGAGCGGGAATGGCTGTGTCGGCCACGAGGCTTCTCCCGGAACACTGCTCTGCGGCACGGGGCGCTCTTCGACCGGGAAGAGGGGCTTGCCCGTCAGGCGGTCGAGCACGAAGATATAGCCCATCTTCGTGACCTGGGCCACGGCGGGTACCGGCCGGCCATTTCGTCTAACCGTGAGCAGGACGGGTTGCGCGGGAAGGTCATAGTCCCACAGATCATGATGGACCATCTGGTAGTACCATCGAAGCTTCCCGGTTGCCGCGTCGAGGGCGACCAAAGAGTTGCCGAAGAGATCCTGTCCCTTCCTGTCGCCGCCGTAAAAATCGTATGAAGGCGATCCGATGGGCAGAAAGACCAGGCCGCGCTCTTCGTCAACGCTCATCATGGACCAAACGTTGACTCCCATCCGATCCCTCCACGAATCGCCTTCCCACGTCTCGTGGCCCAACTCGCCGGGGCGGGGAACTGTGTGAAACGTCCAGACCGGCTGCCCGGTCCGCACGTCATAGGCGCGCACGTCCCCCGTGGGACCCTTCGAGGGGTATTCGGGGAGTCCCCACCCGACGATAACGAGGTCTTTGTAGATAACCGGGGGTGACGTGACCCGCGCCCCCCAGGAGGGGACTTGCTCCCATTTATCGGCCGCCCCTTTACGTAGGTCGACGAAGCCTCCGGCGCCGAAATCAGGAGACGGTCTGCCCGTACTCGCGTTGAGCGCAATCAGCCGCCCGTCGACTGTCCCGAATAGAATGCGCCGGTCGGGCTCTTTCCCCTTTTTTAAAGAATCTTCCCAGTAAGCGACGCCGCGGTGGGCATTAAACTCCCGCGGCTTCTTACCGCCTTGCGGGTCGAACTTCCATAGCTCTTTGCCCGTCTCGGCGTCGAGGGCGATGACGCGGCTGGACGGTGTGGAGATATACATCACGCCATCAACAACCAGCGGCGTACACGAAAACGCGGCCTGAAACGGGGCTGTCGGAAGGCCGAGATCCAGCTCACCCGTATGGTAGACCCAGGCCCGCTGCAGTTGGGCAACGTTGCGGCGGTCGATCTGTTTAAGCGACGAATACCGGGTGCCCGACTGGTCGCCTCCGTAAAACCGCCACTCGCCCGAAGAGGTCTGAGCGAAGCAATCCAAAGGGATGAGAAATGCGATGACCAGTGAGAAAGCGAAACACCTCAAAAATTGGTGGCGACATTTAATCATCGATCGGGACTCCGCTCGAGAAAAAAATTACGCTAAACGGCGGGCAAAGAATCTATGAGCCCTCACAACCGAATTCACCGGCGCGAAGCGAGAAGCATTCGGTTATGGAAAAGCGCGAGCGCTGGATTATACCAGTGATGCCATCTTTTGCAACAGAATCGGGTTGTAGAAAATAAGTGAAGCAGGAGTCTTAGTCTGGAGTCTAGAGAGTCCGAGGGTCTTGGAGCCTTCGGTTTTGACTCCAGACTCTCTAAGTGAATAGCCATTCACTTAGAGTACTTATCTTGGCGCGCTCGCACGGATGGTCATCTCCGTGCCGCTCCGCAGCTCAAGATTCTGCCGGCCCTGAACATAGACGGAGCCCGCGCCACCGCCTGCGCCAATAATCGCGCCGATGGCAGCGCCTTTGCCGCCCCCGGCGATCGCGCCGATGAGCGCCCCGACGCCGGTCCCGATGGCCGCTCGTTCTTCAGTCTTCGTCGTCTGGCTGGAGCTTTGGACATTCCCTTCGTTGCCCACGCGGACGCTCTGGCCGCCGCTCGCGCGCACGCCATCGACGAGCCCGGCGAAGCGGTACGTGCTCCCATCGCGCAAATGTATCCGCTCGAAGTTGAGCGTCATCTGTGAGCGCCCTGTAATCTTGCCTGATGGATTGATATTTGAGATGTAGCCGTCGATGGTCGCCCCCTGGTACTGAGACGGCTCGCGCACGGTCAGCGTGAAGCGGTCTCGCTCATGCGATTGCCCGGTCGACAGGTTGTCGTTGAGTACAGCTATCAGCCTCGTATTGTTCGGCACAATGAAGCTGTCGCTGGATCTGGGGCCCCCGCCATACGTCGTATTTTGAGTGCCCCCGTAAAGGTTTAACTGCGCAACATCAGAGATCCGGTTGTAAGTGCTTTGCAGTGTGACAGGCCGGTCAAGCCGTGGAGCGGTGACACGGCGCGTTACGAGCAGGCGGCTCCCGTTGTCGATCGGCTCAAACGTCACGCTGAAATCGCTGTCGCGATCTCCCGTGGAAGTAACGACGAGCTGCTCGCCATTGATCGCTGTGCGGACACGCGCCGTCCGGCCATTAACGGACTGCTCGGAGCGCTCAATACCATCGGCCACAAAATTAAGGCGCGGCGAAAGCGTAGAGGCGATGTTGATACTATTTCCGCGCCGCTCGATGGCGAGCGTATCGGGCGAGTTGAGTTGTGACAGCAAAGAATCGTAGACGTTTTGCCGATCAGGGTCGGGCAGATTACTCGTCGCGCGATCGGCCATGCTCCGTGGATCATCGCTACGTGTTGGATCAAGACGGTATGTGCCCGTCAGGCGGGATTGCGTCCGAGATGTGCTGCGGGTGGGACGCCGCTGCCGTGACGTGCGACGCCGTTGGGCCTCCGCGCTCATGCCGATAGTTGAGAGTGCGACCAGCAAAACTATAGAAATTATCCGCATCAATATATTCATATTCCTCACCTCCGCTTTTTAAGAAGTTGTGGCCTTGATATTTCAAATAACGCACGGCACGGCATAGACCGTGCTCTGTCCTGTTATTTGCTGATAAGGGGGAGGTATTTCTCAGACAAATGGGGAGAGATACATTTGCCTTTAATGACAGGGTAAAACCCTTTCTTACTAATTTGCAAGGCAGGAGTCTACTGAATCGTGGCAAATCGCCAATATCTATTCATTTTCCGTGAGCGGGTTGCGGGTCAGGAAAGCTACCGACTGGGTATTCAATCATTACTGAGCAACACTTTTTCCATGATAGCCAGAGCTTACGGTGAACTTGATGCTCACACGCTGTACACGTGGTCGGCTCGCAATTTTGTAGATCAGGCGCAAGTTAATTTATGGTCAACCTGGTCTCGACTACTATCTTCGCTCAATGTTACGGAATCCGAATCCAAGCTTGAATCTCTTGGTGTATCGCCATCCTCAGCCAGAAATATCGCAAAAACATTCTTGAGGTATTTCGGGCCTGATGCCAGGCATCATGATAATCAGCTTTTAGATAGGTCTAAAGAGATACCTTTATCACCGATGGAGAAGGAAATGGTGAAGCTTGAAGTGACTCGGCCTTCCGACTCTGCCGAAGTTGACTTGCTAGATATTCTCCGGTTGGTGTTAGGATGCCAGCATGCCTATCAAGTCTGGGCGGAGCTCGACAAATGGATTGACGAGTCTGAGCGGGAAGCACTTTTATGGTGGGGATATGCGGAGGCGGCGGAAATCGGGATGCCCGTGGGATATGTTATTTTGCCTGGGCGGGAAGGTAACATCATTAGCGACCCATCTTTGTCTCACTAGAGCATGATTCATTTGAGTGTATAGGAGGAGGCGATTTGAACCACCGCAGGGCACAGAGGGACACAGAGGAAAAGGGAAATCCATTCAGGATAGATGGTAGCAGCCCCTACCGATTAATGATGGCCCTTCCATACGTACTATTGCAAACTTCTTTAGTGACGAGAACTGGCTGTTCATGAGCAAACTTGTGCTTGGATCCCGTACCCATTCAAGCCACTTCCAAGGCTGCGAACCTCCGACGCATGGTTTTGCTTAACCGAATACCGCTGCGGTTCTGCGCTTAGATGTAACGTACTTGATCCTCAATCTCATCGGCGGTTACTCGATTCAGGATTGTCAAGAGCCGTTGCACGACCTGGTAAGGCGTGCGTCGCACCGCGATGATGCCATAGTGCTTCTGTCCGGCCGCAAAGTATTGTCGGGCCAGCGCAGCGAAGTCGTCGCGGTTGTGCGTCAGTAGGGTCTCCTGCTGGTTGACCGCGTAAGCCAACTGCTCATCGTCCGGAGCATTCCTCCGTCCAGCCTCCTGCGTCGTTTGCACCTTGAAGCCGCGCACCCGCAGCAATTCCGCCACTAGCACGCTCACGCACTCGTCCAAGTAGAGTTCGATGAAGAGGCGGCTCACAGATCCTTAACCAGTGGATCGATAAGTTCATCAGGCACGCGGTTACGCTCAATGTGTCGATTGATTTCGTCCGTGTGGTCGCTGTAGTACGAGAGCGCGTCGAAGACCTGTGCCAGCGTCAGATGCGGCAAATGGCGCGTGATCTCTTCGGGGGGGATGCCCATTCGCCATAGTTCAACAATTGCCCGCACAGGTGTCCGTGTGTCCTTGATGATCGGCTCGCCGCTCAGGATTTGATCATTTGTGACGACATAAAAGTGCTCTGTCGCCGTTGTCATAATGCTGCTGACCTTTCTTTAGCCGTGCGTCCGCAGTGAATACTTTAGCAGCTAAATGGAGAGAAGCAAGATTAGTGGGATCTGTTTGGCCCCGCAGGGGCGGGAGAATGATGCACTCAACGACGGAGGGACCTTTTTTGATCGGCCATGAATTAATAAGGCGCTCAGATGCAACTTCCGGTGAACAACTCTATCTGGCGGCCCCGCTCGGGGCCGGATATGGCGGAAGATCCGGTTCGATCCGTCCTTAGAGTTCGGCCACCTGATTCTCTCTGATGGTCTTCAGGTAGTAGCCGATGATCAGCGAGACGACGTCATTATAACTCCTGACGCCGGTCCTGATCAGATTAGCTTTCAGGTAAAGATTGTTTATCTTGTTACTGAGGACTTGCGTCCGCCCTTCGGAGCGGGCCCAAAATTCGGAGCGGGCGCGAAGGTCGGAGCGGGGCCCGCTGTCGAGCGTCTTGTAAAGCTCGCGATGGCGCTCGGGACTCACACGAAAAAGGGCAACCATGACGCGCAGCCCGTTAAGGTAACCCGAGTAGCGCACAAAAGGCTCCGAGGCGTGCGTGCAGACGAGAAAGGCAATGAAGTTGGCCTCGTCCTCACGCGCGAAGCCCCGCTGGTGAGCCATCTCGTGCGCCATGTCGAACGGGAGGTCAAACTCGGGGATCTCGGCGTTATAGTTGGGCTCGCCCGTATACGGCATGAAGACGCCGCCGAGTCCCAGTCTGGTCATCGCGTGCGAAAAATAGACCGGCTTTGGCGGCCCAAGACCATTGCTACTGGCGCCGATCAGGCCTTCTTCTCTCCGGTAAGACTCTTCAATCGATTTAACGATAGCTGCCCTGCCCGGGTAATGAAAACCGGCTCCGCCGCTGACTCCTGCCGCGTGCGCTTCGGCGTAGCTATCGTTGATTCTGTCGATGATCAGGCCGCTGATTGATTCGATCTCTACGGGGCTGGCCACGTACCCTTCATAACCGAGGGTGTGCGATAAGGTCTGGCGCTGGTAGTTGAGCCCGAAGAGGAGCATAAAGAGCAATAATCCAATGCCGGTGAGCCAGAGCACGAAACAAGCGGTTGAGGAGAGAAAGGCGCGCCACTTCATCTCTTTTCTGTAGAGCCTCGCGATCCTGAACAGGAGCGCCGCGACTAAAGAGCAGGTCCCGTCAATTAAGAGCGCTTCGCCGGCCGAGAAGGGAACACCTCGGTTAATAGCCGAGAGTGCGCGGGCAACGTGCGGATAGACGCTCCGGCTATAGAGATTCTCGGTCAGATCGGGAGAGAGCCGTGCCAGGCACTGGAGGCAGATGGCAGCCAGGAGGAGCCCGGCCGGGATGGCCCACCTCTTTCCGGGCATGCGCCGTGGCACCATGGGGAGCCCTTTAGGGGAAGCGGGTGGGTGTTCCGGTTCCATGTGCTTTGATGCTAAAGAGTGAGTCACCTGTTCGTTTAATGCGCCGGATGATGCCTCCGGCGAGCGGCGGAGTAATCGACGGGACGATCCTTACAGTGGGGAGCGGTTATGAATAAGAGCGCCGCCTTCAACTTTATAGCAGAGTGGCCGGCGGTTGGTCTAGAGCGTGAGGGCCAAGCGTATTGATGATCGAAGTCTCTTAAAAGCAGAGGTCAGACGTCGGCAATGATAGTTGTTTCTTTCAACAGATCTGCGGTTCCGTCATGCGAGGCGTGGGAACTCCTTTTCTAGGGATTAGGTTTCTCCGTCGAGACGGCTGCGGCAAAGCGTAAGCTGTGCCATTCTTGATGCGGCGCATCGCTTCCCGAGCGCATCTCACTTGGGTGTATGGGAGGAGGGGATTTGAACCACCACAGGGCCGGAGAGGGTCACAGAGGAGAAGCGAAATCAATGCAAGAGAGATGGTCGTAGCCCCCGCTGATTAGCGATGACTCTTCCATACATCTAGAGGGAGACTGCCTGCTCAGCCCAGAATTGAAACTCGCGGTGCTTATGCTCTTCGGCCTTCGCTAATATCTCGCCGCTCGCCACCCCCTGCAAGTGATTAAAGACGCGTGCGCCAACTTCGTCGATGGTCTCGGTGCCGTCAATGACACCGCCCGCGGAAAGGTCCAGGTCGCGCGACATGCGTTCGAAAACCGGGGTGTTCGAGGCCAGCTTGATGACCGGAGCAATCGCATTCCCGATCGTCGTGCCGCGCCCCGTCGTGAACACTACGATGGTGGCACCCGCGGCGACAAGTCCGGGGGTGGACTCCTGATCATAGCCGGGCCCCTGCATTAAATGCAGTCCGTGATTCTTCGGCGGTTCGGCATACTCGACGACGCCCTCGACGCGTGCCGTCCCGGCTTTAGCAATTGCGCCGAGCGATTTGATCGTAATATTGAGCAACCCGCCCGCGACGTTGCCGGGACTCGGATTCTCGTTGAGCACCGCGCCGAACTTCGATGCGTATTCTTTGTACCAGTCAACCATCCGGTAAACAGCGCGACCCGTCTCGGCATCCCTCGCGCGGTTGGCGAGGATGTGCTCCGCGCCGCAGAACTCCGGCACTTCTGTAATCAAGACTGTCCCGCCGGAGCGCACGAGCAGGTCGGCGGCGCGTCCTAAAGACGGGTTGGCCGAGATGCCTGAGAAGCCATCCGAACCGCCACACTTAACTCCCAGGACGAGGTTGCTCACCGACACCTCTTCACGGACGTTGCGGTTGACTTCGGGCAGCATCCACTCGACTTCTTTCAACCCACGCGCGATAGCCTCCTGTGTGCCCCCGACCTCCTGGATGCCGATCCTGGCGACAGGCTTATTGAAAGACTTCTCGCGCCGGAGCAAATACTTCTCCACGTACGCCAGATTGGTCTTTTCGCAGCCCAGGTCCATCAGGATCACCCCGCCGACGTTCGGGTGATCGGCGTAATTAGAGAGCGTGCGCAGCATCACGTCAAGGTTCGAGCCGTCCTGACACCCGCACCCTTTGTTATGCGGAATGGCCACCACGCCGTCCACGTTCGGGTATTGGTCACGGTTGTGGAGCGTGAACTCCGCGATCATCGAGATCTGCTGCGCCTCATGGCTCGCGCACATGCTGGTCGGCACGATCAGCACGTAGTTGCGTGTCCCGGCACGCCCGTCCGGGCGACGAAACCCCATGAACGTGGCGCGCTCCTCTTCAGGGATGTAGTCCGGCGGTGGCGTGTAGAGATCCTGAGGAAGATCACGCACGACCGGAACGTCGTTCGACATGTTATCGTGCGAGATGGGATCACCTTCCTGAATACCGAGTGAAGTCCCGATCGGCTGCCCGTATTGCAGAACGAACTCGCCCTTTGGGATGGCGCGCGTACTGAAACGATGGCCCGGAGGTACGGTTGTAGCTAGACGGATAATGCGACCGTCGGGTAAGCCAACTTTGAGCCCGGGCGAAGTCACTTTCTTGACCACCGCCACGTTGTCTCGAGGATCGACGATGATCGCGTAATCACTGACGGGTGGTGCTTGCCGGCTGTGTGTTGTAGGCATAAGATATTCGACCCTATAAAAGAAGTAATGGTTTGACCAATCCGTAACTCAAGCAATATTTTTATCACATCAGAACCAGCCGCGGCAAGGCTTGATCCGACGAAACAGAGCTTGAATTTCCGAGCATTTTATGGGGAAACAGACTTGACAGGCACACCGGAGGGGTGTTACACACTTTTCGCTTTCTGACAATTGGTATGACCTTAACAGTCTGGGCCCTCTGGCAATATAAAGTTAATGGCTCCAGGACTATTGCGGCTTATCGCGATAATTGGCATCACAGTTTCCATTTCGGAAGGCTCTCTAGCGAGTGGCAATTGACTGTATCCTATGATGGCGCTGACGACCAGGAAGTATCATGCAAAGGCGCCAAGGCGCCAAGCAAGGCGAAGGAGAGCGGTACTCAATCGCCAATTGCTGTAATTAATCGGTTTTGAGGATTGGGAACAGACCAATGAGCTATTCTTCTTTAGAACTGAACGGCAAAGTGGCAGTAGTTATCGGCGGCACTTCAGGCATCGGGCGCGCCATTGCGCACGGACTGGCCGAGGCCGGCGCAGACGTGGTGCCCACTTCCCGTCGTCCGGAGCAGGTCGAGGCGGCGGCAAAAGAGATTGAGGAGCGCGGGCGGCGCTCCTTACGCATCACCTCTGATGTGGCCGACCGCGCCTCGTTGCAGCGGGTCCTGGACGAAAGCGTAAAAGCGTTCAATAAGGTCGATATTCTGGTCAACTCGGCGGGTCGAACCAAGCGGGCCCCGACCCTTGACTTCACGGAAGAGGACTGGAATGACATCATTGAAACGAATCTGACAGGCACTTTACGCGCCTGTCAGGTTTTCGGGTGCCACATGCTCGGGCGGGAGTACGGACGGATCATCAACATCGCGTCTCTTTCTACTTTTGTGGCGCTCTACGAGGTGGCGGCCTACGCGGCCAGCAAGGCGGCGGTCGCATCGCTCACCAAGTCGCTGGCAATTGAATGGGCGCCGCGCGGAGTTTGCGTCAATGCGATTGCTCCGGGCGTCTTTCGCACCGCGCTTAATCAGAAGCTGCTGGATGAGACGGAACGCGGGCGTGAGTTTTTATTGCGGACGCCGATGAAGCGGTTCGGTCGGGTCGAGGAGTTGGCCGGGGCCGCGGTCTTTCTCGCTTCGGATGCCGCGAGCTTCGTGACCGGCGAGGTCCTCGTAGTCGACGGCGGTTTCCTCGCCAGCGGAGTTAATCAATAAAGGCTGAGGTGTGAGGGCAGTACACTGACACAGTAGACCTGCAACTCCCGGTACGGAAGAGAAAAAACAGAAAGAATTTAAGTGCATAAGTAATGGCAGAACTGAAAATCAGACCGAAATCGGATTGCCATTGGGACATCGTAAGTCTGGGGGAGGTCATGCTCAGGCTTGATCCGGGTGATGAACGGATTCACACGACACGCACATTCCGGGTCTGGGAAGGCGGCGGCGAGTACAACGTGGCGCGCGGTCTCAAGCGCTGTTTTGGTATGGACGCGGCGATCGTGACGGCGCTGGCAGATAACCCGGTCGGGCGTCTGGTCCAGGATTTAATCTATCAAGGCGGCGTGGATCAATCGCACATTCGTTGGGTGACGTATGACGGCGTGGGGCGCTCGGTACGCAACGGGCTGAACTTTACGGAACGCGGGTTCGGCGTGCGCCCTGCCTTAGGCTGCTCTGATCGGGGTCACACGGCCGTCTCACAACTGCGCCACGGCGAGATTGATTGGGAACAGATTTTCGGGCGTGAAGGCGCGCGCTGGTTTCACACGGGCGGCATCTTCTGCGCCCTGTCGGAGAGGACGCCGCCGGTGGCGCGTGAAGCGATGGAAGCGGCGAAACGTCACGGCGCGGTCGTCTCGTACGATCTGAATTACCGCGAATCGCTCTGGAAGGGGACGGGCGGGCAGGCGCGGGCGCGTGAGGTCAACCGCGAGCTGGCGCCCTTGGTCGATGTGATGATCGGCAATGAGGAAGATTTCACCGCGGCGCTTGGCTTTAAAGTCGAAGGTCTGGACGAGCATCACTCGAAGCTGGAAGTGGAGAGCTTCCGCCGGATGATTGAAAGTGCGGTCGCGGAGTACCCGAATTTCAAAGTTGTCGCGACCACGCTCCGCCATGCGAAGACGGCAACGATCAACGATTGGGGGGCGGTCTGTTACGCGGGAGGTGAGTTTTATCAAGCCCCGGCACGAGAGAACCTGGAAATTTTTGATCGTGTGGGCGGCGGTGATTCATTCGCCTCGGGTTTGATTTACGGGTTAATGACGGGGCGCGGGCCGCAGTGGGCCGTCGAATGCGGAGCGGCGCACGGCGCGCTGGCGATGACGACACCGGGAGATACGACGATGGTGACCCTCGGTGAGGTCGAAAAAGTGATGAAGGGCGGGACGGCGCGTGTCGCTCGATGATTGGCCGGGGAGCTCTGATGCTGTTGATTACTGGTTGCTTCAGAGCAACCGATCTCATACACGTCATGCGATTGGTT
>CAYLJO010000202.1:0-11138 GCA_964383905.1 uncultured Blastocatellaceae bacterium
CCGTTTGCGCGAGCACGATGCGCAGATTAAACGGCGAAAGGTATCGCTCCGGCGTTGTCATCAGCACCGAGAAGATCAAGATTACCAGTGCGAGTCCGAGGAACGGCCCGAGCCTGCTGAGCCACATCCGAAGAAAGTCGGAAGCGGCCAGCGCCCGCGTTTGTTTTACCTCAGCGACCATACCTTTGTTAATCAGCCTGAATCTGCTGCCCGCGGTCGTCCACGCGCAGATGCGCTTTCCAGATGAGATCAACCGCCTCAGCCTTGTGAATAAGGGACGTGGTCGGCGGTTTCATGCGCGGCGCTGACCGGGCTGCGGAGCACGCCGAGCCTCTCGACCTCGACTTCCACCACATCGCCACGTTTGAGAAACACGGGGGGTTTGCGCGCGAAGCCGACGCCGGGCGGCGTCCCCGTAGCGATCACGTCGCCCGGTTCGAGCGTGATCGTCTCGGAGAGAAAGGCGATCAGCTCCGGCACGCCGAAGATGAGCTGATCCGTGTTCGAGTCCTGCATCGTCTTGCCGTTGAGCCGCAGCTTGATTGAGAGCTTGTGCGGGTCAGGGACCTCATCCGTCGTCACGATCGCCTCGCCCATTGGCGCGAACGTGTCGCAAGATTTGCCCCGCTGCCACTGACCGTCAGCGAACTGAAGATCGCGGGCGCTGACATCGTTAATGATCGTGTAGCCGAGCACGTAATCGAGCGCGCGGTCACGCAGTACATTCTTCGCGCGCCGACCGATGACGACCGCGAGTTCGGCTTCGTAATCAACCTGCCCGCTCGACGGCGGCAAGATGATTGATTCGTTAGGCGCAATGACTGAGGTGCTGAATTTTGAAAAGACCACCGGCCTTTCAGGGATCGGCATGTTGCTCTCGGCGGCGTGGTCGCGGTAATTGAGGCCGATCGCGATCAGCTTACCCGGGCGCGGCACGGGCGCAAGCAAACGCGCGCCTGACCGCCCTATCAGCACTCTATCTTCACGCGCCCGTTCGGTACTCGGCCCCTTCTCTACGATCTCGTGATAAGCAGCACGCGCCTGTTTAAGCCACATCCCGTCGAGGTCAAACCACGCCAGCAGATTCACAGGAGGGTTAATTGTCTCACTCCCGATGCCGGTGACCCGGAGAGAGCGCGCGAAATCAAGAATGTATTCGCCCGCTAACGCACCCACGCGCGGCCCTTTGCTCTCTGCCCCGGCCTCTTCCGTTGTGAAAGTTACGATTCTCATGTGATCCCCCGCGACTATCGTTCGAATGAGCGCATGAAGCTACGCAACAACTCCGGGAGTGTCGTTGACGATAACGTACAACTCCTGCGCGTCCGTGCACTCCGATAGCCAAGCGTCAGCTCGAGGTCGGCGGTGCGTGATGGGCCCGTGATGAAAGTCATAGCCGGACTCAGTCTCACGAACCCTCCACGGCTTACGGCCGCTAACGCTTCGCCCGGTGTGCGGCAGACCCTTGCGGCCTCCACAATTGCGACATGTGCCGGCGGCACGAGTGAAACCAGGCGATGTCTTTCGCGCTTTGCTTCCAACATCAGCGTGCCGGCCTCGGCAATCGCCGCCTGTACCGTCGTGACACCGGCGTCGTAGCCGAACAACTCGGCGGCGCTCGGCGCGTCCGCTATTTCGTCAACATCAACTTCTATCTTCTGTATCAAACGCCCGACAACCGGCGCATCGGACAAGGCATGTGATGAATAGAGAGACCCGCATGACTTCAGTCCTCATGGGGCCTTACGCGCCCTCGCGCTGTGCTAAAGCGCGACGACCCCCTTAACATAATCCGGCGCGTGTATATCATTGGCCAGGGCGCTTTGCACGGCGGCCAGTGATGTGTAGCGATGCGTGATGATGGAGGCCACGTCTACCCGGCGCTGTTCGATCAAACTCAGCGCGCGGCCGTAAACCGACGGTCGCCCGTCGTGCTCGAAGCCGCCGGACGCGCCGACCGGGGTGACGAAGGTCGGCTCCTTGAACATCACGTTGTTCAGCACGCTCAATTCAACTCCGGCGTGGCCGTGTCCGTAGAGCAGCACCGTCGCCTGCTTGCGAATCAGCCTGGGAATTGAAGCGAGAACCTGACCCGCGCCTGAAGCTTCGATCAAATACTCGACGCCCCTGCCCCCCGTGCGCTCCAACACCGCCTGAACCAGGTCGCAGGAGCCGGGGTCGAGCGCCTCGTCCGCACAGAATCGCTTCGCCAGTTGGCGTTTACCTTCGCTGGGCTCGCTCACGAGCAACAGGCCCTCATAGCCAAGCACGTTTCGCAAGTACTGTATGAACAATAAGCCGGCCGGGCCGGCGCCGCAGATGAGTACAACACGCACACGCCGCTCTGCCGAATCGGCGTTGAGCGAGTAGCGTGTGCGCGCACGCACGACCGCTTCGGACGAATGGATGATGCAACCGAGCGGCTCTACCAGTGTGGCTTCCGCGGGGTCAAGCGCGGAGCGTATGCGTACGGCATTGACGGCGGGTACGGCAATGAACTCGGCAAGTCCGCCGGGCAATCCCGTGATGCCGTGCTCGGCGTAGAACTCACATTGGTGCGAATCGCCGGTTCGGCAGTACTCGCATAGCGTCGTGCGCTTCAAGCTGACGCAATTCAATCCCTGGTCCAGTACAACGCGGTCGCCGGCTTGTAGATCATGTACCTCACCTCCCACTCCTTCGATGCGCCCGCTGATTTCATGCCCGAGAATTTGGGGCCGTACGGCGAGCGGAATGGGCAGACCGCGATCATCAAGGTTGTAGTTGGCGTGGCCCGCGAAGATGTGCGAGTCCGTGCCGCAGAGGCCCACCGCCGAGACGCGCACCAGCACTTCGTGCGTTGACACTTGCGGACAAGACACGTCGCGCACTTCGACCCGTGCGATATCGCACAGTACGCAGGCCCGCATGGTCGAACTTGCCTGCGCGGACGAAAAGTCTCTGTCGTACCTACCTGTCGAAGTGCTCAAACCTGACTTCTCCTGTCCCGTGAAAGTTCCGCCTCGATGTCGCTGGTGTCCAGGCTACCGGCATCGCGCAGTGCGGCGAATCTTTGCATCGTTTCGCGCACCCCGGTTTCGAGCGGTGTTGACGGTAAGTCACCGATCACACGCCGTATTGCCGCATCATTCATCGCCGGCGCAATCGGGATCGGCGCGCCCCCGAACGTAATCAGCTCACGAGAGGGGGCCGGCGAGTTCTCGTTGATGATGCGGACGATGCGTGCGACTTCAACCGTCTCGCCGTGAAGGTTGAAGACGTGTGCCCCTTCGGGCGCGAGGTCGGCGCAGGCGATGAAGGCGGCGGCCGTGTCCGCCACATACTGGAAATCGGTCGCCCCACTAAAGCGTATGTGAAACGGAACGCCGAGCACCGCCGCTTTCATCGCCTTCGTCGGGTCGCTCGTCAGTCCCAAGTCTCGGCCCACACCGTACACGGTTAACGGCCTCAGTCCGACGCTCGACAGCCCGTCGTCCAGAAAGAAGACGCGCGCATTACCTTCGTTGGCCCGCTTGAACACGCCGTAGTGAGTGGCAGGCTCACAGGCGGCACTCTCGTCAAGCGGCAGATCATCCTCGCTCATGCCGAAAACGGCGGCGGAGCTGGCGTATACCACACGTTCCGCGCCGCCCACCCGCGCCGCCTCGAAGACGTTGAGCGTCCCGACGACGTTGACGAGCGCACCCGCTGGCGGGTCGGCTTTACAGGTCGGCACCTGGAGGCCCGCCAAATGAATGATGCGCCGCGCGGACGAGTCTTGAAGAGCCGCGCGCACGGCCGCGGGGTCTGTGATGTCGCCCGTCACAAAGCGCACACGCTCAAAATCATGGGGCGCCATGACGGCGCTCAGGCGTCGTGAATCACGGCTGCGGTCAAAGACGACGGGTGTGTCGCCGCGTTCGGCGAGCGCCTTGACGATCCATGAGCCGATGCAACCTTGTGCGCCCGTAATGAAGTACGTCGTGGCCATGTTCAAACACTGTAAGACTCTGTGGAGAGCCTGTAAAACTCCGCCGCGTTATGTTCAAAAATGCGGCCGCGTGCTTCATCGTCGAGCACAGCGAGGAGCGATCGAAACGACTCCAGGACGTGGCTGTAGGAGGCGGCGCGCAAACAGACCGGGAAGTCGCTGCCGAACATTAGCCGCCCCGGCCCGAAGAATTCAAGCGCGCGCTCGACGTAAGGTCGCAAATCCTCCGTCCGCCATGCTATCAAATCTGCTTCGGTAACGAGTCCTGAAAGTTTGCCAGAGATATTTGGATAGGCCGCCACCGCTTTGAGCTCCAGCGCCCACCCTTTGACTTCGCCGCTCGCCACGGGCGGCTTCGCTAAATGGTCGACTACTAAACGTAGTTCGGGACAGCTCTCGGCAACGGCCCTGACGTGCTTCAGATGGCGCGTGTGTACGAGCAGGTCATAAGATACATCGTAAGACGCGAGGACGCGTAGCCCCCGCAGCACGCTCGGCCGGGCCAGCCAATCTTCCGCCGGTTCGCTTTCAACCAGATGCCGCACGCCTTTGAATTTCGGGTGCGCGGTCAATTCATCCAACTGCCGCTCGACCTCCGGCCCGGTTAAATCGACCCAGCCGACGACGCCCGCAATAAATTGATGACGGTCGGCGAGGCCCAGCATCCAGCGGGTCTCCTCAATACTGTTGCTCGCCTGCACGAGCACCGTTTTTGCGACGCCGCACTCCTTAAGGATGGGTTCAAGCTGGGACGGCAAGTAATCGCGGTAGAGCACTTCAACTTCCTTGCTCATCCACGGGTAGTCGAAGCGTCCGACCTGCCAGAAGTGTTGATGACTATCAACGATACGGCTTTCCATAACTAAACACTAAACGGATTGGTAGACGCCTTCGCGGGGCTTGACGGCGCGCTTGGCCTCATGGTCCTGCCTCGGCTCCCCCTCGCATTCGAGCGCGAAGGTGGTCAACAGATCCGGCGCCCCCTTCGGCAACCCCGTGAGCCGCACCCGGAAATCGTCCTGCTCAAACTTCACCGGCCGATTCGTCGCGTACAGTCTGGCGGACCTGACTTTGTTGAGCAGGTTGCCGACCACCACGGTCTCGCCGGGCCAGTAGTGCACGTGGGCGAAAATTGTATCGCCCTTGCGCGTGAAGCTCAGGTAATTCCCGCGCCTGGGCTGGCAGGGGTCGGATTCGTAGATGGTCGCCCCGTTCCTGCTCATCCACCCCCCTACGGTCGTAAGTATCTGCACGGATTGCGGCGGAACGGAGCCGTCCGGCTTCGGCCCGATGTTCAAGAGGTAGTTGCCGCCGTCGCGGGCGCACGTGATCAGGTTGCGGACGACCGTCTTCGGCGTCTTCCAATTGTCATCCGCGGCCTGATAACCCCAACTGTCGTTCAACGTCATGCACGATTCCCACGGGCGGTCGGCTGAAGCGACGATGCGCTGCTCCGGGGTGTCGAAGTCTTCGGGTATCTTCGAGCGATTGTTGATGATAATGTTCGGCTGCAGCCCTCTCACCATCCGATTCATCTCGACCGACTCCCAGCCTTTCGCGTCCAGCGGCCAGGCCACGTCATACCAGAGGATGTCTACCTTGCCGTAGTTGGTCATCAACTCGCGAACCTGCCCGTGAATGTAATCAACAAAACGGCGGCGCGACGCCTCGTCCGTCTTGCAGCGCGCGCCGTCCGGGTGGTGCCAATCCATCAGCGAATAGTAGAAGCCGACGCGCAGCCCTTCGCCCCGCGCCGCGTCAACGAATTCACGCACGAGGTCGCGCCCCGGCCCCCGCCTCGGCGCGCAATAATCCGTCAGCTTCGTGTCGAAGTTGCAAAAGCCTTCGTGATGCTTGGTGGTCATCACCATGTACTTCATGCCCGCCCGGCGCGCTAAACGCGCCCACTCCCGCGCGGCGTTGGGCCTGGGCCTGAACTGCTGGGCCAGCGCCTCGTACTCTTTGACCGGAATGCCTTCGTTCTCCATCACCCACTCGTGTCGGCCGAGCACGCTATACAGGCCCCAGTGAATGAACATGCCGAATTTGGCCGCGTGCCACCACTGCATCCGGCGCGTGCGGTCGGCCACCGTCGAAGTGGTGGGCGCGCCGGAGCCTTCGGCCGGCCTCTGTTCCTGCGCCGCCAGAGTATTAATCTTTATGGGTCGAGCGCCGAGCGCACTCGCGGCGGCAGCGCCCATCAGCGCCAGGTAGCTTCTCCTGTTTATCCTTGTCATCTATCTCCCCTGACAATGTAAGTTGATCATGCAGGCAGTAAAACAGGATATTACCCGTTACCGGTAACGATGTCAACGGGCTGGTGATCGGCTGGTGCGGCAATCGGAGTTTGCTAACTCACGCTCCCGGAAAAAGGAAGGGCGATAGATACGCTGGATTGGGGGGGAGGCGATCGAGCTCGCAGAGATGGGCGGACTGCTCGCCGCTCATGCCGGTGGTGCAGCCCGATAGATGGATCATTGCATGGTCAAGTTTTTGTAAATAGCAATCGAGCAGACGAGATCGTCATGGCGCGGTCTGGTGACGCCGTCAAAGCTTCTTCGCTTCCATGCGTTTGAGTCTCGTGTCGAGCATCAGACGGCCCTGGTTGACGATGAAGTCTTCGCCATTATTCAGCACAAAGGTCGGCGCGCTCTGACTATATTGCGCCTTGACTTGTTGAAAGTCCGCCCCTCTCATGTCCTTGAGTACGAACGGTGGCCGCAGGTTAATGGATCGTCCGGTTGCGTTGGTGCCGCGCGAGAAACCCCTTCCTCGAAGGCTTACCGGCTTCGATCATCCGGCGAGCGTCTTGGCCGACGGCGGCATCTACTTCTGGTAAGATGAGCGCTATAATTTCGACCAAGGTGACGGCGGTAACCGCCGTGCCGGAATGAATAGCAAAGGATTCCCGAAAGTGTCCACTGCCGGCCCGATCACATTCACGCGCCGGGAGGCCGGCCCCAACATTTGGTTAGATTGCGCGGCCGAGAGCGAGATTGACCACCTACCCGTTTACGAATTGCGGCCGGAGATCCTGGAGACTGAAGAAGCGGTCGGTCGCGCCATGCTGGGCGAGATTGAATCCGCCGCCCGGGCTAAAGAGGGAGATCTCTCTATCATCCTGCTCGGCGGGCGCGGCGGGCAGGCCATGCACCGGATGCTCGGTCTGATGGCTCAGACTGGCGAGGCCGATCATCTGCTCAGCCGCCTTCGCGTCTTCACTCAAGATGCGCTGGCGCCCATGCGGACGGGCAACGGTCTCAGCTTCACGCGCGACTTCGAGCGCCTTCTCGGCGAAGCCTTTTTCCAAAAGATCAAAAGCTTCACCCCGATGCGCACAGATACTCAAGACCCGGGAGAAGAACTGAGGCTCTATTTAGAGGAGTTAGAGTCGGCGGGAGGCGTTGATATTTTTTTCATGGGACTTGGGCCGGAGGCAGGTGGCGCTTCTCACCTCGCCTACATCAAACCCGGATCGGGCGCAATGGCCAACGACTTGGCCGGACTCATCCCGATCTCTTCCAGTATTCTTGAGCATCACGTTGCCAAGTTCAGGGCAGGGGGCGGTGCGTTCACCGAGGCGGACGAGGCGGAGTGCCGCTCCGCCACGCATATTTTCACGCTCGGCCCCGCCGCCATTCTCGGCGCCAGAAGAATCGTCCAATCAATCGTGGACGCCGGCACCGCCCCCGCCAAGCGCGAGAGTTACCGCCGCCTGCTGGAGGAAGAGGTCTGGCCAGACCCGGCGCAACGCACAACACAACTCGATGATAATCCCGGGTTGTGGCTGCGCCTGCATCCGAATGTGAGGTCGCTGATCCTGCCAGATCTTTTAGGAGCCGAGCACTAACGGCACAGAAGCGCCCTCTTTAGCCGCGTCAAAGTATTCGAACTACTCTCCTGAAGAGGCAATCAAGACGCCGGACCAATTTGCTCCCGTTACCCTCGAGCAATCTCAGTAATGGCGGTTCTTCTTGCGGATCTTGTATGTATAAAGTGCCGAGCCGCCGCCGCCCGCCGCAGCGCCAATCGCCGCCCCTTTCCTGCCACCAACAATGCCGCCGATCACCGCGCCTCCGAGGGCGCCACCCGCTACGCTTAACTTGTCGCGGTGCTTCTGCCAGAAGCTACGCTTTTGCGGCTGGTTACTATAATCGTAGTAAGCCTGTTGTTGACCAGTTTCATTGCTCACAGCCCGGCGTGCTGTGCGATGCCGCGCCACGCTCGCTGTTTCGGCAGGTGCTTGTGACCTGGTCGTCGTGGTAGTCGTGGTGGTTTTAGAACTTTCATTCTCCGCCGGGACTGACCGCCCTGTCGCTACGCTATTCATAGGCTCAACGGTCGGCGAAGGTTGAGGCTGTGTGGTAGTAGTCGCTGAAGTGCTGGAATCAGGACTGGTGGTTGAGGGCGTCGAACAGCCCGCAGCGAGCAAGCAAAGTACGGCCGTGATGGCGAAAATGGATGTAAGTCTTTTACTGGAAGCCATAATTCTTGATCTCCTCACTTTCTTTCAAGGCTCACAGCAAGCGTTATACCTAACTAAACCGGAGCCATGACTTATCATCCGTCCCTACTTTTATTGGTATTACGAGCCACCTTTGAAGAAGCGCCTGAGAAGTACTCACGTTAAAAGATATTTGTTGGTGTTTTAAAAGCATACAATAATAATAGATGTCGAGTACTTAATTGATCATTGTCAACCTGCGCGTACTACTTAGCATCGTGCCCCAGGCACGCTGACATGGAATAGATAATCTGCAAAATCGGCACGTTCGTTTCCAGAATCTCAATAAGTGTGCCTTAGTACGTCACTGCACCCGGCGCATATATCGTGGGCACATGTGACGGATCACGTGATAAGCGCCGTTTTGCTGGTAAGCGTGGCACCTTTGAGGTCAGATCAGCGAGCGCGTTCTCGGTTTTAATCTGAGCATCGGCCAAGGTCGCAATTTTTGCCTCAGAGTTAGCTTGCGCGGCACCCAGTTCGGTCATCTTCTGCGTCAGGGAGGCAATGGCCGATTCATTCTTGATCTGCGCATCGACCAGTGCCGCTATCTTGGCCTCGGAGTTAGCCTGGGCCGCGCCCAACTCGTTGATCCACCTCTCGTGATCGTCCGCACGTTCCTCCGCGTGGCGCGCCAATTCGGTGAGCATCTGGAAAGACCGCTCCAGATCAATGGTGCGCGAATCAGACCGGGCAGCTAATTCTTCCAGCGCCATGAAAGCATTCTCGAGGCGCAACACTCTTTCCTCAGTGGTCATTGATTGCCGCCTTTCAAAAGATAGACCACTTACGCGGTCAAGATTGATAGCCAGGCGAGGCTCCAATAGAATCGTTTCAGTGTGTGGCGGCTGACCGCCCTCGCCCCTTCCACTCTGTTTCTACCTTCGCAAGTCGCCTTCGTACTACCTAAGCCGTTCAATGGCTGCTTGAATAAACATTGCCAATCCGATAAGCAAATAAACACTCCGGCAAACGTGGCGAAGGGCCTGTTCCATTCTACTGGAAAAACCCGTGAGGGCTCTCTCCATAGCAGCCGCTTTGCCCTTCATTCGTTACAATTGATATACAAGAGAAGGCAACCACAGAAAATGGCTGGGCGAGATTTTCAGTTATTAACCAGTTCATATTATGTGATTATCATATTCTGAACTAACTTCTCTTGATCCTTTCATAAGCAAAGTTTTTTTAAAGTTTTGCTTGTTTTAATAATGTTGTTGCATTATAATCATCCAGTGCGTACGAGTAGACTCTACGCTACGGCAAGCGAGCGATGGGACGATCTGAAGTAATTTTCGCAATTACCTTGTGACAAGATTTCGATCCGGTAATCTCCAACCTCCTGTCCTAACCATTCTCTGGCAAGTAGATAAGCGGTCTCTCCGAAGTGATGTTAAAAACATCCGGGCCCGAATTTCGGTTCCGGCTCGCGGGCGGATGATGAGCTTTCGCGAATAAGAATGATTTGTGTTTATGGAAAGTACCTGTCCTAAGTGCGGGTGGAGCCATTCGATCGATGCAGCGCTTCTGGCGGTACCCAAGCCGTTCTGGTGTGTCCGTTGCGCGAGCAGCTATGTAGCCGTGCTCAGGGATGGGAAAGTGAAAACATTTCTATCCCGCGAAAGCGATGACACCCAAAAGTATGGGGCGGTTGCGCAGAATCAGGGTGCGCCGGTCATACAAGCCTTACCCAATGCTGACGAGGTACTGGAACTCCCGGAACCCGTGCTTGTATTTGAGCCGGCGGCGGAGACAACCCTCGATTTGGAAGACCTCCTGTTCGTGCCCCCCTCGCATCAGGATTCAAAATTGTCAACAGAGGCGAGCTCTACGGGCGAGCAGCCGCAAGGGTTCGGGGCCCTGTTTTCGTCAGAACGGAGCGAGCCTCACTTACCTGCAGCCTCCTCAGTGCCTAAGAGTTGGTTTGCGCGGAAAGGACACCCGCTTTCGGTAAGTGTCTCGCAACTCTGGCTTTTAGTCAGCGGACTACTCCTCATCTCGTTCATCTTTCTCATCAGCTGGTCCACAAGGCCCGACGCACAGGCCAATGACTTGACTCTCAAACATGCGTCGATGAACAGCGCCATCAACATGACGGCGCAACGGACGGCCTCGCCCGCTCCGGATGAAGCGGTTGAGATGACACCCGAATCCTCTTACCAATACTCCGCGCCCGCCGTGGCCCCCGCCTCGGTGATAAATTCCGGGCCGGTTATGAAGCTAAGCCCGGTTGTGGAGGCGAAAGCCACACGTGAGATCTCCCCTTCGCAGCCTGACAACCCGCAAGACGGTAGCTTCACAATCCAGGTCGGTTCTTACAACCAAATCACACAGGCCGACGAGCGGGCCGCCAGGCTGAAGGCGGCCGGGTTAGATGCGCGCGTGGTTCAGGCTGTGATTCCAAAGCGCGGGACCTGGTACCGGGTGCAGACCGGACGCTTCTTCACACGGGATGAAGCGACGCGCTATATCACCCAGCTCCGTTCCAAAGGACTTGCACAAGACGGCTTCATTACCGAAGCCGGGGAATGAGTAAGAAACCACGCTTGTCGGCCCTCAAAAGGAAGATAGAGTGATAAACCGGAGAGCTGTAGTTGACCCATGACCCGGCAGATGTCGACAGATACTGAGATGAGCTATTCGAGAATCGTCGAGCGGTACTCGCAT
>CAYLJO010000203.1:0-11033 GCA_964383905.1 uncultured Blastocatellaceae bacterium
GCCTCCATTAAATTATAGCGTATTACCCCGGCACTCATGGCTCTTGTGCCTCATTCGTGGCGCTGGTCGACTCGTGGCTTTCCTACTTCGACACTCCGACAAAAGAAAAAGCTTGTCATGTTGTCGGAGATGGTATGTAAGATGTGGTTTTTTTGGAGCGGCCTCGATACTCAGTCAACGACGACGCCCACGATTTCTGTTCTTAGCTTGAGTTTTGTTCTTGCGTTTAAAAATCTGATCGTTCCAATCCATCTTAGGTAGAGGTTTTGGTTCTTCACGTGGAGGCTGTGGCTTATCAATAAAGTTAAAGCTAGAGACGTGAGAGACGCCAATGTATTTATTTTGTATTAGATGTACTAAATCATTCTCAAATGCTGAGGTAACGTAAATTATCGCTGAGCCTTCAAGAGGTTCGCTCACGGACACAATAGAAGCTAAAGCAAAGGCTCTATAAAAAGGATCTGCAAAGAATACCTCCCGGAAACACTATCATATAAACATTTCAGGCGATACATTAAAGAAGGCTGCTAATTTCTTAATGTGCGCTTTGCTTAGTTCGCGCTTACCATTTAATACCTGCGATGCTGTACTTTTAGAACCGAATACTCCCCACAGGTCTTTCTGCGTGAGTCCGCGAGCATCCATCAAATGCTCTAACATTGCTAGAGGTGTGGGCTTTTTAATCGGATAAGCCTTTTCTTCAAAATCTTCGATGAGTTTCACTATTAACTTAAACACCTTTTCTTCTTCAGGTGATAAGTCCTCGCCCTTTTCAAAAAACTTTTCAACCTCTGCTAGCATGCGTTCATTCTCTTCTTCCGTCTCAATAATCATGGGCATTGATTTTGAAAGAAGTTTCTTATAGCGAGTTTCGTTGATTACCTGTGTGCTTCTCATGCTTTCCATTTCCCTTCATCGTACTGCTTATGAATTAGAATTTTTATGATGAAAATAGTTTGACCGCGATAGCGTATTCTCGTTATTAAGCGATAGCTGTTTTTCTTGATACTGAATACCGTATATCTACCAACTAAATCCGCATGTGAATATTGCTGCTTTACCTCAGCCAGGTTTTTCCATTGAGCATTCTTTGCTTCCCTATACCATGAATCTAACGAGCTTTCAGCATCAGGATATTTTTTAACAAATTCTCTAATAGCCTTCCTGCTAATAACGTGCATATGATATTGTCTCACATAGGTTTGCGTATTGTAAACCACGTAGGCTTATGTTGATGATTTTGTTGGTTTCTAAAATTTCTCTATTCTCTCAGGATCAGGTGGAAGTCATAAATGGGAAAGACACTTTGGGCCAATTGTGCTGTTGTGCCTGGTTACAACGAAGACACAGCCCGGTATCTTAAAGAACATTGGGGAGTGTATCGGCATGGCCTTAGCGAAGATGAATTGAAGAAAGGGGGATCGCCGTGAACTTGATGGGAATAACAGTACGCGAATGTCCTGAGATTATGAGCGACTTGGAAAACAGCGGATATTTCGGCAGGAAGCCTGCCATCTGGCAAATAAATCGAATATCCGAACATAGGGTAACTTTTTATTTGGTCAATCACGGCGGAAAGTCAGAAGATGGTAGCCACGACTTGTGGGAAGAAATTTTTATATTCATTCCGATCAGCAATGTGATTGGTATTCACAATGTTTCAGAGCAGTTTTTCATTAATGAATCTCTGCGGTCATTGGAGAATAAGAGATAGCAGAGTCCGATTGGGTGTAACCTGTTTTCTCTGTGCCCCCTCCCTATGTCTTCTGTGCCTCTGCGGTGAGGCTGTTGTTCGCACTCATGTGAGACCCGCTATAGTTGTTGTCTTCGGTAATGACGCGCCCCCTGCTTAATCTGACCTATTTAATCAAGTGCCGGAGCGCACTCTTGAGCTCAGGATACTGGAATGTGTAACCCGATACTTTCAAGCGTGCGGGCTCGACGCGTGCGCTTCCCAGCAGCAACGCGTCGGCCATTTCTCCGAAAACGAGACGCGCGGCAAAAGCCGGCACAGGGAAGAGGGTCGGGCGCGAAAGCACCTGCCCCAGCGTCTTTGTGAACTCAAGATTAGTCACAGGGTGTGGTGCCACCACGTTGACCGGACCGCTTAGTGACTCATTATTAAGGGCATAATCGACAACTCCGACGACGTCATCAAGTGCTACCCAGCTCATATACTGCTTCCCGCTGCCGAATTTCCCTCCGGCGCCGAGTTGGAAAGGCGGCAGCATCTTCGCCAGGGCCCCGCCATCCTTGCTGAGCACAACGCCAAAGCGAAGATTGACAACGCGCATCCCCTTCTGCGCCGCCGGCCGCGCTGCGGCCTCCCACTCGCGGCAAACGCCCGCGAGAAAATCGGTGCCGGGAGCGCTGTCTTCGCGCAAAATCTCCTCACCGCGATCACCGTAATACCCGATGGCCGACGCCGAAAGAACTGCTTTCGGCGGGGCGGCCAGCCCGGCGAGCGCTTCGCTGAGCAGCCGCGTACCGTTGACCCGGCTGTCGCGAATCCGGCGTTTCCTCTCATCCGTCCAGCGACCTTCGGCGATATTTTCACCTGCCAGATGAACGACGGCGTCCAATCCTTCAAGCCCCGCAGTATCTATGTAGTTCTGCTCCGGGTTCCACCTGACTTCGGCGGCGCCGGATTTAGGCGTCGATCGCACCAGACGAATTACCCCGTGACCCTTTGACGTTAGCGCGGGAACAAGAGTGGAACCGATCAGCCCGGTTGATCCCGTCACAAGAATCTTCATCTGCCAGTCTCCGCAAGCTGCTGCTTAACCAGTGATGTCATGATCGGTGAGCGATGTTGAGTGTTGACGATCTGTTGAAGACAAGTCGTTCCACTATATTGAGTCACGAGAGCTAACGGCTGAATAAATCGCCAGCCGCATTTGCTTTCAATGCGGCTGGCGAAGGATTCGGCTCAAAGGGTCATTACAGGTTGATGCCTTCAGCGTACGACGCCCGACAGCGGACTCGACGCGCTGGCGTAGAGGCGCTTCGGCATCCGACCGGCGAGATAGGCTAAGCGCCCGGCCTCAATCGCCAGCCGCATCGCCTGGGCCATCTGCGCCGGGTTCTGTGCTTCGGCAATCGCCGTGTTCATCAGAACCGCATCAGCACCCAACTCCATCGCGACCGCCGCGTCGCTGGCCGTGCCAACGCCGGCGTCGACGATGATCGTCGCCAGCGGCAACTGTTCGCGCATGATGCGCAGGTTCGCGGGGTTCTGCACGCCCAGACCTGATCCGATAGGAGCCGCCAGCGGCATCACGGCGGCGCAACCGGCGTCAAGCAGCTTCTTCGCCACGATCAAGTCGTCCGAGAAATAAGGCAGGACGGTGAATCCTTCGCGCACCAGCACGCGTGCCGCCTCCAGCGTTTGCTCGTTATCGGGGAAGAGTGTGACGGGATCGCCGATCACTTCCAGCTTGACGAGTTCGGTCGAGAGCGCTTCACGCGCCAGTCGTGCCGTGCGGATCGCTTCTTCTGCCGTGTAGCAGCCGGCGGTGTTGGGCAGGATGGTCAACGAAGGATCAAGGTGATCCAGAAAAGATTCGGCGCTCCTGTCGAGCGGCACGCGGCGGACGGCGACGGTCACCATCTCGGCCCCGGACGCGCGGTGCGCCGCCTTCATCTCATCGAACGTGCGGTACTTTCCCGTACCGATAATCAGCCGCGAAGCGATCGGCCGGCCCCCGACCTCAAATTTCTCCGTCGCCACCCCGATCGGCGTTGAAGCTAAAGCAGACATGATCTCCTCAAAACTCCTGACAACTGTTTGTCGATGACTCTACACCCGAAGAAGGCAAAAGAGAAATTCTCCGGGCGGGCGCGCTTGCCTTATCTCTGGCGACTTACCACGCGCGAGCCGATTCCCTACCCGCCACCGACGAAATGAACAACCTCGATCCGGTCGCCTTCCGAGAGCAGAGTTTGGGGCCAATCGCTACGCCGCACCACCTTATGGTTGAGCTCGATGGCGAGACGCTCGGGCGCGAGCCGAAGATGACTGATCAGCTCGTCAAGACTGATCCGATCCGGCACGTCTCGTGTTTCGCCATTAATATGAATGCGCAAGGCCTTTGACCCGACTCTCCGGAGTGCAGGGCACCGCGGTTAGCCTTGATGGATAATACGGCGTATCTCCGCCTCCTTACCGTCAACAGCAACGTGTATGAGAAGGGCTGCGCGCCCTGTCGTAAACCGCGGCAGCGTGACCGAGACGCTGGCAACCCCATTCTCGTCCGTCTGGGCCGAGCTGATGATCGGGCGAAAAGCCGTCCCGAGAATCTTCACGGTAACCGGAGCACCGACCACGCCATTTTCGCCTTCTTCGGACCCGCGACTGACGCGGACGCGCAAGGTGACAGTCTCACCGCTGCGAAACTCCTTCTCCTTGAGTAGGACGAGATGCAGATCACCCCCGGCCGGCGCGACAACTTCCGTATCAGTTTTCGCAGGCGGCGGAACTGCCTGCTGGCGGTTATCGGCAGGTCTGCCGGCCGGTCTGGCTTTCGCCGTTGGCGCAGGTTTCGGGGGAAGCGTCGGGGGCGGCGGCGCTGGCTTAGCCGGGTTTTGATCCGGCGTGCTGTTTAAGGCAGCAGGGGCCGGCGCGGCAGGCGGTTTAGCCTGTTGGGTGGCGCGCGTTTCGGCTTCGCGCTTGCTCATACGCTTCAGGTCTTCGAGGCGCCCGGAGCGGATCGCCGCGCAAATTAACTGGTGCTGGCGCTGGAGTCGGAGTGTAAGCTCGCGCTCGTCAAAACCGGCTGCGATCAAGTCCTCATAGCGCGAGCGTTTGCTGGCCAGGATCGTGCCGCCCACATAGACCAGTGAGAGGATCAGGGGTGAGTTCAGCCCCTTGTCTTCTGTCTGCACGTGGTAGACAACGCCTTCGTACTCGACGTCTGTGTTGAATCCGGTTATCACTACCGCTAATTTCCTTACGCGCTGCCTGCCAGAAGCAATTTTGACTTAAAAAGAGAGGCAGAATTGCACAGTATCACAAGCTTTTTCAGGCGGTCAATCTCCTTTATGGACGCCGCTTTGCATCCCCATAAGGTCGCTTGACACACATAGTTAATTGGACTACGATAGACCTTGTGCAATGATTCTCAATCTCGGTGCCGGTGGGATGCTAACCTCTATGATGGTTGAGAGGTTGGGGGAGGCGTATGTCAAAGTTTGAGTTGAGAGATTACTTGCCGATCCTCTTAATGTTTATTGTGGCGGCAGGATTTGCTGTCACTAACGTGCTGCTTTCGCAGTTAGTTGGCCAGCGCAAAGCCACACGCACAAAGCTGATGCCATACGAGTGCGGGAAAGACCCGGTCGGGTCTGCCAGGGAGAGATTCTCGGTTAAGTTCTACCTGATCGCGATGATCTTTATCCTGTTCGATATTGAGGTCATCTTTTTGGTGCCGTGGGCCGTCGTCTTCAAAGACCTCGCCGCCTCCGGATTGCGGACGCTTGTCTATGTCGAGATGATGCTGTTTGTGGTGCTGCTGCTCGCCGGTTATGTTTACGTGGTGAAGAAGGGCGCGTTTGATTGGAGCGCGCGCGCGCGGCGTGAAGCCGAAGCGGAAGCGCGGCTGCTCGCCGACACTGAGAAGCGTCAAGCGGCGCGGCGCGCCGCTTGATCGAGGGGTTAAGGTAAGATCAATGGGTCTCGAAAATATTATCGCCGAAGCTTTACCGGAAGTATTGACTACCCGGCTTGATTCGTTAATCAACTGGGCGCGGAAGTCGAGTTTGTGGCCCGCGACCTTCGGGCTGGCCTGCTGCGCCATTGAGATGATGAACGCGACCTCCTCGCGTAATGACCTGGCGCGCTTCGGCGCTGAGGTGTTCCGCGCCAGCCCGCGCCAGGCAGACGTGATGATCGTATCGGGCCGTGTGTCGCGAAAGATGGCCCCGGTGCTCCGGCGTATCTACGATCAGATGCCGGAACCGAAATGGGTAATCTCGATGGGCGCGTGCGCCACATCGGGCGGCGTCTTTGATAATTACGCCATCGTCCAAGGGGTGGACAAGATCGTGCCGGTGGATGTTTATATCCCCGGCTGCCCGCCTCGGCCGGAAATGTTGATTCACGCCGTGATGATGCTGCAGGACAAGGTCTCGAAGGAATCTGTCCTTGATCGGAAAGACGTTCCGGCGGAAGAGGCGCGCGAGGCGGTGCCGCCGGGGACACTCCCCGCTAGTGGAATATCCGCGACGAACGAAGCGGCGGCCGGGCAGAAGCCGCGCCCGTATACGATTGCGTCGCGGCACGAGCGACGGCGCTCGTCCTGAGCGACTTTGATATAAAAGAAACTTTTATGGCAGAGAGTTGTAACAAGCCTGGGGGTACAGTTTCAGCATGTCGAGCAACGTAGAAAAGGGCACACAGGCCAATCAGCAAGCCGAGACCACACCGAGTAAAGCTATTACGCCGTCGCCGCTGGTGACGGCGTTACAGCATGCGCATGCCGACTGGGCCCGTGAAGTCATCGAAGCCTTTGGCGAAATTACCATCATCGTTCCTCGTGAGCGTATCGTCGAGATAGGCTCATTCCTCAAAGCCTCGCCCGGCTTTGAGTTCAACTTCCTCGCAGACCTGTGCGGCGCAGACCGGGGGGTGGAAGAGGAGCCGCGCTTCGAGGTCAATTACCATCTGTTTTCGACAACCAGGCACCACCGCCTGCGCTTGAAAGTTTTATTGAACGAGGATGATGTACATGTGCCGACGGTGACCGGGGTATGGCGTACGGCGAACTGGCACGAGCGCGAGACCTACGATCTTTTCGGCATCGTCTTCGACGGCCACCCGGACTTGCGGCGCATACTTCTGCCCGACGATTGGGAAGGCTACGCGCTGCGCAAGGATTTTCCGTTACGAGGTTACGAGCCGTACAGCTTAACTTAAGCCCAAAGTCTGCCGTTAATTTGATTTTGGACTTTCGACCCTGGACATTAGACCGATGAGTACGACTGCAAATCTTCCGCCGCAATTTGAGATCGTCGATCGTCCGCTCGATACGCAGATGACGATCTCGATGGGGCCGCAGCACCCTTCGACACACGGCGTGCTCCGCCTTGAGCTCGTGCTCGACGGCGAAATGGTCGTCAAAGCGACTCCGGATATCGGGTATTTACACACGGGGATGGAGAAGCTGTTCGAGTACAAGAAGTACCAGCAGGGTATCGTCATTACCGACCGCATGGATTACCTGAATCCGCTGGGCAACAACCTCGGTTATGTCATGGCGGTGGAGAAACTGCTCGGGCTGGAGATTCCTGAGCGCGCACAGACAATTCGCGTGCTGTTCTGCGAGCTACAGCGCATCGCCTCCCACCTCGTCTGGCTCGGCACGCACGCGCTGGATATCGGCGCGATGACGGTCTTCTTTTATTGCTTTCGCGAGCGCGAAAAGATTCTCAACCTGATTGAGGCCGCATCAGGCGGGCGCATGACACCCTCCTATTTTCGCATCGGTGGTCTGATGATGGATCTGCCATCGGGTTTCGAGCGGCGCGTCAAACAATTTATCGATGATTTCCCTGCGGCGGTTGAGGAATTCGACACGCTGCTGACCGGTAACAAGATTTTCCAGCGTCGGACACAGGACATCGGGCGCATCTCCGCCGAAGACGCCATCGACTGGGGACTGGCCGGGCCGTGCCTGCGTGGCAGCGGGGTCAACATCGATGTCCGGCGCGCCAACCCCTATTCGGGTTACGAGAAGTACGATTTCGAGGTCCCGGTCGAGCAGGGTGGCGACGTCTGGGCGCGCTACCTCGTGCGGATGCACGAAATGAGAGAGTCGCACAAGATCGTCGTGCAGGCGCTTTCCCGCCTGCGCCCCGGCCCGGTTAAGGCGGACGCGCCGAAGGTCGTCCTGCCGGATCGCGAGGCGATGAAAACGCACATGGATGCGCTCATCCATCACTTCCTGATCGTGGCCGAAGGCTTCGACGTGCCGAAGGGAGAGGTCTATCACCCGATTGAAGGCTCGAAGGGCGAGCTCGGCGTTTATGTGAAATCAGACGGCGGGCCAAAACCGTCGCGGGTGCACGTGCGTGGGCCGAGCTTCATTAACCTTTCGGCCCTCCCGGACATGGCTAAGGGCGCGATGATCGCCGACATCGTCGCGATCATCGGCTCACTCGACATTGTGCTCGGGGAAATTGATAGATAGCAATCAGTAGTCAATGATCAGCAGTCAGTGAAAAGCAAAAAAGCTGACTACTGATTACTGACAACTTAAGACCATGAGTCAGCAGTTTACGCCAAATAATCCGTTGCCGCAGGAGGCGAAGGTCCCGGCGGAGGTCGCAACTTTTTCTCCGGCAGTCGAAGCGGAGATCGATCGCCACCTGGCTAAGTATCCGGTCAAGCGATCGGCCATTCTGCCACTGATGTTTATTGTGCAGCGCGAGCGGGGTTACCTGGACCCGCCGGGCGTGGCATACCTGGCCGACTGCCTCGGCGTGCGCATTACCGACATCTGGGAGGTTGCCACTTTTTACTCGATGATTCACACGGAGCCGATCGGCAAATACCACATCCAGGTCTGCCGTACGCTCTCCTGTAAGATTCTGGGGGCGGATAAGATCACGAAGCGCTGTTCCGAAAAGCTTGGCATTAAGCCGGGCGAGACATCGGCGGACGGCCGCTTCTCTCTCTCCGAAGTCGAATGTCTTGGCTCGTGCGGCACGGGCCCGATGTTCCAGATCGGCTTCGACTACTACGAGAATTTAACGCCGGAGAAGGTGGACGAAATCCTGGCGTCGCTACCCTGAAAGCCGGCCCATGGCTGACAGAAGTTATTTAGTTTTTACCATGAGCTATTCACGATTTACCTTGACATATGCGTATAGAAGCCATCGGGTGTGAGCCGTTATTGCTGGCGCGCTTCGGGTTGGAAAACTCGCAGAGCCTCGAAGTCTATCGCCAGCACGGCGGCTACGAGGCGCTGAAGAAGGCGCTCGATACGATGTCGCCGGACGACGTGATCGCCGAGGTCAAGAAGTCGGCTCTGCGCGGGCGCGGGGGCGCGGGTTTTCCCACGGGGATGAAGTGGAGTTTCGTGCCGAAAGACTCGCCGAAACCGAAGTACGTTGTTTGCAACGCCGACGAATCCGAGCCCGGGACGTTCAAGGACCGTTACTTGATGGAGCGCGACCCGCACCTGCTCATCGAGGGTATGTTGCTGGCCGCCTACGCGCTCAATTCAAAGACCGTCTACTGCTACACGCGCGGCGAGTACAAGTACCTGATCGACATTATGGATCGGGCGATCGATGAGGCGCGTGCCGCCGGGCTGGTCGGCGAAAAGATCTTTGGGACAAACTTTTCCTGCGAGGTTTACACGCACACGGGGGCGGGGGCCTACATCTGCGGAGAGGAGACGGCCCTACTCAACTCGCTGGAGGGCTTGCGCGGACACCCGCGCATGAAACCGCCGTTCCCCGCCGTCGCGGGTCTCTACGCCTGCCCGACGGTCGTCAACAACGTCGAAACTTTCTGCGCCGTGCCGTGGATCATCATGAACGGGGGCGAGGCTTACCAGAAGCTCGGGACGGAAAAGAGCGGCGGCACCAAGCTCTGGTCGGTCTCCGGTCATATCACACACCCCGGGGTTTATGAATTACCGATGGGTTACGAGATGGAGAAATTCATCTTCGAAGATTGCGGCGGCATTCCCGGGGGGAAGAAATTGAAGGCCGTGATCCCGGGGGGCTCCAGCGTTTACATTATGCCGGCCGAAGACATCATCGGTAAAAAAGTGAAGATGGACTACGAGGGGCTGGTCGCGGCGGGCTCGATGGTCGGCTCCGGCGGCTTTATCGTCATGGACGAAACGGTCGATGTTTTTGAGTCCACGAAAAATCTGACCGAGTTTTACAAACATGAATCCTGCGGCTGGTGCACGCCGTGCCGCGAAGGCACCGACTGGCTGGTGAAGATTTTCAAGCGCATCGCGCGCGGCGAGGGCCGACCCGAGGACGCGCAGTTGATCCTCGATCTGTGCGACAACATTGAGGGCAAATCGTTCTGCCCGCTCGGTGATGCTGCCGCGTGGCCGATCCAATCCGCGATCAAGAAGTTTCCCGAAGACTTTAAGCGCCACCTCGTGCCGCTCGCGCAAGCGGAGATGGCAGTAGCCTGACAGCTAATTATTTCACCGGAAGAATGAACCGACGGTTAACCAATGTCTACAGAGTTGATTAAAGTTACGATCAACGGTCAGGATTTCCAGGTCGCCAAGGGCGCGCGCCTGATCGACGTTTGCCGCGAAAAAGGTTTCAACATCCCTTCCTTCTGCTACTACTCCGACCTCGCTTTGCAAGCCTCCTGCCGCATGTGTCTGGTGCGCATCGAGAAGATGCCAAAGCTTCAGACCTCCTGCACGATCACCTGCACGGACGGCATGGTTGTCACCACCCAGAGCGAAGAGATCGAGAAAGCGCAGCGCGCAATGGTGGAATTCCTGCTGGCGAACCACCCGCTCGACTGCCCCATCTGTGACCGCGGCGGCGAGTGTGAGCTGCAGGAGATGGCTTTCGACTGGGGCGGGCTGGAGGAGCGCTTCACGGAACGCAAGAACTATATGCCGGAGAAGTACCTTTCCCCGATGGTGGCCAACGACCCGCAGCGGTGCATCCTTTGTAAACGCTGCACCCGCGTCTGCGACGAGTGGATGGGCGAGGACGCGATCGAGGCGGGCGGGCGAGGCGCAAACACTGTCATCGGCACGTTCGGCGGCTGGCTCAACTGTTCCGAGTGCGGCAATTGTATCGAAGTCTGCCCGACCGGCACGCTGCTTGATGCGACCTACCGCCACCAGGCGCGCCCGTGGGAGCTGAGCCAGACCGTCTCGACGTGCACCTACTGCTCTGACGGGTGCCAGATGTCGCTCGGCTCGCGCGCCGGGGAGCTGATGCGCGTCGTGGCCCGCGACCGCTATGTCAACGGTCACAACGGCGAGTTCCTCTGCATCAAGGGCCGCTTCGGCCACCCCTTCGTCAACCATGAGGCGCGC
>CAYLJO010000204.1:0-11001 GCA_964383905.1 uncultured Blastocatellaceae bacterium
AACAACGAACTCAACTCGACCGAAATGAGCCTGATTTTCATCCGCAAGATCGAATGCTTGATGCGCTGTCCCTCGGCAGGTTAAATTCCGGTGTTGTCATCCTTGGTAACCGGTGTCCAATAGAATCATGGGAGTTCTATTCAACATCGGCATGTTTTGTTTAACCTGAGCCGTTGGAGTAGCTGCATACGGCTTGGTTCTCTTACCCAACGTACATTGCAGTGTGACACATCAAGATCGGCGCTTACTGCGAGGTTTGGACGCGCACGCCCAATTCATCTGATTATCCAGACGCTCAAGAGTTTTTAATCATGAGTACACATCCAGAGGGTCATTATCAAATAGCGGATCCACAACAGAGGGTGATCGAGGCCGCAAATAAGACCGGGGTGCCTTATCAGGTCATCGAAATTGATCCCGAATTCTCTGGCACCGCAGCATTCTGTGAAAGGTACGGTTTCCCACCTGGTCAGACCTGCAATACGATCGTCGTCACCTCGAAGAAAGGGCCGAAGAAATACGCCGTATGTGTGATCCCGGCCAACACCCGGCTGGATGTGAATAAGCGTGTCAGGAATCTGCTGGGCGTTTCCAAAGCTTCATTCGCCTCTTCCGATGAGATGGCGGAGTTGACAGGGATGGAGGTGGGCGGCGTCACCGCCCTTTCTCTCCCTGCGGCTGTCCCGCTATATGTGGACGAGCGGATTATGTGCCTGGAGTGGGTGATTTTAGGCGGCGGCGGTCGTCGGATCAAGATCAAGATTTCGCCCGAAGTCTTCCGAAAGCTCGGTGCGGAAGTTATCTCGGATTTGGCCTTAGCTTAACCAGACATTGATCTACTCAAGATTGTTAGATAGGGGAAAGGTATTCATCATGCGCATTCGTCATATAGCGGGAAGGCCAGCCTAACTCAGGATGAAACGGAGGCGAGACCAGCTTGAGTGGCGTACGAACGCCGTTTTGAAGGATGACTTTATCCCCAGGCTCATTCGGCGACCGGTGCAAAGGGCAATGTCTTTCGCTATCGCTTACTGCCAGCTGTCTTCTGTTTACTCGCGCCGGTGAAGAAAAAGAGGGTGGATAAAATGAGGGCCGCGGGGGCGATAAGGAGCGCGGCGGAAAGACTCTGCTGCCGCGCATCGATCCCGAAAAAATAGGCGAGCGATGCGAAAGCGGGGAGATGCCCGGCCTTCAACGCGTCCGATAAGACACCCACGGCCACCCGCGAGATCAGGTCGCCACAGGTATGTATGATCACGATGTTGAGGGCCACCGCGGTTGCACGAAGGAGCGGCGGCACACTGTTAACGAGAATGGCATGGAAGGGCCCGTTGCTGACGAAAAGCAGCAGCACGGCAAAGAAGATCGAAGGTAGGTAGATTCGCCGGTCGTTTGAGATAAGCGCCAGCAGCGCCGGCACGATGCCCAGCAGCGTGGCGACCGCACAAACTAAGAAGTAACCGTTACGCCTTTTCTCAACGACACGATCCGCCAGCCATCCGCCGCCGAATGTTCCCGCCGCCCCGCCTGACAGGGCAACAATGCCAAGAGTGACGCCGGCGTTCAACTCGCTCATCTTTTTATCTTCATGGAGCAGCACCGTGGCCCATAACGAGAAAGCGCCCAATGCAAAGGTCAGCGCAGTGTAGCCGGCGGTCGCGAGAAACCAGTCGCGTGTGCGAAGAATGGTCCACGCGGTGCGCAGCCAGGGCCCTCTCGCCTCGGCACGATCCGGGGGGCGCGCAGTTTCGGTGGAGCTTTCGGTATTCTCTGCGGGATGCGTGTGTTGAGCATGCTTATCTGTTGCGCCGCGGATCGGCTCGCGCAGCCGCCACACGAGCACGGCGGCGACAATGCCGGGCACTCCAACGATCATGAACGCCAACCGCCAACCGAAAAAGTAGGCGAGCACGGCACTGATCACAAAGCCGAGCGAAAATCCCATCGGTATTGCCGCCTGGAAAACGCCGAGTGCTGTCGCCCGCCGCTGCGGTGGAAAATAGTCTGCGATCAGGCTCGGCGTGATGGTCGAGTAAGACGATTCACCAACACCGACGACGGCGCGCACAAAGCAGAGCGCGAGAGCCGCGCCCGACATGGCGAGTGGGGTTCGCAGAAGAGGTACTTGAAAATGGACTGATGCGGGCAGGAAAGGAAGTAGATCGACAACACCCGTGAGCGCCGTTGCAATGCTCCAGATGACGGCCGCGCTCGCCATCAATTTTGTGCGCGAATAGCGATCGCCAAGGCCTCCGAAGAGCGGTGCGAGCACGGTAAACGAAAGCAGCAGCGCCCCGTCCATGTATCCGATCTCGGCATGGGTCGCCTGCAGGTGAGGGTCCGCCATCATGTAAGGCGCGACCACGGGCAAGACCTGCCGGTCTATGTAATTCAAAAAATTAACTAAGACAAGGATCGCGAGCGCGTAGTAGGAATAACGCGGAACGATCGGGTTGGCTGCCAAAGATGCACGACCGCCGGTGCCGGTTTCGCGCGGGGGCGTAGTTGCCGGAGCGTCCATTTAATGTGCCGTCGCTTCCTCTTTCAGAACATCAACAATGGTAGGGGTGATATCGGCGAGCGTGCGGATACGGCGAGCTACGCGGTCCCGGTCTGCCCCCCAAATTAGCGTCGGCACAAAATTACGCGTGTGATTTCGCGACGACAAATCTTCGATGTTGCCATGATCGCTGGTGAGCAACACGGTGACGCTCCCAAGCTCGAGACGTGAAAGCACGGAACGGACAAAGCGCGCAAGCTTCACCAGGATAATGCGCGCCGCCTCCATATCCTGCGCATGGCCGACCTTGTCCGTGATGAAATATTCATAGAGCGTGAAGCAATGTTTTTGGGCCATCCCGGCCAGCGTTTCTCCCGCCTGCTCCGGCGTGCGCATTGAAACATCCAGGCCGCGCTCGATCAGCATTCCATTTGTGAAGTCTTGAAAAACGGCGCGCCCCGCTTTCAGGTCTTCGATATTGTGAAAGCGCATCCCGGCGGCTTCGACCGCGGCGGTAGTGGCCGACACCCAGCGCGGGCGGCTTTCGAAAAAGCGGGCGGTGTAGGCGTTGGCAAAAGCGTTGGGCCCGACGCCCGCCTTTTTGAGCTGGAGAAAGATTGAATGCTCGCCGATGATCTTCAATAAGGCTTGGTTGGGGAAGCCCTGTTTATGAAACCCCAGCGCGGCGGGCGCATTGACGCCGGTCAAAATAGTTGTTTGTCCCGAAGCGCTCTGCGGCCGGCCTTCGACGCCCAGGCAGGCGTCCGTCCGCACGAGCCTCCCGTCAAAGATAGCTTCCGGCTCTTCGTTCTGAAAAATCGCCAGCGGGGCGGCTCCGCGCAGTCCGTCGAGAGGGTTGAATGGCCCACGCGCACCGATCCCCAAGCCGTCAATAAAGAAGAGTAGAACAGGCATCAGAGCGACAATCAATAACATTCGTAGTCCGCCGGGCGCAAGCCTGCAAAAGATAGCGGCGGATCGGAAGCGGATCGCGGAAGCCGTGCTATCTCCCCACCGACCAAAGACTTAAGCGTCTCTTTCAAAATCACTCGCCGGCGCGTTGCTCATCGCCTGATTGGGTTGAACGCAATTGGGAATCATCCGGCAGCAGGCCGCGCTCGCGGTACAGACGAAGCTTGTTGTGAAGGGTTTTCAAGCTGATGCCGAGGAATTCGGCGGTGCGCGTCTTGTTGTTATTTGTCTTCTGTAAGGTTCGTAAAATCATTTGCCGCTCGAGCTCTTCGATGGGAGTCCCAACCGGGAACGTCACCGTGTCTTCGCTCCGCACACGGGCCCGCTGATCGACCGGATACGGGGCGAGATGATGCCTTTCAATCTCCTCGCCTGAACAGATAATGACCGCGCGTTCAATGACGTTGCGAAGCTCACGGATATTACCGGGCCAGGCGTGCGACTGCAGCGCTTCAACCGCGGAAGGACTTAGGAAGCGTGCCGGGCGCCCGTGCTTCTCCGCGAGTTGCGTGATGAGATGCTGAACAAGCAGCGGCAGATCTTCTTTGCGCTCGCGCAACGGCGGCAAATTGATCGTGATCACGTTCATCCGGTAGAGAAGATCTTCGCGCAGGATTCCGGCGCGGACCGCCCCATGCGGCTCTTTATTGGTAGCGGCGAGGAGGCGCACATCCACGGGCACCTCCTGGGTGCTGCCGAGCCGTCTCACGGTGCGCTCTTCGAGCACGCGCAGGAGTTTCGCCTGTAGCAGCATCGGCATTTCGGCAATTTCGTCGAGCAGTAAAGTTCCGGAATTCGCCAGTTCGAAACAACCCTGACGGCGCGACGCCGCACCCGTGAACGCTCCCTTCTCGTGGCCGAAAAGCTCCGACTCCATCAGTGTTTCGGGGATCGCGGAACAGTTTATCGCGACGAAAGGGGCAGCTTTGCGCGGGCTCAAGTTGTGAATCGTGCGGGCGACAATCTCTTTCCCTGTGCCGGATTCGCCGGTGATCAAAACCGAGGCCGAAGACGGCGCGACCTGTTCGATTAAGGCGTAAATCTGTTGCATCGGTTCGGAGTTACCGACGAGTTCGCCAAACGCACCGTGGTCACGCAGTTGGCGCCTGAGCAACTCGTTCTCGCGCCGCGCTAAACCGTATTCAACCGCGCGTTCCAGCACAATGCGCAGCTTTTGCGTGTCAACCGGTTTTTCGAAGTAGTGATACGCGCCTTCTTCCTGAATCGCGCGGAGGGCCATTTCGACGGACCCCTTTTCGGCGAGGAGGATGACGACAATTTCGGGATACTGAGCACGAACCTCTCGTAATAGCCCAAAACCGTCGAGGCGCGGCATTAAAATGTCGGCGAGGATGACATCAGGCCGGAATTCTTCGACGCGTTGGAGGCCGGCTAAGCCGTCCGCTTCAGTTGCAACCTCATAGCCCCATGCGACCAGATGCTTGCCGACAGCTTCGGCGGCCGCCATCTCATCGTCAACAATTAGAACCCGTCCTTTAGACATAACAAGAGTTTAACACAGGGGGGCGAGCGGCGATTTCAACTGCGCGGCGAATAATAGTCCGCGATGGCGCGCGCAAGCGCCGGGATGGTGAACTCTGCCGGCTGGATGTCTGTACGTAGACCGTACGCGGAGGCTGTGCTCGCAGTAACATCACCGATGCAAGCGATAACGACACCGTCGAGCAGTCCTTTGAGATCAGTTGTGTCAAATAGTCGAGCGAAGTTACTCACCGTCGAAGAGCTTGTAAAAGTGATGCAATCAACGCCGCCGCCCGCGAGCAGAGCCTCAATCCGGCCCCGCTCGGCGGTGTGGGGCGCGACGGTGCGATACGCTGCGACCACATCGGCGCGCGCGCCTGCTTCTTCCAACGCGCGCGGAAGATAATCTCGCGCCACGGCCGCACGCGGAATGAGAAAATTCAGCCCGCGTAAACCTTCGCGCCCGCCGACGTAGCTTTCAATGGCGGCGAAGACTCCTTCGGCTTTGAACTTCAGGGGGACGACGTCAACGTGAATCTGAGCTTCGCGCAGGCGATCGGCCGTCGCCTCGCCGATGGCGCACACACGCAGGTCATCAAGAACGCTCGTCTCACGGCCATTCTCTGACAGTCGCCGTAGAAAATGGTCCACGCCGTTCACGCTTGTGAATAGGATCCAGTTATAGCCGTATAAATTTTCGATCGCTTCATCAAGCGGCGCGTAGTCCTCAGGCGCCGTAATCTCAATCGTCGGGCAAACCATCACGCGCGCGCCGAAGCGCTCAAGTTCTGCCACGAATTCTGCGGCCTGCGCGCGCGCCCGGGTGATCATAACTGTTCTCCCGTCTAAAGGCCGCGATACCTTTTGGGCTTCGTCTGTCGCTGTTTCATGTTCCGCCATAGCAGCCTTCAATAGCTTTGGATTGACTATTGCATCGGGAGTTCGCTGAGAAGTGAACCGGCTCCGCGTCCAAGCAGACGAGCGCCAAGGGCCTGGCCAATATGTACAGCCTCACCGGCCTCCCCTTCTAGATCATCACGGAGAACCTTCTCGCCTGACGGGTCTGCGACCAGGCCGTCGAGCCGCAAGCGATCTGCCTGCACGACAGCATGCGCGGCGATTGGTAGTTGGCACCCGCCTCCGAGAGCGCGGAGCAATTCACGTTCGGCAGTACATGCAGCGCGTGTTCGAGCATGATCAAGTGGGGCCAGGATTTCCCTTGTGCCCGTATCATCGGCGCGTGTTTCGATGGCAAGCGCACCTTGCCCGACCGCCGGCAGCATTTCTTCCGGCCCGATGTAGGCGCTGATCCGGTGCCCTAGGCCCAGGCGACGCAACCCGGCGGCCGCCAGAATCACTGCCTCGTATTCACCGGCATCAAGCTTACGCAGTCGCGTGTCAACATTACCGCGCAAATCTTTGATCCTCAGGTCTGGCCGCAAATGTTTCAACTGCGCCAGCCGGCGCAGGCTCGACGTGCCGACCACCGCGCCTTCCGGCAGATTCACCAGCGACGGATTAGTGACGGAAAGGTTGGCGCGCAACACGAGGGCATCCCGGGCATCTTCACGTTCGGTAATCGCCGACAGAGCAAGTCCCTGCTGGATAGCTGTGGGTAAGTCCTTTAAAGAATGAACGGCCAGATCAATACGATGGTCAAGCAGGGCTTGCTCGAGCTCCTTAGTGAACACGCCCTTACCGCCGATCACCGCCAGCGGCACATTTTTCAGCACGTCGCCGGAAGTCTTGATGATCTCGATGCGCACGCCGGCTTGCGGTTGAGCTATGCCGAGACGCTCTTTGACCCACTCGGCCTGCCAGAGCGCGAGTTTAGAGCCACGAGAGCCGATGACGAGAGGGACTTTCATCCAGTTACTTACGTTTCCTCAAGAGATTTGCGATGCGCACGCACACGCCACGCGATGGCGAGTGCGATGACTGCCGCTATCAACATCAAGAGACCGCTGCGGCCAACCCATTTCTCGAGCAGCGGCAAGCTATGGCCAAACAGGTAGCCGAGCGTGGTGATGACGACCGACCACAGAATCGCCCCCGCCATATTGTAGAGGAGAAAGATGCGCCAGCGCATGTTCGATGCTCCGGCGAGGATGGCCGCAAATACTCGCAGTCCCGTGATGAAGCGCGCCACGAGAATCGTTTTATCGCCGTAGCGGTCGAAAAAGTGTGTGATACGGGCGAGACGTTGTGGAGTTAAGAATACGAAGCGCCCGAAGCGTAAAAGAAAGCCCCGCCCGTGATGACGGCCGATCGCGAACCCGATATTGTCGCCGATAACTGCGCCCGTGGCAGCCGTGAGCATCACCAAAGGAAGCGATAGATCGCCGAGCGAGGCATAAAAACCTGCGATCAGAAGAATGGTTTCGCCGGGTACAGGGAGTCCGGCGTTTTCCAGCATCACGCCAAAGAACACGCCCCGGTAGCCGTAATTCACCACCGCCAGGTGTCCGTATTGCAGAAGCTGCTGTGCGATCTTATTGAAAAATTCCATGAAGAAGGTCTGAACTCAGGCATCAATAAAGTAAAAATCATTCCCGGAACATTCTATAGTCTCATGTATAAGCTATGAATTATTTTACCTGAGTTGCGGCAATCGGTGAGTCCTATTCTTGCAGGCCGAAGATGTCACGCCAGGCTTGCACGTCGTCCTCTTCGCCGGTGTCGTAGGATCGCCGCATGCGGTCAATCAGCGGGTGAGATATCTTATTAACGGTCGCTATCAGCAGGGCCTCGATAGCCTGCTCTTGTTCAGGCGTTAATTGCCCCAGGCGATTGCGCCGACGCTCCAGCTCCTGGCGCGCCACATCCTGCAGTTTCTTACGTAGCGCGCCGAGCGCCGGCCCAATGTCGAGCGCACGCAGGGCCTGCTGAAACTGCATCACCTCAGATTCCACGATCAGTTCGGCGCGCCCGGCCTCGCTCTCGCGCTCGCGTATATTGGAGGCGATCACCGCTTCAAGGTCATCAATATCGAAGAGAAACAGATTGCTGATCTGTCCGACGGCCGGATCGATGTTGCGCGGGACTGAGATGTCTATGAAGAACGCCGGTCGATTGCGCCTTAACTCCAGGGCTTCACGCGCTAAGGCCGGCGTGACTACGAAATCAGATGCGCCTGTGGAGCAGATCACAATATCGGCCTCGGCCAGATGATAACCCAGGCGGGAGTAGTCGACGGATGTGCCGCCAAACTCAAAGGCAAGCTTTCGCGCCGTATCTTCTGTGCGATTCGCCACGAGCACGCGCGAAACACCGGCATTGACGAGATGGCGTGCGGAAAGCTCGGCCATCTCGCCCGCCCCGATCAGCAATACCGTCCGACCGGCCAGCGAGCCGAAGATTTTGCGCCCCAACTCGACGGCCATATAACTGATCGAGACGGCGGAGGCGGCAATGCCCGTCTCAGAGCGCACGCGCTTGGCGACGCGCAGGGCATGGTGGACCAAACGGTTAAGCACACGACCGGCCGTGCCCGCTTTGACGGCCAGAGAATACGCGCGACGCACTTGGCCCAGTACCTGCGGCTCGCCGACGACCATCGAGTCCAGCGAAGAGGCGACACGAAACATGTGCCGCACCGCAGCATCGTCGGTGTGGCTGTAGAGGTGCCGGTCAAAGTCTTCGTGAGGGACAGAGCGGGCTTCGCTCAGGAATCGGGTGATCCGCGCCGCCCCCTCAGCCCCCATTTTATCGTCGGTCGCCGTCAACACTTCGACGCGATTACAAGTCGAGACAATCAACCCCTCGCGCACCACGCTGCCGTCAACAAGCGTGCGCAACCCTTCGGCGCAGGCCTCGTCAGTGAACGCGAGACGCTCCCGCACCTCGACAGGCGCGGTTTTGTGATTGAGTCCGACCAGAACAATGGACATAAAGAAGTATTCAGTGATCAGTAGTCAGTAATCAGCAAAAACTTTCCCCGATCATCTGTTGTCTCTGCTCGTATGATCAAAGCGCCAACGCAGCAATCAGTTACCAATTGCTGATTACTGATCACTAACTACTGACCACTGCTTTCACCCAAAAATATGATACCCACCCATCAGGCGCGTGCCAAAAAAGGTGAACAGCACCAGCGCAAACCCGACGACGCCCATCCACGCCGCCTTACGCCCACGCCAGCCGGCGCTCGAGCGATATAGTATGAGCACGAGGTAGAGCAGCCACGTTAAGGCCGCAAAAATCTCCTTCGGATCATTGTGCCAGAGCCGGCCGTCACGTGACGAAGACCACAGCATACCTGTAATGATGCCAAGCGTTAACAGCGTGAAGCCAATTTCGGCGGCGGAGGTGGCAATCTCATTCACAGTAGTTAACGACGGAAGACGGTGAAAGATGGCGCTAAATGTCTTCATCTTCAATTCGCGCTCCTGCAGGATATACATCACGCTCGCAATGAAGACGACAAAGAAGGAGGCGTATGAGAAGACCAGCAACGTCGGGTGAATGGGTAAGAGCCAACCGGCGCCGCCGCTCACCACATCACCGGGCGCCGCCGCTTGGGCATCGCGCGTCAAAGCGACAGTGAACATCAGTAAAGCGACGAGCGGAAGCGTAAAGCTGCCCAGCGCCAACGTCCGGTAGCGGTATAAAGTCAGGCCGTAAGCGGCAACCAGCGTCCACGCGAGAAAGGAGAGGGTCTCACGCAGGCTAAAGATGGGATAATTACCGTCCTGCGCCCAATCAACGACGAGCAAGGCTGTGTGCATCGAGAATCCCACGGCGAGGGCCGACAACGAGACACGCTCCAGCGCGCGGCGCTTGTTAACGAACGCGAGGATCGAATGTATCGCCGCGATCACGTAGGCAGCAAGGACGGTGAATAAAAGGGGCCTCATTACTATAGCAAACAAATGAAAACGCGAAGAGTATTGTAATTGATAGGAGAAAGATGCGGCAAGCGGCCCATTTGGTGCGCATGACAAGACTATGACAACTTGTTCGCCGTCCTGAGCCGTGCTAGTTTCAAAACGAAGAGGAGCCTGAAAGCGGTGAATTTTGAGCTTACCGAAGAGCAGCGGATGGCCCAATCATCTGTGCGCGAATTCGTGGCTGGAGAGATTGCGCCGCGCGCGCATGAGTATGATGAGAAGGCGCAGTTCCCGCATGATCAATTGAAGGGCCTGGCGAAACTAGGTCTGCTCGGCATGATTGTCCCCGAAGAATGGGGCGGAGCTGGCTTTGATACTGTCGCGTACGCGCTCGCGCTTGAGGAGATCGCCCGCGCCGACGCTTCGGTTTGCGTGATCGTCGGCGTGACAAACTCTGTCTGCTGCTACCCCATCTTGAGCTTTGGAACAGACGAGCAGAAACGCCGCCACCTCGTGCCACTGGCCAAGGGCGAGAAGCTCGGCGCGTTCTGTCTATCCGAACCGCCGGCGGGCTCAGACGCAACAAACTTGCGGACGCGCGCCGTTCGCGATGGCGTGTCTTATATCATTAACGGCACCAAGTCGTGGGTGACAAACGGCGGCGAGGCGCACACGTACATTGTCATGGCCGTCACGGGGCGCGTCTCTGACAGAAACAGTGTGACGGCGTTCATTGTCGAAGGAGACACTCCGGGGCTGTCCGTCTCGAGCATCGAGCACAAGATGGGCCAGCGGGCTTCGCAGACCGCCGAGATGAGTTTTGTTGATGTCCGTGTGCCGGCGGAGAATGTGCTCGGCGGGGAAGGCAACGGCTTGAAAGTGGCCTTCAATAGCCTGGATCAAGGCCGCATCGGGATCGGCGCGCTTTCGACGGGCATCGCGCAGGGCGCTCTCGACGAAGCCATCAAATACTCCCAGGAGCGCCAGGCTTTCGGCCAGCTTATCGGGGAGTTTCAAGCCATTCAATTCAAACTCTCCAACATGGCCACGGAAACTGATGCGGCCCGACTGCTCACCCTCCGCGCCGCCGCCATGAAAGACGCTCGACATCAACAGGCGGGCTATTACGCGGCCATGGCTAAGCTCTTTGCTTCGGAGACGGCCAACAAGGTGTGCGCCGACGCCGTGCAGATACATGGCGGCAATGGCTACTCGCGC
>CAYLJO010000205.1:0-10996 GCA_964383905.1 uncultured Blastocatellaceae bacterium
CGCCCGGACGATGGCACGGACCCGACGAGCTACTTTAATTGTGAGTTCTTCGTCAGCCTCAGGCCGCGCGAGGAGTGGCCCAAGGGCATCGATAAGTCTGAACTGGTCCGCCAGATGGAAGCTGATCTGCGCCGGATCCCCGGGGTGGATTACAATTTTTCACAGAACATCCAGGACAATGTTGAAGAGGCAATGTCGGGGGTCAAAGGCGAAAACTCGATCAAGCTCTTTGGGGATGATCTGGAAAAGCTCAAAACAGCGGCCACCCAGATCGAGCAGGTGATGAAAACCGTGCCGGGGGTGGCCGACCTCGGCGTGATGAGCGAATTGGGTCAACCGAATCTGCTTATTCAGGTAGACCGCCAGAGGGCGGCGCGCTACGGCGTGCTGCCCGGAGACATTAACGGCGTCGTGCAGGCGGCCATTGGCGGCCAGGCTGTGACGCAGGTGCTCGAGGGTGAGAAGAGGTTCGACGTAGTGCTTCGCTTTCTGCCCAGTTATCGCAACAATGTTGAGACAATCGCCAATATTCCGGTGAATACGCCGAGCGGTGCGCCCGTGCCGCTCAGGCAGGTCGCCGACGTGATCAAGCGAACCGGCGCCTCCTTCATCTACCGCGAAAACAATGCGCGTTACCTCCCGATCAAATTCAGCGTGCGCGGCCGCGACCTCCAGAGCACCATCGCCGACGCCGAGGCCAGGATCAAGCAGAACGTGAAACTCCCGCAAGGCTACCACTACGAATGGGCGGGCGAGTTTCAGGAATTACAGGAGGCGGTGGCGCGCCTGGAAGTCCTCGTACCCGTCAGCCTTCTCATCATCTTCTTCCTGCTCTACAGCAATTTCCGCAATCTCAAAGACGCGCTGCTTGTGCTCGGGGCGGTCCCCCTGGCGCTGATCGGCGGCATCCTGGCCCTGCTGGTCACACAAACGACCTTTAGCATTTCCGCCGCGGTCGGTTTCATCTCGCTCTTCGGCGTCTCAATGCTGAATGGCGTGGTTCTCATCTCCTACATTAAAGAGTTGCGTAATCAGGGCGCCATGCTTGACGAAGCGGTCTTTCGCGGATCTGAACTCCGCCTACGCCCCGTTCTGATGGCCTCTTTAGCCGCGGCGATTGGCCTACTCCCAGCCTCAATCGCGACAGGCATCGGGTCCGAGACCCAACGACCGCTCGCGCGCGTGGTGGTTGGCGGGATGATCACCGCCCCGCTCCTGATACTTCTCGTGCTGCCGGCTTTGTACAGACTGGCTCACCGCCATGCCGAGCGGCGGGTGGCATCGCTCAACGCCACCGATTCTATGGGGTCAATCTCGTCAGCCGGTGATTGAGCCGGGCCGGCTCAACGATTTTTGCTCTTTAGCTGCGTTACCCGAGAGGTGGCCATTTAAACGGCGCATCCCCACTATCAAACGAGCGCTCCTTCACCGCGGGTAAGTTTTCACGCGCCTGACGAAGATTTTTCTAGACCAAATAATAGCAGTTGTGTCATGCTCCTTATGGGCCGGGTGATTAGCCCCGGGTAGGAGATTTCTTCGTTGCTCGCCAATCAGAATAGCTCGCCCAAGTCTTCACACTACAGTAGAAGCATAAGTTTTAAAACACTGATATCGGATAGGAGAGTCTTATGAGCAGCGTCAAGTGCGTTCAGTGCGGGCTGGTGAACTGGGCATCGGCGGAGATGTGTAGGAGATGTGGCGCCGAGTTGGCGAACCCTGGTATGGGCGCGTCCTCCCAGTGGCAACCGGCCGGGCGTGCGCGGGGGGACCTGGCCGGACCGCCGGAGACCTTTCAGTCCGGACCAAACGTTTCTTTTAACGTCCGGGCTTTCGACAGCGTCGGCTCAGTCGTCTCGTCCACTATCGATGTAATTAAAAATAACCTCTGGCTCATTATCAGAGTCGTGCTTGTTGTGTTCGCCCCCTACGAAATTGTGAAAGCTTTGAGCCTTCACGAAGCGGCCTTCAACTGGCAGACCAACATCGTACTTTTCATTCTGGGAATAGTGTGCAGGACCCTGGCCGCCCCCGCGCTCTTTTTCGCGCTCGTCACAACACTCAGCACTGGCGTGGCTCCCAGTCTGACGGAAGCCTATCGCTGGGGGGTTAGCCGGTTAGGACGCATCGTCGCCGCCTCAATCCTGGCCTGGATTCTTGAGGTTTTAGGGATGATCTGTTTGATCGTGCCCGGCATCATTCTCGCGTTAGCATTTGTGCCCGTTGGCCCGATCGCCACGCTCGAGGAGCACGGCCCGGTTGACGTTCTCAAGCTGAGTTATAACCTGACGAAAGGCTACCGCTGGAGAATTCTCGGCGCCGGGTTTGTGATCGGGTTGTTATGCTGGGTTTTAACGATGCCCATTTCTCTTGTGGCGGGATTAGTTGGTATGGCGATGCATCTCTGGCTACTGAATGCTGCAATTAATATGCTTGCTGATATCGTCAACGCATCAACCATTGTACTTTCCTTAATGATCTACTTGAGCCTTGTCAGCCGCGCTCCAGAGGTTACGGAGGGTCCTCTCATGATTCCTGTCCAAAACAGTATGCCAGGCCAAGATTAAAAACATGGTAGGGTGACTCTTTCATTAAGATGGCTGTATCCTTATGATGAGAGCACGCTCACCGGAGCGTGACCGTGGCGGTCGGAGGTCAAGGAAGGTGTATTCGGCTCAAATTACGCGTGCTAACCCAACCTGTATCATTCTCCTGCTCGACCAGTCCGGCTCAATGGCAGACCCGTTTGGCGGCGAAAATGGGGTGCGTAAGGCAGATTACGTCGCCGACGTGGTTAATCACACCCTTCACGATCTGGTCATTCGCTGCACCAAGACGGAAGAGGTACGCAACTACTATTATATCTCCGTGATCGGCTACGGTCGCCAGGTCGGCCCGGCCTTCGGCGGACTCCTGGCAAACCGCCGGCTCGCCCCCATTTCTGAAGCCGCTGAATACCCGCTTCGCATCGAGACCCGGTATAAGAGAATGCCTGACGGGGCAGGCGGCTTTGTCGAAATGCCTGTCCGTTTTCCGATGTGGGTCTACCCGATAGCGGACGGCGGGACGCCGATGTGTCAAGCCTTCGCACAGGTCAAGGCGATTATCGAGCAGTGGTTAGCCGAACACCCGCGCGGCTTTCCCCCGACCGTGCTCCACCTGACGGACGGCGAGTCCAGTGACGGGGATCCAGGTGAGATAGGACGGGAGATCATGTCGCTCGGCACTGACGACGGTCAAGCGCTTCTCTTTAACTGCCACATCTCATCACGGCGCAGCTCCAAAATCGAGTACCCCACGAGCGATTCCATACTGCCGGACGGGTTTGCGCGCACACTCTTTCAGATTTCCAGCTCACTGCCGGCAAATTTCCTGGCCGCCGCTGCGCAGTTAGGGGTGAAAGCAGAAGAAGGATCAAGGGGCTTTGTCTTCAATGCTGATCCATCATCAGTTGTCCAATTCTATGAAATCGGTACGAGCCTGACCGGGATGAAACCACATATGTGGATGGATACGTAACGAAGTGGCGTTTGCTTGATCGACAGGTGAGCCGAGATGAACTCACATACCTGGCGCCTACAAGAACAACATTTCCTGCTGCCGAAGAGCGGCCATGAGCTCGCAGAGTGTGAAGACGTCATCGGGATGAACCCGCCGGCTCTCAGGTACGCGATCGCCGACGGGGCGACGGAAGCTTTCGACTCGCAAACGTGGGCTCAAAGGCTGGTCCAAAGCTGGGTGCACGAGGAGCGACCCGCGCTGACGGTTGAGGATTTCGGGACATGGGCCGCCGAGCAGGGCGAGTGGCTGCACTCTTCCTGGAGCGGCCTTCATCTCTCCTGGTACTCCCAGGAGAAATCGCTCGGCGGCTCGTTCGCTGCTTTCGTTGGCCTCCAGTTTGATTTGACCAACGGCTCTCCTCGCTGGAATACGATCGCACTGGGCGATTCCTGTCTTGTGCACTGCCGGGGTGATGCGATAAGCCACGCCCTGCCTATTGCAGATTATCAGCATTTCAATGCCACACCACTGCTCGTCCCTTCGCTCTGCTCATTGCAGGAGACGGCCCTCTCACACACTGTTGTCGGCTCTGGAACGGTTGAGCCGGGAGATGTCTTTCTCCTCTTGTCTGACGCCGCCGCCGCTTGGTATCTGATGATGCGTGCCAGGCAAGATCCTGCGCGGGCGGAGTTTGAGGCACTGCTGGCCGCCGGGCGGGATGAAGATCTGGCACGCTTCTTCCACGAGGAGCGAACCGCCGGCAGGATCAAGGATGATGATATTGCAGTCATCAGAATTGTACCGGGCTTGGACGGTCTGCTGACCGGGTGAATGATGTTAGAGCCGACCCCGACATACTGGCCCTCCGCAAGTCACTTTGCCGAAGCGATACAGTGCCCCGGCATCTGTTTCACCGACCCCCTTCTGCGCGAGACGCTGCCCGCCGTTGATCGCCTGGGGATGCCCCTAGTGACGTCCGGACAGTTTGCTTATGTGTACAAGCTCAAACCATCGAACGGCGGAGCGTATGCCGTGCGCTGCTTTCGCGGCTATCTCGGCGACCGCGAGCAAAGATACAAGGCGATTGATGAACATTTGCAGGCTCATCGCATTCCGGCACTCGCAAGCTTCGCCTATGAGCCAGGGGGCATACTCGTACGCGGGCGCAGGTATCCAATCCTCTTCATGGAGTGGATCGAAGGCCCAACCCTGGACGTTTACCTTGATGAAGTAGTAACCAGGCAAGAAATTCTGCTTCACATGGCGGACGAGTGGCTCAAGCTGATCAGGGCATTGCGTGATGCCGGCATCGCGCACGGTGATTTGCAGCATGGCAATATCATCATTGAGCGCGGGAACTTACGCTTGGTTGACCTTGACGGGATGTTTGTCCCGGCCATGACAGGCTGGACGGCCAGCGAGCTGGGTCATCAACATTACCAGCACCCGGCCAGAGACATGCGGTTGTTCAACCAGGGCATGGACAATTTCTCCTCGCTCGCCATCTACCTCTCGTTGATCTCACTGGCTGAACGCCCCGGACTGTGGGCCGAGCATCACGATGAGAACATGCTCTTTACCCGGTCTGATTTCGTCGAGCCTGCGTCATCCGCCCTCTTCTCACAGATTAAGGGTATTGGGCCCGAGCATCGAGAACTGGCAGAAGTGTTGGAGAGGGCGGCCGCAGATGACCCGGCAAAGGCGCCCAGCCTACTTGATCTGGTGAGCACAAGATCCACACTGCCCTCCTGGATGGTTGCCCCGCTGGATATTGTGGTCGCCGGTCGGACCAGAGAAGCTCCGCGGGTTGATGGGCCTCCTGGCGGTTCCGGGTATCCCAAATGGACGCCCTGGCAGGCCAGGCATCACCGCCCAATCCCTATGACTCCGGGCTCGCCTGCCGTGCAGAGTGTTTTTAGCGGGCCGGTACCAACCCGGTCTGCCTCAAGGCAACCCGGCGTGCCCCATGACCCACAGCGGATTGCCGTGAATACCAGAAAGTACGCCAAGGAGTTTTTAGGTCGAACTTTTCTGTGGTGGTATTGGGGACTCTACTTCTTTTTAAAGCTGCTCGGGTTGGATTTCTTCACTTCGATAATTCTGGCGTTTTCGGTTGTGGCGGTTGTAAGTCTGACTTACGGCTTGATTTGCGCTCGTCAGCTGGCGCGCGACGCTTTGACTGCCAATTTATCCCCGGCCGGGCCAGTCCCCTACCTGTCTTCAGCAGGCGCAGCTAACTCCCTCCCAAACGCTACCTCATGGCATCCTGGCGGTAACCCACCTCCGGCCACGACCGCCCTCGGCCAGATCATCGGGAATAGGGTGCTCAACATTTACCACCGACCAAACTGCAGCTGGGTCGCTCACATTTCAAAGAGTAACCGCGTTGATTTCAACACTTCCGTGGAAGCATCAACCGCCGGCTACCGCCCCTGCCGGATTTGTCATCCGTAATACGGCCCCAAAGATGTCGCCCTCGGCTATCGGGTCTCGCATCACTTCTTTGGCGGCGAGGGACTCTTTTGAACCCGAACGCCGAGTTGCTGTGAAATCCAGTCTATCCTGTCTAATCGCGACTCCGAGTCGTTGAACTCGTGGCTGCAAAAGTACCACCTAGACTGTTTCGGCTGGCCCGCCGCTTCATAGAACTGCTTGGCAGCCTGTTCCGAGATGAACCGATCGTGTCGCGCAAACTGAAAAAACAGGCTCGCCGGGCCCGAGTTGCCGACAAAGCGAATAGGCTCGATGGGGTGGATTGCGTCGCCATATTTCTGCTTCTGCTCAGCCGTCAAGCCTTTCATAAATGGTCCCAGAACCGGATCGTCGAAGGCCGCGAAGGGACCGCCGCCCGGCGGGACAACCATGTATGATGTGACACGTCCGCCTTTCGGGCCGGCGTAGGAAAGATCGTGGACGGTGATGCCGTCAACAAGTTCTTTGGAATTCCCCAAGATATCCAGGGCAGCGCTTGCGTCATAGTCGAAGAGTTGGGCCTCCGGCCGGGAACCCTGCTGCGCCGATGCGCCGATCTGCAGGAGCACAGAAAAGAGAAGGGCCAAGGCGGTTTTCATGGTTGCCTTGTACATATCTATCACCTCCGGTGAATGGCTGACAGGGTTAGGAAAGCAGGTGCCTCCCGCTGGTCAGCGCCAGCAATGTAACGACAGCGTGTACCGAGACCCCGATCGCCATCCCCGTCAGATATCTGCGCGTACACATTGTTCCCTTGACGCGAAGCAGGGAGACTGTCCCCAGCGGTATCCAGACCAGCATTCCGGAGATTAGCCCCGGATTGTATGCGGCCGTCACCAGGCCGTTAATCGTGTGCGATAATCCGTTCACCAGCACAACGGTACCCAAACATACCAATAACAATTGAGGAAATTTGAACCTGCGCGACACGAAAATCCCCGCGACCATGAGCGCCAACGCCACCCCATTCATAATCAGGAATTTAGTGGGCGGGAGATTGGCGCCCCGCATTCTTGCGAGATACGAGGAGTAGCCTTCCCCTCCCCAGTATTCCTCGGCGATGTGCACGAGATAAGTGGCCGGAAACAGCCACAATAATAGTTTTAGGGATGTGTCAGATTGTTTTTCACCAGTCAATGTATACTCACCTCTCAACCTTTAATTGCTCATCTCTTGAATGCAGGATCAAACGTCAAGTTGCCGACTTCGGTAGGCCAAAAAGCACACAGGCGATTGGTCATGTCGCGAGGGGACTTACCTGACTCCCGTATATCACGAAATTCTGAGGGTTACTGGCTGCTGCCTGCGACGAAGGCCCGAGATGTTTGATCTAAAATATAGACCTCGACCGCTGGCACCTCGCCGAGCGAGACACGAAAAGCCGGGGCGGTTGATTGATGTAAACTTGATAAGATCGCATCGTTGCTGAAGTAGCGCCGCCCGCGCGCGGCGATCACAAAGTCGCCCGCGCCGAATTCTTCGAGCGCGGCCGGATCGGACAGCGAAACGCATACCAGATCAGGTCGATTAGCTTGCTGAGCGTAATAGGCCGCAAGGCCCGGCGTTTCGCTCGCAACGCGCGCTTCCGGCCGTGCGCGTTGCGCAATCTCAAACATCACCCGGCCCATACCCGCATCGTAAAATTCATCGTGCGGGAAATAATGGCCCGCCCGCTCTAGGCCCCCGCCGAAGAGATTTGTGTAGAGCCTGAAGTGCGGCGCGACGCTCGCCGATGCCCGAACTGAAGAGAGTATAACAAGCGATGCCAAGGCCGCCCGCGCGTAGACCTTCAATCCGTCATTGGCAAAGAGCGCGACCCACCGGCCCACGAAGTGAACGCCGACTGCTGCCGTGATCAGCACCGCGGGGAGCAGTGTCGTCAGGTAGCGCGTGAACTTCCCGCCGGCGAAGGTGAACGTCAAAGACCAGTAGAACATCCAGAACAGCAAAAAGTAACGCCCGTCGCCCAGTCTGCGGCGGAAAAGTAGCGGGAATCCGAGGACGAGCGCCGCCAGAGTCGCGGGCGGCAGTTTGACCCCCATAAAGACGTAGTAGAAGTACCAGGGTACGCCCTTCAGCCACGCCACCCATTGATGGTGGTAGAGCGTGCCCATGAATTCATAGCTGTCATGGCCCATCTGCTTTCCACTGGCAAAAGCGCACATCTGGTGCCAGGTGCCGGGCAGCAGAATCGTCGGGTTGCACAACAGGAACACCGCTCCTATGACCGCAAAAAAGATCAAAAACCGCCTCTTGCCGATGCGCCAGCGCGTCGCCGGCATCTCCTGGAAGGTGTAGTTGTAACTAACACTGATGGCGATAAATTGCGGAATGTATTTCGACGCCACCATTGCGCCGAAGGCGGCGGCCGTGGCCCAGTAGTACGGCTCGGGTCGGCGCTCGGGCTCGCTTTCGGCGACGCGCTGGCCGCGCAGCCAGAAGACATTGGCGAGTAGAAAGAAGAAGAGCAGAAACGTGTCTTCCTTCGCGATGCGGTTGAAGCCTATTGCGCTCGGGTCAAACGCCCATAACGCCGCCGCAATGAGCGCCACCTCGACCCCGAACAACTCAGCCGACACGAGATAAATCAAGAGCGCGGTGAGCGCGCCGAAGGCCGCGCCGGGCAAGCGTAGCGCCGCTTCAACGGGGACGTGCAACTCCGAAGGATGTGCCGTGACAACCCCGCTCGCGTTCCACTTTTCGGCGGCGACGAGGCTGAAGGTCAGCAACGCTTTCATCAGCATTGGATGCTCGCCGTTGGCTGCCGTCAGCCCGTGGGTTCGGTAATCGGCGACAGCGCTTAACTTATTGAGCTCGTCTTCGCTGAAACCTTCAGCGCTCAAGCCCGTGACGCGAAAACCGAAGCCGGCGAGCAAGAGCACAGCGAGCGCCGCGATCAATAACGTGCGGCTGACCGAAACGCCGCCTTTCTCGGTGAACAACTCCGGTCTTAAACCCGCTGTGACGATTGCTTCTGCCTGTGCGGACAAAGTTGCAAAATTCCTCCTGCGTGCGACTGATCCGTGCGAGCCGAGCGATTCCCTGGGCCGGTGCGCTCCGAAGTATCATTAGCGCACCGGCCGTAGAAACCGAATCGAGAGCCTGCGCCAAAGGTGACACCGGTTGAAAGCGCCGGATCAAAAGCGCTCATTCTACAGTTTTAGATCACGGAAGGACAGGATTAAGCTCATCCGCCGCCTGTTTAAAATCGTTGGTCGTCGGACGAGCATGAGATATCTGTAATCGCAATCTTGAATTAAAGTACTTGCAATTCTGCCAGAAATCGTTCAAGCTGTGCTGCTATTTTGACCCCTGATTGTCTCTATGCCTGGCTCTCATTATGCCGCATGTCGGGAATTCTCCAGCCGGGTCTCAGCCGGGAGATCCTTAAATCTCAGGGGTCGGATCCGCGCTCAACTCTATTGCTACCGAAAAGTGTGGGGTTGAGGCAGCCCTTAGATTAATCTTTTTGCAATACGCATCCATCGGAGAGAAAGGAAACTTTATGGCAGAAATTCAGCAACAGCAAACCGCCGGCACCGCGACGACACCGCCCTTTCGTCTAGACGTTAAGCTCCACCAGATACTCTACAAACCAGCGGCCAGGCCGGCATTGGAGCCGGCGCCTGAACCGGAGGTTCTGCCCGAACCCCCGTTTCCGCAGCACCCGGACCCCAAGAAGATGACCAAATCCGAGTATCAAAAGCTTAACGCCATCCGCACCTGGAAGACCTGGGGCGCGCCCTACTTCAAGTCGCGCTGGCACAGCGGTGAGCTGAGGCCGATCATCCCCTACCTGTTTACCGAGTGGAAATGCAACCTGGACTGCCATTATTGCTGGTCTTATAACAATAAAGTCAAAGGCATGACGGAAGACGTTGCCAAGCGCTCCATCGACTGGCTGCATGCAATCGGCTCTCGCGTCCTCGCGTTGATGGGAGGCGAACCGCTGCTGCGGCCAAAGTTCATTCACAAGATCGTTTACTATAGCGCAAAGAAGGATATTTTCGTCTACCTACCGACTAACGGGAGGTTAATGAAGCCGGACGTCATTGACCGGCTCGGCGATGCCGGGCTCGCCACCGTCAACCTGGCCGTCGATTCCGTCGAAGAGAGAACAGCATTGCCGAAGGCGCTCAAGCCGATTCGCCCCTACTTCGACTACCTGGTCAAACGGCAGCATTATTACGGTTATACGGTGATGTTCAACATTAACATCACCCGCATCAATATGGATGACGTGAAGGAGCTGACCGAGATCGCGCATGACAATGGTATCGCCACCGATTACCACATCAACGAGACCCCGATGATGGAGCAGACCCACTTCAAGCATCTGGACGAAAACAGCACCTATCTCACGCCGGATGACTACAAGAAGGTCGATGATCTGTTGGATTACCTCAACGACAAGCGCCGCCAGGGCTACAAGATGGTAAATCCGATACAGCACATGGAAGACATGAAGCAACTGATGCGAGGTCAGGCCCCGCCGTGGCAGTGCCGCGCCGGCCAGAACTCATTGATCATCCGTACGGACGGGACGCTCGCCCCCTGTTTCCCCATGTATTCGGCGACGCACGATTGGGGAACAATCGGGGGTCATAAGTTCGACGTCAAACAGCTCGACGAAATGAAGCAGGAGTGCTCGAAGCACTGCCTTTCGACCTGTAATTACATTTTGGGCTACTGCTACGACAACCTGCGGGTGATCACCTGGGCTCTCAAACAGGCGATGCACGGATTCAAAGGAGCTACCGGCAGCTTCTAATTGACTTGTGCGGCCGGGAGCGCGGCGGAGAAACTGGGCTTCCGGCCGCGCAAAGATCATGCGCAGCTAGCAGCCGATGGGGCTTAAACTTTGTCTCCTTCAAGTATTCCTGTAATTATTCGCTGGTGAAGCCCTGCGCCGGGGCGAGCCGCTTCGCGTCGGATGAATTGCCATGCTGCCTTTAATTCCTCGACCACTCTTTATTTAATGGGCGGCTGCATAAGCATTGCGCTAAAAGGAGGGATATAGAGTTAT
>CAYLJO010000206.1:0-10986 GCA_964383905.1 uncultured Blastocatellaceae bacterium
TGTCAAGACAGAGAAGCGGTCTTGCCAAGCAGTCCAATCCAAAGCTAAAAGGAGGCTTTTGTTGGGTTGCGCCAACAGGTGCAGCATTCTTTCGGTCAACAGCCAGTGATCAAATCGCTCATTGCGCAGGAAGCGGTAGAGGCGAGTCAAAGCCGAGCCGAACTGAACCTCAGTCAGGCAGGAGAGTTGACCAGCGATAGCGAAGCTGGAAGCTTGGGCGGCTTGGCAAAGCGCGGCGATTACAGCGGCGCAAGTCTTCTGTTGCGAGAGCCGGAAAGGTCTTAACAAAGAACCAAGGATAGGGTAACGTCTGAGCGGGTTCATGGTTCTATCTCCGATAGTAAGCTGGGTCTAGACACCTCAACTTCTATCGCAGACTGTGAACCCGTTTCTTATCCTGCTTTCAAAAGTGATAAGCGGTCAGCTATTCGGCATCTAACAGCATACCTTCGAGCCGGGTTGAGGAGCGCTCAGGAGGGTTGGTGAGGCGCTGATGAACGACGGTATCATGTAGGACCCTATTCTCAGTCTGTAATCAGTTGATGGGTATACCCTAACTCGACCAGCCTTTCATAGGCCTCCCATACCTCATCCGGGATTTCTTGCTCTATTTGGAAACCCTTTTCCGCATAGAGCTTGATCCTCTGTAGATCGCCTACCATGATACCGATCACAACCTCTTTCGGCTTTGTTTCGTCAGGGTATTGCTCGAAAGATAGCTGGGGTGACGTCACCATAACTTCTTTCTCCGGCCAGAGTTTTTTGAACGTTGCGTAAGCCCTTCTTTCCATATACGGCTTCTGGACGACGATGAATTTATGCGGATCGATGCTATTTTTTTCCAGGAGCTTTTTGGTCAGCAGAATATTTTCCCCCGTGTTTGTCGATCTGTTTTCAACCAGGATTTTATCTTCCGGAACACCCATACGGAGGGCAACACTCTCGAACATTTCGGCTTCTGATTGATCCCAGATGTCCTCCGTGTGACGACCGAGTCCGCCGGAAAAAATCAGGAGAGGGGCCCAACCCTCCAGGAAAAGTTGAGCCCCTCTCTCGGCTACCCGCAGGTCATGGCTTCCCAGGACGAGGATGCAATCGGCTTTTTCCAGCGCCTGGTTCATCAGGTGGTAGTCCCAGATCTTTTTCGCAAGGGTATCAATTTCGTGATTGTCCATTTCGTCATCATAGAGGAAGATCAATGCATTGCAAAAAGGGGTCTGCCGGGAAAGCCGATTTGGGCGAGCGGTAGCCGCGAATGACTCCCCGCGGGCACGATGATCTTCGACCGAACTGGCGATGGTCTTCGCCCGGCCTTGTATATCATTTTACCGACCCGCTCCCGCCGCCTCAGATTCCCGTCCGAGAAGGGACGAGAAAGCTGGAAAGAATGGGAAAGGTGCCCGTTCAGGAGGAGGGCAGGAAACTACTTGACATAAGGTACGTAAGCAGATAATTTCGATTCTAGCAGGCCGCCGAGGCCGTGCTTGCCGATAATTCCATTCCGAGCAGCCTCCAGCCATCCTCTACTTAGGCTTGAGGCCTCCGGTCAATCCGAGAAATACCACCGAGGCGAACGCCAAAGGCGCAGAGACGTATCAACCTTTTTAACGAGCGGACGCTATCCGCCCACTTCTTCTTGCAGGTGATGCGCCTTACTTCGCGGTCCTTTCTCCCTTCATTTAACCCACTGTCTGAAAGCACCCGTCATGATCTCCATTGTGAAAAATGGCCGTCGCGATCTAATCAAAGAGGTCGTAACCTTCGCCGGCACCATTATCGTTTGCGTCATCCTCTGTTTTTTCCTCTGCCACAACTTTCCAACCCACAAGCGGTTAGTCGATTACGTAGCCGAGGCCCTATTTTCAGCCCTCTTTGCCGTACCCACAGGCGCGGCCTGGCGCTCCTTACACAAGGCGAGGTCAAAACAATAGGGAAAGGAATGAACAGCGCCGGTCCAATCTGTTTGCTACTTTACCCTTTCATACAGGTCGTCCACGCTCATCATTGCTGCGTGACTACCGGAATCCATTCTGGTACTCTTCCCGCGTCATAATCCGCTCAATAAAGATCACCGCTTCTTGAAAAGCGAGTACGATCTGTATAGGACATGGGACTAACCCTACCTCACTCCGACGGAGCGATGTTTAAAGAATCGCTGGCCCCGGCTGTAGGTGGCGACCACATTACCGTTGCCAAAGAGCTTGTATTTGTACGTTGTGAGACCGTCAAGGCCGACGGGGCCCCGCGCGTGCAGCTTGCCGGTGCTGATGCCCAGTTCCGCACCCAGCCCGTAACGATAGCCATCGGCGAAGCGCGTTGACGCGTTCATGTAAACGCCCGCCGCATCGACCAATTCCATGAACCGTGCCGCCCGGTCGCGATCCTCCGTGACAATTGACTCTGTGTGCTTAGAGCCGTACCGGTTGATGTGCTCGATGGCCTCGTCCAAGCTGTCCACGATCTTGATCGAGATAATCAGATCGGAATACTCCGTCACCCAATCATCCTCACCGGCAGGAATGATGTTGTGCGATCGAGACAAGTTGAGGGTTCGCGGGCAGCCGCGCACTTCCACACCGGCGGATTGTAACCGGGTGATCATCTCCGGCAGGAACTCGCTCGCGACTTCCTGATGGACGAGCAGCGTCTCCGCAGCATTGCACGCCGCCGGATATTGCACCTTTGAGTCGAAGCTGATCTCCCAGGCTTTTTTCAAGTCGGCGCCACGATCAACGTAGACATGGCAGATCCCCTCCCCGTGACCCAGCACAGGGATACGGCTCTGTTCGGCAATGTAGCGCACGAATTCGCGTGAGCCGCGCGGGATGATCAGGTCGATCTCGTCGTCGAGCGTGAGGATCTCCATGACGTCTTCACGCGTCTGTAGCAGATTGATGGACTCCGCCGGTATCTCGGGGAAACGGGCGAGCGCGTCTCGCCAGATAGACACCAGCATCGCATTCGTCTGCGCCGCCTCGGCCCCGCCCTTGAGCAATACGGCGTTGCCGGATTTGAGGGCCAGTGAAGCGACCTGCGGCACGACGTCGGGGCGTGACTCGAAAATGATGCCGATGACGCCGAGTGGGCACGACTCCTTGTAAAGCGTGAGATCATCATCCAGCTCGGTGACGGCTAACTGCCGGCCCAGTGGGTCGGCGAGACGGGCCACATCGCGCACGCGGGCAGCCATCTCCCGGACCCCGCGCTCGCTTGTCTTCAGGCGTTCAAACATCGAACGCGACATCTCTCCGTCTTCGACTGAGCGCAGCGCCGCCCGACAGTCCACCTCGTTAACCTTGAGGATCTCCGCTTGCCGCTGCTCCAAAGCGTCGGCGGCGGCGAGCAAAGCCTCGTTACGCCTCTCGTGAGAGAGTGTCGCGAGCGGTTGCGCCGCAAGCCGCGCGCCGCGGGCGGTGCGCTTTATCCCTGACTCTTCAATCTGCTTCCGTGGGTGTTTCATCATCTATTGTCTAAAAGAACAATGTTGTCTCGTTTCACCAGCACACGGGCTTTCGCGCCCGTCCGCTTGTCGGCAGAAACTTCAGTCCCTCTACGAATCAACTCCGCCGCCTCCTGGCTCGCATAGTCCGAGATGCCGCGCGCGAATTCACGCCCTTCGTCGTCAACAATACTGACCACATCCATTGATTCGAACTTCTCTTCGACGCGTACGACTCCCGTTGACAGTAAGCTCGCTTTGCCGGCAATGATCGCCGCGTGCGCGCCTCGGTTGACGATCATGCGCCCACGCACTCCGGCCGCGTAGGCGATCCACCGTCGCTTCCCGGCCATGCGTGTCCTCGACATGAAGGCCGTGCCGGTCTCCTCTCCGGCAAAAATTCGATCCAGAATACCCGGCCTCTTCCCGTTGGCGATGACGGCCACCCCGCCCGCCCGCATGGCGATCTCGGCGGCCTCCAGCTTAGTGAGCATCCCGCCCCGCCCGCCCGCGGACGGCCCTGAGGCGAGTCTCTTTAATTCGGCGGAAATCTCTTCGACCAGAGGAATGACGGGCCCTGTTTCATCAACCGCGCCCGACGGTCTCTGACGCATTAAGCCATCAACATTGGTCAATAGAATGAGCGCATCGGCCTCCAGTTTGCTCATCACGAGCGCGGCCAAGCGATCGTTATCACTGAAGACGCGCCTGCCCGAACCGACCGCGACGTATTCGAGCTCGGCGGTCGAAACCGTATCATTCTCATTGACAACGGGCAAGACCCCGAGTTTGAGCAATTTCTCAATGGTGCGTCGCAGGTTCGAATAGCGCTTCCGGTCGACAAAATCTTCTTCGGTTAGCAATAACTGCGCGAGTCTTATGTCATAGGCGCGGAACAACAATTCATAAGCGTGCATCAGGAGGCTCTGGCCGACGGCAGCGCACGCCTGTCTTATGGCTAGATCATCAAGCCGCGCGCGATGGAGTCCGAGTCGGCCTCTGCCCAATCCGACGGCGCCGGAAGAGACGAGTACGACCTGACGGCCGGCACCCTTCAGCTGAGCGATTGATCTCGCGAGCGATTCGAGGTGTTGAGAATTGATTTCACCCCCATCTCCGGTCACCACAGTTGTGCCGAGTTTAATGACCACGCGCCGCGTGGCACGAATCCGACTCGGCCAATCATTTTGCTGGTGCTCTTTCTGCATCTGCTCAAAGCTGGTCTCGACGGAGTATATAATTCAGCGATTAACATTTTCCAGCGGGAAGCGGTTCCGGCACTTCCCACATCATCTTTGAAGCTTTGCAGAAGAAGCCTTTACCAAAACATGTAAGGTTCTTCTTGTCAATCACTTAACCTCAGCTCGATGAAACCTCCGCCAAACCTGCGGAGCTACCTATGCGCCCGCCGCCGGCCGCATTGTTCATATTAATACCTGATTAAAATCTTTTTTTATTGTTGACACTTTACTAAAAAATTTGCATAATCCTTGCTCGTCGCGCAAATTAGTGGCTCTTAGCCAGCTTTAGCTCTGAACATTGATCTGGCCAACAACTCTACGCCCCACGTTGTTAAGTAGAAGGTAATTGTCCCCGGCATAAGCCCCCATCATTGAAGTCAAAGCGTTGCGCCCTACCTGTGGGAGGTTGACTATGGCAACAAGACTGGACCCTGTACCAACAATTCTACTCATCGAAGACGATGAAAATGCGCGCACAGAGTTGAAGAAGATGCTGGAGCGCAGCGGGTACCGCGTCGTTGATACCGACAATGGCCGCGATGCCATTACAGGCGCTAAATATATTCGCCCGGACCTGCTTTTCGTCGATCTGAATGTGCCGCTGCTTTACGAATTGACGGCGGCCCGGCAGGTGGTCAAACAAGCCTGGCTCGGCTCGGTGCCGGTGGTGGTCGTCACGCATGGGTTGGAAGCCGAGGATTACCCGATGGAGGCCGGGGTTCGTAGTAACGAGTATGTCACCAGACTCTCAGATTATGAGCAGTTGGAGCACCTGCTCGGCTACCTACTGCCGTCTGGATCAGTGGCAGCGTAAAACGCTTATGCTGCAAGTTAACCGGCCTCCGTCATAGACAGTGTGGCCGTCTTCACTCGGCGAAGGGAGCACTGGAGGGCAAGCCCTATGGCTGTAGAAGTTTGGTCAGATGGCGGGGCCCTTGCATAACTTAAGAGAAGCATTTAGTTGGAAAGGGCACCCATGACCTGCCCCGCCAAATCATCACCCTCAGCCTCACCTACAACCAGCGCAAAACGGGACTTGTCATGTAATCTGCCCCGCCGCATCATAGCGGCCGCAAGACAGACTCTGGATCCCCACTTAAAGCCGTCGGGAAATTTAATTCGGTGATTTCTGGAATCCGACTCTCATTACCCTTTTACCGCCTATATCTGCAAAAGATCATCTACCGCCAATGGATGCTGGTGACTCTTTGCCGTGTCTGTTCAGCAATTTCATTGAAGGCATCAGCTCTTGACAAAGAAGGGTGAATAATCGTGAGAACATTCTTTAACACATTTACCATATTCTTCGCCGCTCTTATTTTCATCTGCCTCGTCGGAGTTAACGCCTACGCCGACGGCATCGTCCTTCTTGGACCTAATAACAGCAAACTGGTGCCTCCGCTGACCGTCCTCGACCTTTCGCATCAGGGAAACAGTAGCGTCGAAGCGGGGGGAGTAGCCTGGAACGGCAGCCAGGATGTCCGTTTCGGTCCGGGAAAGTTCGTCAGCGGGCCGCACAACCAAACGGTCACATTCAACCAGACAGGGGCAACGAATGCCAGTAATTTAGGGATTCTCTTCAATATCAACCAAAACAACGGTCATGATCAAGACTTTGTGGTCCTCAATTCTCTTGTCTTAACAGCCTATGACCAGAACGGCAAAGCCGTTTTTAGCGCCTCCCTGGTTGGAGGGCCTCTGACCTTAGAACAATTCGAGCCGGCGCAGGGCTCGACCGCAGATTACGTGTTCGGTCTGGACTCTGCGGCGGCGGCGCGCTTGCAGGCTGCCTTGGCTGCGAACCCGAACCTCCACTTCGGGTTATTCGCCAATATCAGCGCCGCGCAAGGTGGACCCGAGCGTTTCGGTTTTACCGGTCTCCCGAGCCAACCGACGACGGTGCCAGAGCCGGCGACGCTGTTACTACTCGGCACGGGCTTAGCAGGAGTGGCAGCGAAGGTTCGTCAGCGAAAATAGAGGTAGCAAGAGCAAATAAGCGTTGCTTGACGCGTACAAGCAGATATTGTCGGATAGCGCTCACCCGGCTGAGATGTAATCACAACCCTTGAGGTGTCTTACGGCAGAACTGGTCGGCAGGCGTTTACTCAAAACCTTCTAACACCTGCAGGATAAGTTAAGCCGCTAGCTTGGTAGTTGTCGCGCCACCGGGCCACAGTTTGAGGGTGGCGAGGTTTAGACATCTTTCTTCTCTCCAATCGCCTTTGAAAGGCGGACCATATCACTCCGGCAGCAGATCACAAAACCAGAAGGGGCCTCTCGCCACCCTCTCGCCGAGAGAGAATCTCACCGCTTCTCTGAAGACGGGGCCGTCAAAGACGAAAGAATGAAACTCCCCGTTCTCCCCACACGGGTCGACATGCGAAGGCAGGGCCGAGAGGAAATCTTCATCAATCATCAGCCCGGCGAATGACGCATCGAGAGCCTCACCGTTAACACAGGTGATCACAGCTCTGAACCCCAGCTCGATGAACTCTCTGATAAGCTCGGTGGTGTTACGCATCCACACCGGGTAGAGGCCACGCATGCCGTGCCGGCCCAGGAATTGATCGCGGTAGGCCCTGATCTCTTCGAGGAAGAGGTCGCCGAACACCACCCGGTCGACCCCATGCTCGCGATATGCGGAGAAAGCCTCTTCCATTTTCGTTTCATACTCTTGGTTAGTCGCGTCTTTTGTGATCAAGATCTGGTGAAGAGGTAAGCCCACGGAGGCGGCCTGCTGTTCAAGTAACACGCGTCTGACGCCGTGCATACTGATCCGGTCGTAGTCACGTGTGATGGTCGTCAGTAGGGCGGCGACGCGATAGTTTTGCGCCCTCTGAATCTCGTAAAGCGCCAGGCAGCTATCTTTGCCACCGCTCCATGACATGAGCACCGGTTTCAAAGGGGTTTTGCCTCCATTCTTTTTCATCATTACTCTCGTTGGCTCTCGGATAGTACAAGGGGTGAGCGACTTCGAGTGTTTGTCGAACCCCTCAACATGGGTGGTAAAACAAACCTTCTTTGAGGAGCAAGTCGGAGCCACTTCCGGGGATGAGGGGGCTTTATAGTTAGAGCGGCCGCGATCTGGCATCGGGGTGAGATTCAGCGAAATGGATCCCACCCCGATGTCATTCTGCTTATAACCATTCGGCTATTTGAACATGCTCATCCACGCCATCCAACGCATACCAGCGAGCGCGTCCCTTGATTTTTGTGAGGAAGACTGGCCGCTCGCTAGTTCAGCCTCTCCGGATCTGACATTACGCGTCACAGAGCTTCCGGCGATCTCGGCGGTAAACACTTCTTCCATGGCCTGGCTGGTGCGACAGCCGGCGCTGAAAGAGAGCTGGTTCCGGCTGTCCGTCCATACCGGGTGGGAGACGCCGCCGAAAGAGACCAGCCCCTCGTAATCGCCATACTGGTTGCCGTAATCGATCGCCGAGCAGGGGAAAGTGCCGTTGCAATCATACTCGTTCGAACTCTCGGTCGTCACGCGAACATTTGGGGAAAGCCAGGACACCCCCCCGTCCTTCGACTGCGTGAAGTAAAGGTCTGTCATAAAGCGCGAGCCGGTCGTGTCGTTGCGCGTGTCATAAAAGGAGATATTCACGTCGCCGGTTACAGGGTCAACAGAGATCCAGTTATAAAAGCGATCGACGGCCAGTGAGAACTGGTCGGTGACGGGCTTGCGGGCAGACCAGCTCGCGCCGCGGTCGTCGGAAAACGAGGAGAAGATGTCGGTCGTCCCCGCGGGTGTTAAGTCCATCCACGAGCAGACAAGGCGACCACGGTGCGGGCCACCGGAACGATCCACATCGCAGGACGGGTAGACCAGCGCTCCGCGGAAGGATATTGCGGGGATGGTAATATCAAACGCCAGAGTCTTTGACGAGATGGGGTGTGGCTGGCCCCAGGTTTTACCCCCGTCAAATGAGCTGTTGAGCACGATCGCGTTCTGAGCAAAGTCGTTCCATGCGACGTAGAGTTCGCCGCCCGGTCCGACGAAGGGGATGGCCCCGATGGAGCGACCCGGTCCGGTCGGGTTATCAATGCGGGTCACGGTAAACGTCGCGCCATGATCGGATGAGGCGGCGAGCCGGATACCCCCGCCTGTCGAGCCGCCGGACGCCGCGTCCCACGCCACATAGAGGTTGTCGCGAAACGGGCTGTTCAGGTTGGTGTCCGCCGTAATCATCGGCTTATCGTTGAAGTGGTCCTGGCCCGACGAGAAGGAGAAAAAGTTCGCCGAAGGGTAGGTCTGGCCGCCGTCGGTCGAGCGCGCCACGGCCATCTCGGTGCCGTTGATCCCATTCCCGTTGCCGAAGAAGACCACGATATAGCTATAGAACAGGTTGCCGCGCGTATCGAAGACGAGCGACGGGTCGGAACCGAAATCAGTCCCGTTAGCCCCGATCGCGGGAGGTAAGGGGAGGTCGACGCCCCCCCAGCTTGTTCCACTATCAGCTGAGAAATATCCGCGCATTGGTAGGCGAAAGATTTCGTTCGAGCCCGCCGCAAGCACCTTCGGTTTGGACGCGTTAAGAGTAATGTAGGTCTCACTCTGGGGCCCGCACTCATTCGAGACATCAACATTGCTGCCGACGCTGATCGAGGAGGACAGTCCGCCGCCGCTCTTCGGGCCGTTCTTGACCAGATATTGATACTTATTCCACCACGTCGGGTTATTCGGATTGTTCGTCTGTGCGGAGGCGAGAACCGGGAAACAATAGAGGGCGATGACGGTCAGGATCGAAAGCCAGGTCTGTGGTCGAGGGAACATCTGTTTTCTCCTTTTCGAAATGGGGTCAGCGATGGGTCTGGCTCCAGGCTCATCGGCCTAGGGGAAGACTGGAGAGCGAAGCCGCACCGGCGGCCGTCTCTTGTGTCAGGGCCACACCTTGTAAAGCTTTCCCGCCGGAGTTGAGCGATGGCGGGAAAATAGGACATTAGGCGAGCCATTCTATTCCGGGCAGGATAGGGTTTGCAAGGAAGAGAGGAAAGTCTTACATATTTTCCTTGCCTTACCTTAAGATATTGAGTATTCTGATCACCCTCTTCCAAGAGTGGCGGTACATTCGGGCTTAAAACGCAGCAGAACTTAATTACGAGTCGCCTCAGCATCTATAAATCTCTGCGCCGATCCCGGCTCCTTACGGAAGCCTCAAAAGGGCGGGTTCGTGCCTTCTTCATTGTAAGAATCAATGAGTGGTGCTGTTCATCATAAACGTCATCATTCCCCTGCAACGGAGGTTGCCCTTGTGGGCGTTCCTCGCTTAACTCTCATTAGCAACCTCCGGCTTCTGTACGAAATATTGCGGCTGGCACACTTCTAATACGGGTTCGACCTCGATCGGGAAAGTCCGTTATTCATTCGTGGGCAATGCCGCCCGCTGCTTGAGTGCCTGCGCCGCGCAAGCGACCGGACCGAACGGGCGCTCCGGAGCGGACGCGATGGTCTCGGTCATCGCCCACGAGCTCGAAGAGTCGACGACCGATCCGGACCCGCGCTCGGGCTGGGCGGATTCCAACGGTAATGAGAACGGCGACAAGTGCGCGTGGACCTTTGGTACGACACAACAACAACTCCCGAGCGGAGCGTGGTGGAATATGCAGATCGGCGCTCGGTATTTTCTCATTCAGCGGAACCTGAGTGCGACCGACAGTAAATGCTACGTCAGCCTGAACGGGCCGCAATAGGTATATAACTAAACGCGCCGGTATGAGAGGGCTCAAAACTTTTCATTTTGAGCCCTCTTTTACGTTTAAGGACCACTTGCTCTTTCGATTAAAACGTGTTTGATCCTGCCCAAGCACCTCGCAGGAGTACGCCGGCTCGGATTCCCGTTCACCGACAGAAGTGGAATCACCCCCGTTTTTCATGTTAGATTCCAAGGATGACCGAGAGCTATACAGAAGACCTCGTCCGATTCGACTCTCGCCTCGCCCTGAGCAACGCCATTCAGTTGTGGGCGGAAGCTAATACCCGCGTAGAGACCTACGACCGGAGAGACAAGCTTCGTGACAAGATCACCATCGTCGGCGGGTTCTTTGCTTTTACCGGAAAGCACCCGGGGGAAGTCGCCCCGACGGACGTTCAAGCGTGGCGCGCAGAGATGGAGGCCGCGCGTTTGAGTCCCGCCACCGTTTACGCCCGCGTTTCGCGGCTTTCCTCCTTTTACCGTTGGCTGATGGCCGACCCCAACCTGGGCTCCCACATCCCATCCAACCCGGCGGTGCAGGCCAGACCAAGATGTCCACACCCTTACCAGTCTGAATCCGTCAAGGCACTGACCGACGATGAGATGA
>CAYLJO010000207.1:0-7530 GCA_964383905.1 uncultured Blastocatellaceae bacterium
AAACTGAAAATATTGTTGCGGTTACTCAAGGTCCTCACGGCGCCCTGCTCAAACTGAGCGACGAAGGAAAGCCTGTTCGAGAGGCGGTACTCGAGCACCACAACCTGGTTCTGATCCGACGTCACGTTGGTCGAATAAGTAATAGACAGGTTTTTATTGATCTGGCGTCCGACCGTCAAACGTGCCGTCGGACTCGCGCCGCCGCGCCCCGTAACCAGCGGATCAATCTCAAACCGGTTGAGGCCGAACAGCCGGCTCGTCGCCCGCTGCGCCGGCGCATTAATAAGCGTATCCGTGAGCAGGCTCGCCGCCGTGCCCAGCCCCGTTTGCGCCAGTACAGAGCCGCCCGTGTCGCCCGACGAGAGGTTGCCCGTGGTAATCAGCGACACCACGTCTGCCTGGGGCAGAGCCGGGTCTGAACGCACCGTCGCCTGCGGCTGCGACAGCGGCCCGGTCAGGCTGACGATGACGCGATAGCCTTTGATCTCCGACTCCGCCTCGATATTAAGAATGGGATCGAACTCAGGGCCTCCCGGCAAATCCACGTAAGCGCGGGTCAGATCATACCGGTCGTTGCGGAAGCTGAGCGTGCCGCGTGTGGCTGTGATGCGGCCGGAGATACTCGGGTCTTCGACCGGCCCGGTGATGTGCAGCGCGACGGAGCCGACGACGTCGGCGATGTTGTTACGGACGACGAGCGCATCACGCCCGTCGACACGCAGGTCAAGCTCTGTGGACGTACCGAAGGGGGAGGTGCCACCGCCACCTTCGGTCAGCGACCCTTCGCCGCGACGGTTGATGAGCGTCGCAACATCAATGTCTTTCGTGTACTCGGCCCGGCGCAGGTTAACGACGCCGCTAATGATCTGCTCGCTCAACGTGCCTTTGATCTCGAGGTCGGCGTCGGCCGTTGACCTGAAGTCTTCCGGGAACGGCACGGTCACATTATCACCATGGACATCGATGAGAAATCGCGAGGGCACAAAGCGCTCGAGCAGCACGCCGCCGGATGCCGTCACGTGGCCGCCGCCGAGCGTCCCCGTAAAGGATTCGACCTGGGCCTGGTTGGAATTAAAGATCACGCGCGTCTTGATGTTGGTCAGCGTAATGCGCTCGTCACTGACGAGCAGGGCGACAGACGCGGCACCCGCGCCATTATCGTTGGCTCCGATCGACGCGTTTCCGTTAATGCGCGGCTGGTCATACGTGCCGGTGACTCGCACGGCCACATCTGCCGTACCGGTCAGGAAAGCATTCCGGGAGATACTGTTCAAGACGCGCAGATTCAACCGTCCGTTGACGGTCAGGTCGCTGGTACCGCCGCTGGCGAGCGCCGCCTTACCGCCGAAAGTGACGTTTGTGCCCGGCCCCGTAAACTGCGTCCTCTCAAAAGTGATTTCGGTGGGGGTGAACTGCACGATTAAGGGCGAAGTAGCTGCCAGCTGCATGTCCTGAATCTGCACTGAGAGGTCCGTGAAGTTGGCCGTGCCGCGCAAGCCTCCGATCCCAAAGACGTCTTCGCCCTCGGCATTCTCCGTGCGCAGGTTTCCGCTTGCTCTGACGGTTCCGGTCGCGTGTCCCGTGACGGTAATGTTGGCCGTGGTCGGCATGATCGCGGCAAAGAGCGGCTGAAGATTGGCGGCCGAAAAGGTTGTTTCAATGGTCGCCGGGAGGTTCGGGTTGCCCAGATCGACGCGGGCCGTCACGACCTGTGGCTGGCCCAGGAGGCCCGTCGTGAAAGTCACAGTGAGCTGTTTGTTCACGGTCTGGCCGACGAGAGACAGCGTGCCGGCCGGGCGGCCGTTGATGGTGACGTTTTGGCCCTGGCCGTTGAAATTGATGTCGAAAGTGGAGAAGTCCCCGATGTTGCCGGAGGCGCGGGCCTCAAGGTCGGCGGTGCCGGACAACTGCGGCAAGCTCGCGTTTCCGATCAATGACTGCAAGAGGTCCAGACGGACACCCGTGGCGCGAGCCTGTAAGCTGAAGTCCTGGCTCTTCGTGTTGTAATTGCCACTGCCGGTGATGCGACCGGCATTGAAGCGCGCGTCGAGGTTTTCAACATTGATGTTCGAGCCACTGAATGTCGCGCGTACCACGATGCCCGTGAAAGGCTCGCCGTTGAGACTGCCCGCGCCGAAACGCAGATCGGCGCTGCCACTCATTGCGTCGGGTAGTCCCGTGACATTAATGTGGCCCGAGATCGACGAGCGCAGGTCAATGCTTCCGGCGCGCCCGGCTTGAGAGGTGTTTGCTAGTGTCCCTGACAGGGCAGCGACGAGGTTCTCGCCGTTAACGCGATCGAGGGTTGCGTCCAGCGTGATATTGTTCTGACCGCTACGGGGGGCGTTGAGAGTGAATTGCACGCCCCCGCCGTCGGGTTGGGTCAACCGGCCGTCGGTGACGCTGAGTTGAGTGGTGTCAGTCGCGATAGACGCCGAAAGGGAGCCGAGATTTTGACCATTGACGACGAGAGAGGCGAGCGATGCGCGACCGTTAATCTCGGGATCAGTCAACTTTCCGCGGACCGTGCCGTTAAAAGAGAGATTACCGGCGAGCTGTATACCATATTTATCGAGTTGCTCCTCAACCGCGGGAAACAGCCCCGAGCTGACGAGCACATTCTGTAGTTCGGTGGCGTCGGTCGAGGCCAGAGCGAGCTGCAGATTTGAGTCGCGCTCGACGGAGAACTGTCCCGAAGCCGTCAACGTGCTCGCCGCAGTACGCAGGTTGGCGCGGTCGATTCGGAAGAGACCGCGGTCGGCACGCATCGCAATTTCTCCATTGATCGGCGTCCGCCCGCTCGCTTCACTTCCCGTCTCGCCGCTGAACTGCGCGGTCAGCGAGCCGGTTGCCGCGCCGGCAATATCCGTCCCGGGAAACGTGAGATCGACGGTGCCGGTCGCCTTACCCGCCACCGGCACCACGCGCCCTGTGAGCGAAACTAGTTTGCCGATATCCAGGTCGTTGAAGCTTGCCGCAACGTGGGAGGCCCCGCGCGTCGTCGTGCTCACCGTGGCGTTACCGCTGGCATGACCGCCCATGATGTCGGCCGTGAAATTGCTCAGCTGAATTTGATTGTTCGACGCGACCAGCCCCGCGTGCGCGGCGCCGAGCTCTACCTGTCCCAGCACGCCGCCGCCTAAGCTCAGATCAGCGCTCGCGCGATAACTCCCCTGTGGTTCGAGAACGAAGACCGGGTGCGCGAGGCGCACGCCTTCCACGCGGCCACCTGCGAAATCTTTACTCTTAGCTAGAGTTACGGTGCCGGTGTCGATGTCTCCCGAAGACCCCTCCACGCGGCCATTGTGGACGGCGAGACGAACACCGGCGATGTTCAGGCTACCGACCTGCGCGCCGACGGCACTGATACCACCAACGCGCAGACTCTCCACAACGGCATTCGTCGCCCCGCCGCGGTCCACTACGCTGATGCCGCCTGCCGTGAGGCCGTTGACACGAGCGCCTGAGGCAACGACACTTCCGGCCTGGGCGCTCGCCGCGGAAGCTGTCGCGGCGCCGTTTTCCTGTCGCACGCGCACATCGGAGATGGTGATGCCGCCGCTGACGCTGGCGCCTGATGCATTGAGGCTGCCCGCGCTCACTCTCGGCGCACTGGCCGTGAAAGTGTTATCGCGCATCTCAGCCCTGGCGTCGCTCAGGATCAGACCGGTAATGCTTGTGGCACCGCTGTGGATGGCGGCGGCGCGCAACTCGCCCAGCCAGCGAAAGTCTGTGCCGGTGCCCATCACGTTGCCCGCCAGTTGCACCGCATTGAGCTTAAAATCACCCGCCATTAAAAGCTCTGCGACGGATCGTCCCGTCACGTCGTAGCTCTTTCCGTCGCCGGAGGCGCGCGCGCTCACGTTCAAGCCTTGCAGTCGTATGTTATCCGCCGCCAGCGCATCAGACGTGACCCGGCCGTCAACTTGATAATGCGTACCCTCACCCGTCACCGTGCCGGAGAGGTTACCGACGCCGCGAAGCGCCGCGCCCGTTTGCAGAACGTCCGAAGCCTGCGTGAGATCAATCATCGAAGTGATCTGCATCTGGTAGCGGAGCGCGCGCCAGTCGTCCATTGTGCCTTGCAGGTGGGCCTCGGCGAGCGGCGAGCGCAAGGTAAGATCATGAATCTCGGCGCGTGTTTGATTGATGCGCGCGTGGGCTTCAATATCGATGTTGTTGACCGGGCGGCCGTCATAAACAAACGTCGAGTTTGAAAGCCAGAGGTCAACGGTATCCATCCAGCTCGACGCGGGCGCGTTAAGATCATCGGGCTTGACCGTGCCGCGTATGTTGCGCGCTTCGCCGGAGATGTTATGGAGCTCATCGTTGTAATGAATCACGGCGCTGTTGATCTTCGCGAAGGCCGTCGAATATGAGAACAGGATGCGCTCGTTCGGGTTGGGCGGCGGTAAGCTAAGGTTGCGAAAATTCGAGTTGCCGTCCTTGTCAAAAGTCACCCAGACCTCAGCCCCGTCGACTTCGATGCTTTCCAGATTGATGTCGCGGTGGAGGTTGAGCGCGTAGAGGTCTTCAACGCGGACGGTGGCGAGAATACGATTGACCTGGCCGAGCTTCGTGCCTGTCTTAGCGTCGTAAAGGTCTATGCCGCGCATTTCGACGGTGCGAGGGGAGATGGCGACGTGAAAGTCCTTGATCTCCGTGCGGACGCCGTATTCGGCGAGCGTGCTTTTGATTTGATTGGCGACGAAGCGGTCGACGAAGCCCAATCTGTAGGCCAGGAGGGCAAGGAAAACGACGGCGACGAGAATGACGGCAATCGCGATTGTCGCGATGAAGGCGTTGCGGCGCGTCAGGTAGCGGCGGCGCTGTCCTTGCGGCGTCACAGGCTCGGCCCGGTCCGCGTCTCGTTCGGCAACGGCCTCGGCGGCGGGCGGCAAGGGCTCGTCCGTTTCCGATTGCAAGGCCTCTTCGATTCTCTCTTTTCCGGTGTCTCGTGACGCCTCAGTTGAAGCGTCGTCGCGATCATCAGCGGGCATAAAACACGGGTGTCAGCCACCTCGGGCGTGGCTCGTAGCAAAAAGTTAGTTTAGGGAGGGAGAGCCCCGAAAAGAGTTTCGGATTACGTCTTAATTCCAAGCCCGGAACTCGAAACTCAGCTATGTCAGTGATAAGTCCTGCCGTCTGCTCACAACGTCTTTCACGGTCGCAGGCGAGCCGAGCGGCACATTCCCTACGACCTCAAGATCAAAGCCTTCCAGTGCTGCCACCTTAGGGGGATTGTTGGTCAGCAGCAATATGCGACGCAGCCCCAGTTCGTGCAAAATTTGCGCGCCGACGCCGTAATCGCGGTCCGCACCGTAGCCCGTTTCGATGCTCGCCTCCTGCAAGCTCAGGTCGCGCTCCTGCATGAGCGCGTAGGTGCGCAGTTGATGTATCAGGTCGAGGCCGTGTTCGCGCTGCCTCAAGTAGAGCACAACGCCGCGCCCTCGGCCCGCGATCTTTTCCAGCGCGGTGTGAAGCTGAAAGCCCGAATCACCGATCAGCGAGCCGAACATGTCGCACGTCACGTTCACCGTATGGACGCGCACAAGCACCGGCTCCGCTCCCCGTATGTCGCCCATTACCATCGCCAGGTGCACTTCGCCGTTGATGACATTTTCGAACGCGATGGCGCGAAAGCGTCCGTAAACGGTCGGCAGGTCGGTTTCGGCGGCCCGCCGCACAAGCACCTCCTTGCGTATGCGGTAGCGCACGAGGTCGGCCACTGAAACTATTTTCAAACCGTGAAGACGGGCGAACTTTTCAAGCTCCGGGAGGCGGGCCATCGTGCCATCTTCGTTCATGATCTCACAGATCACACCCGCCGGGTAAAGCCCCGCGATGCGCGCAATATCAATGCTAGCTTCGGTCTGTCCGGGACGCACGAGCACGCCGCCTTTGCGCGCGCGCAAGGGGAAGACGTGGCCGGGGCGCGCCAGATCCTGGGGTCGCGTTTTCGGGTCCACGGCCGTCAGGATCGTCGTCGCGCGGTCAGAGGCCGAGATGCCGGTCGTCACCCCGCGCCGCGCTTCAATTGAGACCGTGAAAGCCGTGCCGAGAAAGGAGGTGTTGTCGGCCACCTGCATTGTCAGATGCAGCTCGTCGCAACGCTCTTCCGTGAGCGGCATGCAGATCAGGCCGCGCGCATGCGTCGCCATAAAGTTGATGATCTCCGGCGTGACTTTCTCCGCCGCGCAGGCGAGGTCGCCCTCATTCTCGCGATCCTCGTTATCGACGATAATGATCATGCGGCCGTCGCGTATGTCGGCGGCGGCATCTTCAACGGAAGCGAACGGCATTTTTAGCTTACCCGATAAATTTTAGGGGATGCCAAATAACACCCGCTATGTTACCCGAAAGCCTCTAATTTTGCGACTCGCAGCGACGCGCGTATCGCGAAAAAGGGTATCGCCGAGTTTGAAGCCAAGATAATTGCTCCCACGGCTCAACCCGCTTCTATAATCTTCCTTTCCCGAGGAGTTTTGACCGGCCGGAGGGCCTCGCGCAATCTTCCCTTAGAGGGCGGAAATGATCGCCTCGGCAAACTCCGCGGTCTTCGCATGGCCGCCGACATCACGCGTCCTGACCTTTCCTCCTGTGAAGACCTTCAGCATCGCGGTTTCGATTCTTTGCGCGGCGTCGCGCTCGCCGATCTGGCGCAGCATGAGAATGCCGGACTGAAGAAGCGCGGTTGGGTTGGCGATGCCCTGTCCGGCGATGTCGGGCGCAGAGCCGTGGACGGCCTCAAAGACCGCGCCGAGCTCGCCGATGTTCGCGCCGGGCACGAGGCCGAGGCCACCGATCAATCCGGCGCACAGATCAGAAACGATATCGCCGTAGAGATTTTCGAGCAGCATAATATCAAACTGTTCCGGGCGCATCACGAGCTGCATACAGGCGTTGTCGACTATCTTATCGTCGGCTTCGATCTCCGGGTAATCTTTGGCGACGTGGCGAAAGCAGTCGAGGAATAGACCGTCTGAAAGCTTCATGATGTTAGCTTTATGCACGGCCGTGACTTTCCTGCGGCCTTCGCGCTGCGCGTACTCAAAAGCGAAGCGCGCGATGCGCGTCGAAGCCTTCTCCGTAATGATCTTCAGACTCTCGACGACCCCGGGAACGACGACGTGTTCGATCCCGGAGTAGAGGTCCTCCGTGTTTTCGCGCACCACGATCAGATCGAGTTCGGGGTAGCGTGAAGGGATATTTGGCAGCGCACGCACCGGGCGCAAGTTGGCGTAAAGATCGAGCGCCTTACGCAAGCCCACGTTGACGGACGTAAAGCCCTTGCCGACGGGCGTCGTAATCGGCCCCTTAAGCGCAACCCTGTTTCGTTTGATTGATTCGAGCAGGTCGGCGGGGAGCGTTTCGCCAAATTTTGCCAGCGCCTGTGAGCCGGCATAATGCGTTTCCCACTCAACCTCGACCCCCGCCGCTTCAATGATCCGGACGACCGACCCGGAAACTTCAGGGCCGATGCCGTCACCCGGTATGAGTGTGATAGTATGTTTCATAATGAGTAATCAG
>CAYLJO010000207.1:7630-10960 GCA_964383905.1 uncultured Blastocatellaceae bacterium
GCCGATGCCGTCACCCGGTATGAGTGTGATAGTATGTTTCATAATGAGTAATCAGCGACCGGCAGCCAGCTCGGGCCGATTACCGGCCACTGATCGCTGATCACTTGGAGAGCGTTGCATCATACCAGTAAGCCTTTATCAATGCGAAATCAAGAATCATCCGGGGGAAAAGGGACGGCCGACGCCATCGTGATCGGCGGCGGTGTGGTTGGGTTATCGGTCGCGCGCGCACTTTCGCAACGCGGCCTCCGTGTGACGTTGATCGAGCGGGCGAGACTCGGAGCGGAAGCCTCTTTCGCGGCCGCCGGAATGCTTGCGCCGCAGGCGGAGGCCAATCGCGCCGATGCTTTTTTTGAACTGGCATGCGCGGGCCGCGACCTTTACCCGGCAACCGCGGCGGCGCTCTGCGAAGAGACCGGCATCGACATTGAACTTGAAAGAACGGGCACGCTCTATCTGGCATTCACGGAAGGTGATGAGGAGGAGATCGAGCGCCGCTACGAGTGGCAATCGCGCGCCGGATTGCCGGTCGAGCGGTTGAGCGGGGATGAGGCGCGGCAGATGGAGCCGTTTATCTCCGAGCACGTGCGCGGCGCGCTGCGTTTTCCTCTCGACGTGCAGGTCGAGAACCGGCGGCTCATCGCGGCGCTCACCGCCGCCGCCCAAAAATACGGCGTTCGTTTACTGACAGGCACTAATGTCGAGTCACTGCGCATTACGAAGGCCGGCGTCGAAGGCGTCGAGACCTCTTGTGGGCCCGTGCACGCGCCCGTTGCGGTTGTCGCATGCGGGGCGTGGTCGTCGTTTATTACATCCCCGGACAGCCCCCTTCCACGCGTCCACATCGAACCTGTGCGCGGCCAGATCCTTTGCTTCGAGGCGACCGCGCGCCCTGCGAGACATGTTATTTATAGCCCGCGCGGTTATCTCGCGCCACGCCTTGATGGCCGGCTACTGGCGGGGACCACGACGGAGCATGCGGGCTTCGACAAGCGCGTCACGGGCGGCGGCATCCACGCCATCTCGACGTGTGCCCTGGAGATTGCGCCCGCAATCAGGCATCTCACGCTATTGGATGCGTGGGCCGGACTCAGGCCGCGCGCAGAGGACGAGTTTCCTGTGCTAGGCGCGTGCGCGGAGGTGCGAGGTCTTTATTATGCGACCGGACATTATCGCAACGGAATCTTGCTTGCCCCGATCACAGGTGAACTGATCGCCGAGGCGATTACAAACGGCGTCATCTCACCTTTGCTCGCTGCTTTTAGTCCGGGGCGCTTTCATTATGCCGGTATTGCTTGATCCACATCAGAAAATAGGATGAGGCTTTTCGTCGCCATTATTCTTGCGTCGCTTTTTCATGGGGCAATGCTCAAGCCCGTGCAGAATTTCGCGCAGGCGCAACCGGACGCCACGCCGCCCGTTCCGACCCCGGAGTCAAGAGAGGCGCGTACGCCGGCAACGCTTTATGAAGAGGCCAGAGACTACGTGAGAAAAAGGTTCGATGAGTTTAACCGCAAGCATGTGCCTTATGACCCAAAGCTGGCCGAGAAAATCCTCCAAGAGCAGCGACAGACGGCCGCACACAGCGCCGAGTTGATCGCCACGCGCTCCCAATTGACCGGCGATGATCTTTACTATCTGGGCCTGCTCTACAGGCTTGCCAACAATGATGACGAAGCCCTGAAAGCTCTGCGGACTTTTCTCTCCGAGGGATCAAATCCTGCAGGCGACCATGCGCAAACTGCTCGCCTGGGCGTGGTCGCCATCGCCGCGCGTAAAGGGCTGCTGGAGGAGTCGGGAAAAGCGCTTGCCGAATATGCGAAAAACCGGCCGCAGAGAGCGGACCGGCGGGCGGAGCTTGAGATGGAAGTCGCCGTCGCTTACCGCAAGGCCAAACAGTTACCGCGGTCGGAGGCGCACGCGCGGGAGGCTTTCAATGCGGCGAAACTCTTGCGACCCGAGACACCGGCTGAACAAAGCGCGCGCAAAGACATGCTCAATGCGACGGCCAACTTGCTTGCCGACATCAACCTCGCGATGAACAGACCGGACAGGGCGGCGGCGGCGCTTGAAGAGCTTCGCAGGATGGCCCTCGCCCTGCCATCCGGCGCGGTCTACAGGCTAGCTGTACGCCGCCTCGCCAGTCTGGGCCGATCGGTTGATCCGGTGAAAACGGTTGACGATGCCGCAACGCGCAATACCGTTACGGCGCCGGAGCTCACGGTTGCAGATTGGGTGGACCAAAAGCCCGTCAAGCTGTCGGAACTGCGGGGCCGCGTCGTGCTGCTGGACTTCTGGGCGCCGTGGTGCGGCCCGTGTCAGATGACCTTTCCGGTGCTGAAGAACTGGCACGAGAAATACCGAGACAAGGGACTTGTCATTCTGGGTCTGACGCATTTCGCCGACGCTTCTGAAGCCGAAGGGCGTGAGATGACGGACAAGGAAGCGTTGAATTACTTACGGCAGTTCAAGAAGAGGTATCGCTTACCATACGGCTTCGCCGTCGCCGATTCCGGCGCCAACGATTTGCAATACGACGTGTCGTCGATTCCGACCTCATTTCTGATAGACCGTCGCGGTGTTGTGCGCTACATCACCGTCGGCGCGGGGGAGGACGAGGCCAAGACGCTCGCGTCAATGATTGAGAAACTCCTTGACGAAACAAAATAGTGGGGAAGGGGGCGGTTAAAGGCAGATCCAAGCCGTGCTTTAGCAGCCGCCCCCGCTTTATATATGCGACCGCTGATCTATCGCCTTCACACCTGGCTGGGAATGATCGTCGCCGTGCCGGTGCTCGCATGGGCCTCGAGCGGACTGTTATACGCATGGCCGCACGCGGTCGAGGGCGGGAAGGTGGGAAATATCGAGGCGGCGCGCGTGCGACTGTCGCCGCCGCAGGCTCTCCAACGCGCGAATGAGTTTGCCGGCAGGCCATTGCCGACCACCGCGCTGACGCTGCTGATGCGTGACGGGCGTCCGGTTTATCAGGCTGTTGGCGGGATGGGTGCGGATTCACTCCTCATCGATGCGGAGACGGGAGCGGTGAGCAAAACTCCTCCGTCCGGCCTTCTGACGCGCTACTTTCGCCAGGCCCATTTCTACTTCTTTGCCGGCGACGGCCAAGTCTTCTTACTGGTTATGATGTCGGCGCTCGCCTGTGCCTCGGCGCTCACCGGCATCTACCTGAACGTGACGTTATGGCGTCGGGGAAGAGTCAAAAGGGCATGATTTAATGGGTCTTGATGACGCGACCTTTGGATATTCCTTTGATATACTTAGAGCGTCTAACAAAACCTGAGCTTGCCATGTAAACTATTATGCATGGCGAAG
>CAYLJO010000208.1:0-10783 GCA_964383905.1 uncultured Blastocatellaceae bacterium
GACCTGACCTTCCGGGGGCTTCGTCCGGCCAAAGTAGTCTGACCCTCCCGCCGTGGGGGCACAAGAGGCTATCGGCAGCGAAAGCACTGCCGATAGGAGAATACTGATTAGACGCCACTCCCCTGTGCTCCTCTCTGGCCCCCTGTGGTTCATATCGCCCTCTTTCACTTTTCTGAACATGCTATAGGAATTGCCTGCGCCGATGCCATTCTCCGGCATCTTTATTTGTATGCGGCGCATGAAGACTGATCGAGACGCCTTGCTAAAGCCAAAGCTAACCTGTAACCGAGATAAACATTCGCCGGGTTGATCCTGGACGATTGATCATTGCGGCTGTGAAGGATTGATGCCCATTGATTCGTCAGACCATGAATCGTTAATGCCGGAATCTTTTTCTCGACAAAGGGGGTCGAGTCGGCGTCGGCGCCCGCGATACTGGCGTGGCCGAATGGTATTTTCATCTCTTTAGCCAGATCGGCGGCCATTGATTCGAGCTTCCTGCTTGACATGTTGTCTGCCACCTGCGGCCCGGCCAAACCGAGACTGTCAATATTAATCATGGCGCAGTACTGCGCCACCTGATCTTTATTGATCGCATTCACCATCGCGCGGGAGCCGATCAGCCCCCTCTCCTCTTTACCGAAGGCGACAAACATCACAGTCTTATTGAGCGGGATATCCTTGAGCGTTCGATACAGGTGCGCCAGGGTAACAATGCCGGTCCAGTTATCTATTGCGCCGCAACCCTCCGAAACTTTGTCGTAGTGCGCCCCGATAACAATCCTTTCCGGAGATTTCCCCGGCTTTTGGATCACCAGGTTCTCGACCGTTCTATACTTGTCAATCGAGATCTCTGCCGGGGAAGCGCCCATCGTTTCAAACAAAGCCCTGGCGGCGCTCAAACGTTCCTCATTCTTACAGGGGACCGATTCAATATCGGCCTTAATCTCTTCCGGAGTGGAGATCTCAACGACGGCGCGTTGAGTGCCTCGTGAGATTGGTATCAGCGCAAACAGCAGGAGAATATGAATGATTGCCACGCGCGGCCGGAAATTGAATCTCATACCCGCTTTTGTCTTCCAGATGCTGATCAGTCCTTCCCTCGATCCAGATACATATCCATGATCCGGCGGGCAATCTCGGTCGGTCTAGAATTACTCCGGTTGACCAGAACGATGATTGTCAGTCGTTGTTCCGGAATCCGTTCAATGGCCGTGCTGAACCCGATGGTCTCTCCATAATGCCAGACCGTTTTCCGGCCGCCGTACTTACCAATGAACCAACCGAACCCATAGCCGATGTTCTCGTCATCAGTGACTATTCCCGGGGTGAAGGCCTCTTTGAGCGTCACAGTGCTCACCAGTCGCGCCGCGTCAAGCGCTTGGTCCCACTTATAGAGGTCCTCCACGGATGAGTAGATACCGCCATCACCTAGAACCGAGCTGGTGAGGCTTTGGTCAGTCCTTTCAAAGGAATTGCCCCGCCGCGAGTATCCGTAGGCCTGGTTGGGGACGGTAGAGATGCCTTTTTCGTATGCCACAGTGCCGGTCATTTGCAGCGGGTCAAAGATATTCCTTTTAAGGAATTCGGCGAACGACGTGCCGGAAGCGGCCTCCACGATCAGCGCGAGAAGCGCATACCCGGAATTGCTATAGCGGAACTTTGAGCCGGGCGGGAAATACGTGTGGTCTTGCCGTTTCAGCAGCTTGAGCACGTCCCGGTCCTTGAGCGGTAGGGTGGTGCCGGCAGGAATAAGGTCTTCGTACGCGATCAACCCTGAAGTGTGATTGAGCAAATGCCGGAGGGTGATCCGCTGACCGTATGACGGAAAGTCCGGGAAGAAATCTGTTAATCGATCGCCATATGACAACTTCTTCCGCTCGGCAAGGATCATGATCGCCATCGCGGTGAACTGTTTTGTCAGGGAGGCCAGACGGTAGTTTGTGTTTGTGGCGGTCGGAATTCTCTCTTCGAGATTCGCGAGACCGTAAGCCTTTTTATATAGAACTCTCCCCCCCTTGATCACCATCACACTGGCCCCGGGCGCGCCCGGCCGGTCATATTCCCGGAACAAAGCATCAATCTTCGGGGCTTGATCCTGCACCGCCATAACATCCATTACCGGGAGGATAGAAAGGAGCAGAAGGGCCAGGGTTCGTCCAGGAATATTCATTTGTTCTTTGTTTCCCTGTTTTTCTTCTACGTCCTCTCGGGTTCTCTGCGGTTCAATTTTTTGTTTGCATCTCGGTCCCACTCATCTGAGAACTGCTATAGATGGCAATTGTGAATTCCGCAACCTTCCGCATACTTTTCGCCCATTTCATACACGGAGAGAGGCGCTTGGGAGAAACCCCGGCGGGCGGCGGAATTTGGTCGCCTGCTCAAAGGCATAGGCCAGTTTAATGAGCGTCCGCTCGCTGTAAGCCCTCCCGAAAAAAGAGATGCCCACAGGGAGTCCGTAAATATAGCCCGCCGGAACGGTGATGTGCGGGTACCCGGCCACCGCCGGAGCGGTCGTCGTACTGCCTCCCGTCGAGTGATCTCCGGTGATCAGGTCGGTCGGCCAGGGCGGGCCCCCGGTCGGCGCGATGATCGCATCCAGCCGGTTCTGCAGAATCACCGCATCGATTCCTTCGGCCCGCGAAAGCTGATGGTTCTTCTCGAGAGCGCTCTGATAATCTTTGCTCGTGAGCGGGCCCTTCGCCTCCGCTTTAAGAAAGAGATCCTGGCCGAAGTAAGGCATCTCTCTTTCCGAGTTCCGGTCGTTGAACTCGATGATCTGCTTGAGAGAATGAACGGGTGCCCTGGGCCCGAGCCCGGCGAGATACGTATTGAGGTCGGCCTTGAACTCGTACAAGAGCACCTCCAACTCCGTGTCATCAAACTTTCCGGCGGTGGCAATATCCGCCGGGTCGATGATTACCGCGCCGAGGCGCTTCATCTCTTCTATCGATTCGTTGATGAGCTTGTCGACCGTTTCGCTGAAGCCAAAAAACTTGCGGGCGACGCCGATCCGTGCACCGCCTAAGGCCCTCGGGTCAAGAAATCGTGTGTAGTCGGCGAATGACTTTCCCTGACTTTCTTTCGTCACAGCGTCTCGTGGATCAAAGCCCGTCAGTGCGCCGAGCAGAATGGCCGCGTCCGCTACCGTCCGGGCCATCGGACCGGCCGTGTCCTGGCTGTGAGCGATCGGGATAACCCCTGACCGGCTGACGAGGCCCAGGCTGGGCTTGATCCCGACAATGGAGTTGGCCGATGACGGGCAAACGATTGACCCATCCGTCTCAGTGCCGACGGCCACGGCACAGAGGTTCGCGGCGACGGCTACGCCTGAGCCGGAGCTAGAGCCGCAGGGGTTGCGATCCAGAGCATAAGGGTTGCGGGTCTGCCCCCCACGGCCGCTCCACCCGCTGGAGGCGTGGCTCGACCGGAAGTTGGCCCATTCGCTCAGATTTGTCTTGCCCAATATGACCGCCCCGGCCCGGCGGAGCCTCTGCGCGACAGAAGAGTCGCGGACGGGGACCGATCCCGCCAGCGCAAGTGAACCGGCGGTGGTAGTCATCCGGTCGGCGGTATCAATATTGTCCTTGATCAGGACGGGGATGCCGTGCAGTGGCCCGCGCGCACCCTTCGCCGTGCGCTCGCGGTCGAGTTCGTCGGCTATAGACAGGGCATCAGGATTGATCTCCAGGATGGAGTTGATTGACGGTCCCTGCTTGTCGATCTCCCTGATCCGCCCCAGGTACTTTTCGGCGATTGACCGCGCGGTGAGCTTTCCCGATTTCATCCCCTGCTGCAATGCGGCGATCGTCGCTTCTTCCATCTCGAACGGGCTGACCGTCGTAGTAGGAGAAGCGGCGACGGATCCATCTTCCTGCCTTAAGACGGGGGTCACAATGGCCATTCCGGCGCCGGCAAGCGCGCCACGTTTTAAGAAACCTCTACGATTCAACATCGAACGACGCTCCTCTTTATCGGGACTATCGTGACTTAATCGGGGCCCTACCGGAAACCCATCGGACTGACCGTTGATCTAAGGTCCGCAATCGGCATTTGTATACTTCGTCGTTGGGCTGAACCTCAACTGGTACTCCTGTGATGTGATAAACGCGCACACCATCCCGCGAAAGTTGCCCGGCACCCGGTTATTCAATACATCCAGCCAGAAGTTATACCCTTCCGTGTCCGGATCACGCCTAAGATAACCATAATACTGCATCAGGACGAATGCCGGGTTAAACTCCCGGTCTTTGAAAGCGCCCGTCTCGATCACGTCCAGCAGTACTTGCGCACGCGTCTTAACACCTCCGGTTAATGCCTGGGTCTCCTGCTGCCGTTCTGCGGTATAGGGCACAAGTCCTGCCGTATCAAACAGCCTGCCCACAAACTCCGCCGGTGTCATGGAGTCGGGGTAGAGCTGCCTGACCGCGGCTCGCCGGGCAAACCTGTCCGCGAAATCCAGAGTGCTCTGCCGCAACTGAGGGCCGCCGATCAGCCGGCTGCGGTCGGCCATAAACTGTGCGTAAGTGGGTCCCGTGCCGTAAGCCGCTTTGTAGAGGCGGTAGACGACCGAGCCCGTTTGCTGGAACTCCAGCGCGGTGAAGAAGGCGGCGCTGACGCCGACCCGTCGGGAGCGGATGCAGGACGGGTCAGTACCGCACAGCGTGAGCTGGCCCGTCCAGTAATCGAAGCCCTCTTGATCCGGTAGGCGGTCGAGGAAGTCCAGGTAGTGCTGGCGGACAAAGAATCGCACCTCGTCCAGTGGGTTGGTTGCCGGCGGCGTTGTGTCATTGTCAACAATGGTCAGTAGGGCGGAAACCGGAGCGCCCAGGTTGATCCCCGCCGGATTACTAAGGGTCAGGTTCACCGTCCTATTACCCTCGACAAAGCCTTCGTCTATGACGAGCACCGTAAAGGTCTGACTTGTCTCGCCCGGCGCAAAGTTTAGAGTACCTGAAGCGGTGATGTATTTGGTCCTCTGATCGGCGGTGCCGTCTCCGGTCGAGTAGTCAACAGTCGCCGCGGTTGAGGTATCACCCGTCCGGGTCACCGTAATCGTGGCGCCGCCATCGCCCTCGCCAACATTGTAGCTCGAGCTACTGAATTGCAGTGTGCCCGTAACCGGAGAAACCGTGAGTGACGAATCCTTACGCAAAAAAAGATCGTCAATGGCCGCCCCGCTCGCCGTCCCACTGAAAACGACGTCGGCGCTGCCGCCCGTATCGGCAGTGCGAAAGGGCACGGTGACCTGCGTCCAAGCCGTATTCGTGCTCGCCGCCTGCGCGGTGGTCGCGCCCGAACTTTGTACTGCAACGGTCGCGCGGCCTCCCGGGGGGGCGCTCAGCCACGCCGTCAGCGTGTAAGCTGTCGCCGGCTCGAGCCCGCTCAGATGCTGGACGAGCGTGCCGCCATCCACCCTCCCGCCGGCATTCCAATAGTGTGCTCCGTCAGCGTGGGCGGAGGAACGGCCTGTTACCTGCCACGGGTTGGTCGCGCCGGCCTGGGCGCTCTCGAACGATGGATTTAAAATTAGATTCTGCGGAATGTTGATCCACTTGATCAAAGCGTTGTCGAAATCCGCTGCCACATCGTCGGTGAGAAGGCCCACGCGGGCAAAGCCGATCTCAAAATAGCGCGAGGCTATGGGCCGGTTGTCCAGATAAAACTCGAAGCGCCCGCCGTCTTTCGTCGCCCGTAGGTTGTGAAACGATTGTGGGTCAAACCCGTTCGGAAGGGCAATATTATCAACCGCCTGGGGCAGGCCGTCGATCAGGGCTTCGATAACGAGTTGCGGCCCGGCCGGGTCCAGTAGCGCGCGCACCTGATCGCCGGCATCATGATAGGCTGCGATGAGACCGTAGCGTGAACGGCCGCTTGAGCCGCTCCGCACCAGGCGCGCATCGACGCTCATTTCGTAGTTATTAGTCGGGGTGCCCTTAAAAACCTGCTTCAGGCCCGCCCCGGTCTCCGTTTGATGAAGGACGCCGTCCGCCACATTCCAACCGCCCGACTCCCACTGGTCAGGCGCATCACCCCACGTGGTCAGGGGCTGAGTGAAATCGTCTTCAGACGCTACCGAATAAACTGCGCCGTCGAATTGACTGCTCGCATTCTGCGTCGCCAGTCCCGGCACCCCGGGCCCGGCGGGAATCATCCGGCCGGCCAAATTGAGACCGTCAAAACTGAAGCTGAAGAGGGGCCCATTTTTTGTTACCCTCATCTCATGATAGACCTTGAGGTCTGTCCCACCCGGAAGAGAGGCGGATTGCGGTATGAGCGTCTCTCCGCCGACAACGCCGGTCGTGATGAGCGCGTTGGTGTCGCGGTCAAGCCAGGCGAAGACGATATCATTCGTTCCCGCGTACCACGCTGCTACTCCGACGCGAGACCCGGCGCCGTCGGAAGTCAATCGCAGGAAAACGTCGTAAACGTAATCGCTGGCGGCGGCCGTGCGGGGCACCGCGAAACGCGGCGGACCGGTCACAGACCGCTGGCTGGCCGTCGTCTCGCTGATGGACCAGCCATCGGCCGCGTCGAGTAACCAGCCATCGCCGAGCCCGCTGCCGTCGGGGCGGTTGAAAAGATCGCGGAAGGTGCCGGGATCAGGAAGCGCGGACTCCTGCGCGCTCGCGGGCATAAGGAATGGCCTGTCGGCGTTCCAGTAGAGCCGGTCGATGCGTGCCGAGCGCGCATCGACCGGAGCACCCGGCACACGCGCGTGGTAGATCATCCAGTCTTCGAATTGCCCCGGGCCTTTGACGACCGAAACACTCCCCGGGCTCTCGACGGCGTTTGTGGACCTGAGGATCGGATTCTCTGCCGCTTTCGTCCACGCTGCCCCCTTGGGCGCGCCGGAGAACGCATAGCTCACGCTGTAGTTCGGCCCGCAAAAACAGGCGGCGCTATAGAAGTTGTAGTAGCTTCCATGATGCGTGATGGTCCACGGCGCTTCGTTCCAGATCTGTTCCCACCCTTCGGTGGCTTGCGTGACGATCTGAGGGGCGCCGTCGAGCCGGCTGAAGCCGGCCAATTCCTGCACGTTGTTTTGCCGCGTCGGGCCGTTGTAGTAGAGATAAAAGCGGCCGCTCACCGGGTCGCGGAAGACGTCGGGATCGATGGTGAATGGGGGGAGCAGCGGGCCGCCGCTCGTGAACGGCCCCGCCGGGCCCATTCCTATCGCGTAGCCGACGCGCCGCGTCGCATCTGTCCCGTCCGCGGTAGCCGTGTAGTATAAGTAGAATTTTCCATTGTCATAGACGGGGCTCGGAGCCCAGATATCAAGCGCGTCCCAGTTCCCGTTCGTGCCGTGTGGCAGGACGTCGCCAAGCCAGGTCCAGTTGGCGAGATCAGTCGAGTGGGCCACACCGATGGGGTTACGCCCGGCCGTGGGATACAAGTAATACTCGCCCCGGTAGTAGATCACTCCGGGGTCCGCTATCGCCGGCCACGTTACCGGGTTGGTATAAGTGGAGGGGGTCGAATCCGCAGGCACGGACGCGGCGCTAAAGAACAGGACCAGGCTGAGCGCGAAGAAGGTAAAACTTTTTCGCGCCCTGCTATCGATATAAGGCTTCCGTAGCGCCTGCTGTCGAGCGTCCATCGCGTTTCGGCACTACAGTATAATGTTTACTACCCGTAATCACTAAATCAAACCAAACCAGATTGGGACACTTTTTCTGCTTCTGCCCGGACGGGGAGAAAGAATTTAGCTCCTGATGGCATCGTGCCGCCAGGCGACCCAATACTTCCGCACTCCTCGTTATCTGGGATGGTAATGAAAAGAGAGAAAAGGCGAATCCGAGGGCCGGTGGGTTGGAGACAGCACTGGGGCTAACGGTGCCGCTATAGATTTAGCTTGAATTAAGATCAGACTTCCTGATCGTCACTCAGCAGGTTGCTGATGGTTTTAGTCAAACCTTCAAGATCGGGCTTTGTGATGTATGCCTGCGCGCCAGCCGATAGCCCGGCCTGCCTGTCAGATTCGTATACTGCGCCGGAATGGAAAATGACCGGCGTCTGAGGTGTTAACTCGCAGAGCCTGCGGCACAGATCGAGCCCGTTTCCGTCTACGTACCAGTAATCCAGGATGTATAGGTCAAAGTGTTCACGGCGGGCGAGGGCGAGCGCGTCATTAAAGGTGTTCGTCGTCGTGACCTGGTAGTTAGCACGTCTGAAAAGAGCGATGAGCATCGAACACGTATCCTGGTGTTTATCGACACAGAGAATACGCCTTCTCGTGGCCGTCATGGGGGGAGCCTCAAAGCAAAATCCGACCAAGTTAAGAATCGAGAGGAAGGGGCAGGTACACCTATATATAGCACTATTGCCTTCACTTGTCCATTTTCCCCTTATTCCCCCTGCCTCATTTCAAGACAAGGCGTTAGTAGCCTGTAGTCAATCGACGTTATTTCCGAAGAAACAACGGGCTATAACACAGAAGTAGATCAGGTGGGGCAAGTTCCACCGTCATGTTAAGGGAGCAAGACCTGTTCGGTCGCTGCCAGCCGGCGCGCGCGTGTGGCAGGAGGCTTAACCCACGCCTCCTGCCACACGCAACTTACGCCCCACTCTCCGCCTGAAAGAAAAAGCGAGGCCCGATTAATGATGGAAGCGGTCACGGTACTCGGCAGCCATCACGCGCGTGCGTCTCATGCGCCGCGCCGAAAGTCGACCAGAAGATGTAGAGCGCGATCATCGTCGAAATCAGCAAGTCTGCCGGGTGCCATCCTGTGAATAAGCGGTTGACATATTAGAACATTTCTGGCAAAACATAATCTGTACGGAAGGGGAGTAGCTTAGCCGCACACTCGACCAGGCGGCCCCGCGGAATCCGACATACTGGTGCCTTCGGGCATCCGATCCGCGGGCAGAACTTCCAAAGTTTCTGAGAGCCAGACCTTCGTCACTACCGGGACCATCGCGGTAAGCGACGAAGCGCCTGGCTCTTTTGCTTTTGGAGCAAACATCGATAACCGCTTTCAGGATAGGACTATCCATAATCTGCGTAGTCGAGATGTGCGATGGGACGCAGGTCGTGGCGCGCTCATTTCGCGTTTACCCCTGTCGGACGACCCGCTCACCGGTCTGCACGGGCCTACTCTCCGGAGGTGGCAGATGATCTTCACCCTGCTGGCGCTGATCATTTGCGCGACTCTCATCTACGTTTCCTGTGAATACTTTGTTAACGGCGTCGAGTGGGTCGGACTCCGTCTCGGCGTCGCCAGGAGTTCGGTCGGTACCGTGCTGGCCGCATTCGGTACGGCCTTGCCGGAAAGCGTAGTGACCTTTGTTGCGGTAGTGACGCCGGGTAACACCGCCGCACAAAAGCAGATCGGGGTTGGCGCGGCGCTCGGCGGCCCGCTCATCTTATCAACGATCGCCTATGCGGTGGCCGGTGTGTCGTTTCTCGCCTTCCGGCGCCGTGCTTCCCAAGCACTCCTCAGCGCGCACGAGCAGCGGCGGCTGGCCACCGATCAGGCATGGTTCCTGAGCATATTTGCGGGGAAGGTGGCGCTCGGGTTGGTCACCTTCGCCTACAAGCCCTGGCTGGGCGTGCTGTTCCTCGCGGCCTATGCGCTCTACACCTGGCGGGAAATGACCGGAGGGGGCGGGACGGATCGCGATGAAGAAGGCGATCCCGAACCTTTGAAATTCCGCCCCACTGTTAAATCGCCCTCAGCCGCCTGGGCCATCTTTCAGACCGCGTCGGCTCTCGTCGTCATATTTATCAGTTCCGAAATATTCGTGCATCAACTCGAAGCGATCAGCCCGGCGCTCGGCATGTCCCCGCAACTGACGGCGCTGCTGCTGAGCCCAGTCGCGACGGAGCTACCCGAAACACTCAACGCCGTCATCTGGATGCGGCAGGGCAAGACGACGCTCGCCTTGGGCAACATCAGCGGGGCGATGATGATTCAGGCGACCGTGCCGAGCGCGTTCGGCATCATGTTCACCCCGTGGGTGCTGGACAAGCCGCTGATCGTGTCGGCCGTAGTGACATTTCTCTCAATCACCCTGATGTGGGTGTTGCTGAAAAGAGGCTTGCTCACCGCGGGCAAACTTGCGTTATTCGGCTTGCTCTACCTGGTATTCGTCGGTGGTATTCTCGCCTTGTCGGGATCGTCACACGATTCATCAGTCCGGCGGATTAACCATGGAGACCGGGGGATGAGAGTTAATCGGAAAGAGGACGGTGCAGCGGAAGCCGCAGTGGCGCAGGTGGGCGGCACGGAGTATCGGCCAGGCATTGAGTATCCTTTGTCACCTGTTGACGGAGATCGCAGAGGACTGGGGCGAAGTAACTTGTCTCATGGGCTTCTAACCACCAGAGACTTCTACCCCGCCCCAATCGATCGCCTACCTTATACTATTTAGCAAAGTTAGCTTGCACCTGTGTGTCTTTCGTGATCGTCACATCGCAGGTCGGGGACGTCGCCAGCGGCACCGACTGCCAGGTAGACAATAAATTCTGTAGTAACAACGACACGAACTGCGCCAGTGCCCCTGTCCTCTTTAACGCCGGCGCGACCTATAGCCATACCTTCAATACGCCCGGCACCTACCCATACATTTGTCTACCGCACTGCCCTGGCATGAGAGGCACGATCACCGTGCAGGCAGCAACAACTTCAGCGAACCTGCAGTTTAGCGCCGCGACCTACAGTGTCAACGAAGGCGATGGCGCCGCCCCCATCACCGTCACCTGCACCAGCGATACCACCACGGCCCTCTCGGTTGACTACGCCACCAGTGACGGCACCGCTTCACAAAAGAATAAATATAC
>CAYLJO010000209.1:0-10770 GCA_964383905.1 uncultured Blastocatellaceae bacterium
CACGACATCCCCGTGCGCCAAGAAGCATAAGGAGGGAATGAATGAACGATTGATCTTACACAATCAGTAATTCCGTTTACCTATTCCAGGTAGGGACGAGCCTTTGAACCGTAACGCTTGTTGGATACTCGACAGGCGTGAAAGAGCTGGTTCAAAAAGGTGCGATGAGGCGCGATGCAAGCCGCCAAGAGGTCGTACTTGGCTAAGAGGTAGCATGGTGAGACAAAACGAAGCGGGTTTCCACCTACGGGAAACGTGGACCCTGCCCCGTAATAACTTGCATACTCATGTGCCAACCACACATGAGTCTACGGGGCAGCGGACGAACTCCGAAGCAATATGGGATGGCATTAAGAGTTGCCCAAGCCGGGATCTCTGATAACGGCGTAAGTTGGAGCAGGTCAACCTGGGCTACCCTGCTCCCGTCCGGAATACCGCAAAGAGCGGGATGGGTGTGGCTGTAACCGCCACCTAAACTATTTCGTAGAGTCCCTCCTTATGAACTTGGGAGGCTGATAGAGGGATGACAAGGCGAGCAGTCCACCGAAGGCCTCTGTCAGCGTCGGAGCGGCCATAGTAATCCGGGGTTGGGAAAGCCAGCCACATGGTGAAGGGCCGCAGTTCGTCACTACTTCCAGCGCAAAGGTAACCGAATGCCAACAGGGAGGAATCTCCATGAATGTCGGTGAAATGCAACGGAAACTCAGCCTATGGGCGATGCAGAACAAGGAACATCGGTTCTTTGATCTGTATCACCTGCTTTATGACCAGGATTGGCTGCGATTGGCTCATGATCGTGTCGCGCAGAACGCCGGCAGTAAGACGGCCGGATGTGACGGCATCAACATGAAACTCTTCGATGAGAAACTGGAGAGAAATCTCCAGCAGCTGGCCGGGGAGTTGAAGTCGCAGTCGTATGAACCGCAACCAGTCCGTCGGGTCTACATTCCGAAAACTGAGGGTAAGGTGCGCCCATTGGGCATCCATTCCATCAGAGATCGGATTGTACAAGAAGCCCTCCGGATGATTCTGGAACCCATTTACGAGGCCGACTTCGATCAACACTCCTATGGCTTCCGTCCGAACCGCTGCACGATGGATGCCGTCAAACGTGTCGCGGCCAGTACCCTCGGGCACAACACCTACTACTGGGTGATCGAGGGCGATCTGTCCTCGTACTTTGACACGATCTGTCACCGGAAACTGATGAAAATCATCCGGCGGCGAATCGCAGATCAAAAGCTTCTTTGCTTGATCTGGAAGTATCTGCGGGCCGGTGTGATGGAAGGCAAGCTATTCAAGGACACAAAGACCGGCATCGCCCAAGGAGGGATAGTTAGTCCGCTATTTGCCAATGTGTATCTCCATCAACTGGATAACTACATGAAGAGGTACACAGAACTCTCACCTTATGCAAGGAGCAGGAGAAGAGGTAATGGCATGGCCAACTATATCTATTCCCGCTACTGCGACGATTTTGTTCTCCTCTGTAATGGCACGCGAGCACAAGCCGAAGCAATGAAAGAGGAACTGTATCATTTCCTCAAGACGCTTCGGCTGAAACTCTCAAAGGAGAAAACCAGAGTCACGCACCTCAACGACGGGTTCAAGTTCCTTGGATTCTGGATTCAGAGAAGACTGAATGCACGTCGAGAACTCAAGACTAACCTCTTGATTCCCCAGGACGCCATTGCGAAGCTCAAGGCAAAGATCGACTTGATCACCGCCCCGGGCACGCATCAGGAATCGCTGAATGCCAAAATCCTGGCACTCAACAGGGTCATCTCCGGGTGGTGCCGATATTACCAATATACGGGAAGAGCAACGACACAGTTCAGCAAACTGAGTCCTTTCGTCTTCTGGAAATTGGTTCACTGGATCGGCAGAAAGTACAAATGCTCATCGCCGGAAGTGATGAAACGATACTATGTCGGAAGCTCCTTAGCGACCGGTCAATATCGTCTCCTCATGCCAAATGAGTTCAAGACGCGCAAATATATGCCAAGCGTCTGTAAACCCAACCCGTATCTGATGCAGGAATGTCGGCTCGAAAGAGAAGAACTTCCTGATGAGAGGTACTGGACAGGATACGAGCAAAGACCAGGGACGGAAGACCTCCGCCCGCTGATCTTGGCGAGAGATGGAATGGTGTGTCAGATCTGCGGTGTAGCGGTGATACCAAGCAGATATCAGATTGACCATATCAAACCAGTCAAAAGGTTCAAAATCCCTGTTGAAGCAAATCGCCCGGATAATCTCTGGGTGCTTTGTCTGACGTGCCATAAAGCAAAGACTGAAGCCGAGCGGCGAATGGAAAGCCGGATGCGTTGAGAAGGCGCATGTCCGGTTTGGAAGGGGGAGTGGGGAAACGTGCTCAAGGAGTAACGCGCCTTGCTCCTACCTTACTCAGTCAATGGCAGAGCGTCTCGCTTAAGCTTCGCCGGGCGCTCATGTTCCACTCCATCTTTCATTCCACTGCATAAACCACTCCGCTTCCGCGCACTACGTTCTACTCCGCAAACACGCCCCCGGTACAATGTCAGCTCGCATCTGTCAACCGCCTTTCTTGAAATTGACAACCTTCAACCTGCAGCACCGACAAAGCCTCGGGCCACTGAAGCAATCTCATCCGCCACCGTGTCCAACGCGAAATGGCCGGCGTCAAATTCGCATCGTCTTACCTCCGCTAGCCAGTTATTGAGCGGATTGCGTCGTTGGCCAACTTCACATCGTCAGAACAACGCGGAACTGCGCCTCGCCGCTGATCATGCGCGCGTAAGCCTCGGCCGCTCGTTCGAGCGGGTATGTTTCAATCATGGGGCGCACGCCGCTCAGTTCAGCGAAGCGCAGCGTGTCCTCGGAGTCAACCGGTGTCCCCGAGGCCCAGCCTTGAATCGCTCGACTGCCACTGATGAGCTGTATTGGCGTGACCTCGATGGGGTCAAAATCCGCGCCCACGACCATGAGTTTGCCGTTCGGCCCCAGTCCGTCGATCAACTCCGACATCGCTTTCGCGCTTGGGGCCGTCGCGAGAATGACCTGTGCGCCGCCCATCTCTTGCAACGCCTCTGCCGCGTTCGTCGCTCTGCTGTCGATGTACACGCTCGCTCCCAGTTTCTTTGCGAGCGCCGCGTTTTCCGATCCTCGCCCGATCGCCGCGACCCTATAACCAAACTTGTTCGCGAATTGAATTCCGAGGTGACCAAGACCGCCGATGCCCTGCACCGCGACGAGGTCGCCGGGGGACGCGCCGCTGTGCCGCAACGCGTTGAAGGTGGTAATGCCAGCGCAGAGCAGCGGCGCGGCTTCGACGTCACTTAGACTCTCCGGTATGGCCGCCAGCGCTTCCACGGGAGCCACCATGTATTGCTGATAACCGCCGTCATAGCTGATGCCAGGAATTTTCAGATTCCGGCAATTGCGAAAATCTCCGCGCCGGCACTCGTGACACGTGTTGTCCTGACCGCCGTGCCAGCCGACACCGACGCGCTGACCCTTTGTCCACTCGGAAACACCGGCCCCGAGTTCGTCAATGATGCCCACGACTTCGTGTCCCGGAACGCGGGGATACTGGATTCCGGGCGACAAGCCTTCTTTCGTAAGCACGTCGCTGTGGCAGACGCCACAGGCCTGCACCTTGATCCGCACGTGTCCGACACCGGGGTCAGGAATCTCACGCTCGACGATCTGGAAATCTGCTCCCGGCGCCGGAATCTGCGCGACCTTCATCGGCGCTGTTGCGACTTTTGTCGTTGACATAAATCCTCCTGTGAATGTTCAGCCATGGTTGAAAAACAGATACTACCACTGATTTGTCGGTGAGCAACCGAAATGATTGTTCCACGAAAATCGCCGCAGGGAACATTGATTGCGTATGTCTGCAAACCTGTGATCTGTTTCGCCACTCTAGCTTGCAGGCCCAGGACGGGATGCTCGAGGGCCGCCTCTACCGCGAGGCCGTGTCGCCGGCGCCTGTGGGATTATCTGTTCGCGCTGTTGTTCTTTCTTCCTGCGCCGTTTCTCAACTAAGAAGTTTTGAGACCTAATCTATCGCCGAGAAGGATCCATCTTCATCCTGTTCAATCAGAACACGATATTTCATGTGCAACCTCCAACAACATTCTCCGTACAATGCTCGCAGAGAGCAAGCGACTAACGACAAAGCTCAGCAGGCGGCTCACGCCGGAGGGGTGCTGAGGCACGAACAACTTCACTCGCACGGGCCAATCTGCTAAAGCGGCTTGTTAGCCCCTGGCACGGCCGAACCGGCCTACCGCCTGGGTCCGACGATGCCGTAGCCCTCCTTGTAGCGATACTTCCCTGACTCCAGGCCATCCGCAAGCTGATGGAGGTAATCGGACAAGGACCGGGCGATCAGCTCTCGCCGCCCGCTCTCATGCCACACGCTGATGACCTGACCGCTCCTGCCCGCTTCGGCAGGCGCCATATCGATGCACTGGAAATCCCCGCCCCCGTTGCCGGCGATTGGAATCCAGCCACAGTTCCACCAGTCGGCGCGAATGCCGGCCGCCGGCTGGCCGGACTGGCCGGCGAACTCGCCAATATCGATCAGGTGTTTCCAACTTGCCCAGTCTGATCGGACCTCTTCGAGGGGTAATGGGCTGAATGCAATTTCGTCCCATCCGCTGGCATCGGAACTCGGGAACAGGCCGAGGTCGTGGCTCCCGTCGTGGAGCCGATAGAACTGCTTCAGCTCTTCGGGAAAGCTCAACCCGAGGAGGCGCTCGGTTGACTGAATTTCCGCTTCGGGGGCGGCGGGGCGGAGTTTGTCGAGGGCATCTGGCCAGTTCTTGAGCAGCCACGCCTCGATGCGCGACCAGGTAGGAATAATCTGGTTTGTGTTGGCCATAGGTGCCCTCGGCTGTTGCGTGGACTACCGGCAAAGCCGGCTAACGGTGAAACTGACCGGCGCGACAGGTTCTGGAATTTCAAAACCGCAACTTTCATTGCGTCTTTGTCTCACGATGTATCGGTTCAAAAGAACGGGTTCTGTTTTCAGTGACACTCGATATCGGCTCAGAAAGTCCCCGCACTTGCGCTTCACCAAGCCCCTTTATCACAACTTCCTTCAATTGGGCGTTGTCGCTGATTTCTTTGACCGTCCACAACACTCGGCCAATAAGAAGCCGCATGACTCCAGCTTCCAGAAATACCCGGAAGGCATTGAAGTAGAACCCTATGAGCACTGCTACGGCTACTACGGCGTTGCCGAAGCCGATCAAGGAATTGATTCCCGCATGCCCAATGCTACTGCTACTACGGGTCAGGCGTTATTGTCGCGGTTTACCCACCATCGGCACGAAATGGACCGGCAACATGCTCTCCTCGACCAACCCGTCCCGCGTCCTCCTGATCACCGTCAGCTCCTGGCGGTACCCACCCCCCACCGGAACCACCATCCTCCCGTTCGGCGCCAGCTGGTCTATTAACGATCGAGGCACCCGATCCGGTGCGGCCGTCACGATGATCGCGTCGTACGGGGCGTGTTCGGCCCACCCCTCGTACCCGTTGCCCGCCTTCACGTAAACGTTACTGTAGCCCAACCCGCGGAGAGTCCGGCGGGCTCTTTCGGCCAACTCCGGGATGATCTCGATGGTGTAAACCTCCTTGGCCAATTCGCCGAGGACGGCCGCTTGATACCCGGAGCCGGTCCCGACCTCCAGCACCTTGGCCTTCGAGGAGACGCGGGCGGCCTCGGTCATGTAGGCGACGATGTAGGGGAGGGTGATGGTCTGGCCGTAGCCGATCCGCAAGGGGCGGGGCAGGTAGGCTGCACCCGCTTGCGAGGCGGGAACGAACCGGTGGCGGGGCACCTTCCCCATGGCTTTCAGGACGCGCCTGTCGCTGATGCCGCGCGCCCGCAGTTGTTGCTCCACCATGAGTATCCGCTCCCGCTTGAGTTCCTTCTCGGTTCTGTCTGAGCCCTGCGCCGGAAGGTCGGTCGAAGTCTGGGGCCCATCAACAACAGAGGCCGGGATGCACATGGGTGGGAGGTACAGCAGCGAGATGACGAGTAGCGCGATCATAGGATCTCCCTGATGCTCAAGGAAGAGAGGGCGTCACATGAAATGAGCATGTGGGTTCGAGGGCGGAGTGAATAGTCGCGCAAGCTTTCGGGGGCGGCGCCTATTATCATCTGTGGCCACTGTCCTCACCGAAGCCAACCGCCTGAGGAGCCGGCTTCATCGGCCGCCTCGGTTGACGAGGAATATACTCGTGAGGCCGGTGCCGCGCAAGGGTGTGACCGCGTTGTCACTCTGCGGCTCGCAGTCTTGAACCAACGGCTTGATCTGATCAAGCCACAACCGCGGATCGTACTGAAGGTGGCTGCACGGGCCGCCAAAGCTTACTTGGCGCGCTCCATGCATGGACAGGTATTGAGTCAAAGAGTACAATTTGTACAGTTCCCCTTATCTAAGATCAATCTTTAGAAGCCGGCCTTGCCACCTCCTTACAGGAGCGGGCAAGGGTGCAGGTCCTTCGCCAAGCTGTTTATAGGGTGGGTGAAGGCGCGTTTCGGGCCGGTGCGCGAGCGATTACCTGTGGTAGATGCGGGTAGCGCTTGCTGCGGTATCGTCGCGCCCGCGGACATCACCAAGTACGCCGCGAAACGCGCCGCCGCCGAAGTCGTCCGTGAGGTATCGGAGCCGAGCAGTTCGGCGTCGGCGGCGGGCTGATGGACACTCATGTGTAACAACGAAACTAATGGGAAGGAGAGAAACCGTGACTAAGACGAAAGAGAATCAGAAAGCAAAAGGGCAGCGCGGGGCGCAGGGCGAACGCCAAAGAGGGGGCGGGCAGCAATCATCACAAGCGACACAAAAGGCCACTGAACGTGGCGGCGGAGAGCAGACGGGCATCACGCGCCGCGAGCAATCTGCGCCGTCGTTGCGGACTGGAAGTCCTTTCACCTTTATGCGCCGCTTCTCTGAGAAGATGGATCGGCTCTTCGAGGACTTCGGCTTCGGGCGCGGCTTTCTCGCACCTTCGTTCGGAGGTGAGCTGGGCAGGCTCGGCGAGATGGGCAGCTCTATATGGTCGCCGCAGGTCGAGGTCTTCGAGCGCGGAGATCAACTCGTCGTGCGCGCCGACCTGCCAGGGCTTACCAAAGACGACGTCAACGTTGAGATTAGGGATGACGCGCTCGTGATCCGGGGCGAGCGTAAGAGCGAGCGCGAGGAGAACGAGGAGGGCCACTACCGCACGGAGCGTTCTTACGGCAGGTTCTACCGCCAGATCCCGCTACCCGAGGGGGTCAATGCCGAGAACGCTAACGCGACTTTTCGCAACGGCGTGCTGGAGGTCACGATGCCGGCCCCCGAGCGGGCCGTAGAGCAGCGCGGTCGCCGGCTTGAGATTCGAGAAGGGGTCGAGGGCGAAGAGCAGCCACGGGCGCGGGGGAAGGCGGCCGGTCAAAAGTAGCAGGTAGAGGGTAGAGCGGGTGACGTGCACCCTTAATGCACGTCACCCGCTCCGCTGCTGCTGCGAAAGGGGAATGAGATGGCAGTTGTGCTGGCGCGTAACTGGTGGGCGCTTGCTTTACGTGGCCTTTTCGCCCTGCTCTTCGGCCTCCTGGCTTTCATCTGGCCGGGGCTGACGCTGGCCGTGCTGGTGCTTCTGTTCGGCGCCTACGTGCTGGTGGACGGCATCTTTGCCATCGTCGCGGCCGTGAACGCTCCGAAGGGGTATGCCCGCTGGTGGGTGCTGCTGCTGGAGGGGATCGTCGACGTCATCGTCGGCCTGCTGACCTTCCTCTGGCCCGCGATGACCGCGCTCGTCTTGCTCTACTTCATCGCGGCGTGGGCGATCATCACGGGCGTCCTTGAGATCGTGGCGGCCCTCCGCCTGCGCAAAGCCATCCGCAACGAGTGGCTGCTCGTCTTGAGCGGCGTCCTCTCAATCCTGTTCGGGCTGGCGTTGATGCTGATGCCGGTCGCCGGGGCGCTGGCCGTGGTCTGGCTGATCGGGGCGTACGCCGTCCTCTTCGGCCTGCTGCTGCTGACGCTCGCGTTGCGGCTGCGGAAGTGGGGGACAGGCATAGCCGGGCAAGGGGGGTCGGGAGCTGGTTGATCAGGATGAAGGCTCCAGGTAGAAAAGCAAGGTGCACCCGGATGACGATTAAATAAGGGCGGTCGGGAATCTAACGGTGAGACAGACGGTCGGAACTTAAGGGGTGAGGAGGATGGCAGCCGCAAAGCAAAAACTGTCTGCCAAGGAGAATATCAAGAAAGCACAAGAGGCGTGGCAGAAGATTTCGCCCGAAGGGCGCGCAGAAGCCCGGCCGGAGGGCCGGGAGCGTGAAAAACCCGGGAGCCACCAGGGAGGGTGACTACTACCACATCGAGGTCAGGCCTAAAGACCGGTTAACAACTTTCCGCACACTTGATGTCGGCGATGACGAGTGCGTAAGGCTCTCGGTTAAGATGGGCTAAAGCCTTATCGACGGAGGCGGCCGTCGAGCACGGGTAGCGTTCGCTTAAAGAGAGGGCGAAGAGTTTTCTCACCGCCTCGTCATCATCGACGATGAGACTGCTTCCCTCAATGATATTACCGCACAATATTTTGCCGTTGCAAGACAAGCTTTAAACCTCGTTGATACAGATTGTACGCACGACACCCCGAGCCTCACGTCAGATTAATCAACCCTGCTTCACCAAATGCGCCTCAGAACCTTTTACCGGGAGAACCAGAAATCCGAGTCGATGCTCCCGCCGCACCTCAGCCAACTCTGCGTCATCGAAGTGCCTGGTCGAACGTACCAAGATTTTTTCGCTTACCGTTCTTCACCCATGCCGCGTGTCTGACGCAAGACCTCGACAAGGCCAGCGCCGCCGCCTGTCGGCATCTGTTCAAAGCCTGGGGGAAGCTCGGTTTGCCGTGCCTGCACCAGTTCGACAACGAAGGATCGTTCTGCGGTGGTCATACGCATCGGCTGATCATCGGTCGCGTCGTGCGGTTGTGCTTGTGGTGCGGGGTGGAAGCTCTGTTCACGACGATCTACGAGGCAAAACGCAACCATCAGATCGAGACGTTTCACGGGCTGTGGTGCCAAGCATTCTGGTCGGATGCGGTTTGGCAGCAGTGCGCCAAAACTGATGACCGAGTTGCGCTGTCTGATCCCGGACTTTCAGACCGCGCGGTTGAAGGTTCCGGCCGGGCGCTTTCATTTCATGCGCAAGGTCGATACAACCGGCTACATCGAATTCCTCAACGAGCGCTGGCTGGTCGGGCCGAAGTGGATTGGCGAATATGTTCGGGCCACGATCAACACGGCCACACAGAGCCTGACGATGTCGCACAAGGCCGATGATGGGGCCACTCGGCGAGTGATCAAATCTCATATCTTTCGGATCAAGGAGACTGTCCATGATCTATTACCGCAGTTCAAACGGAATCGCACAGGATGTCGTGACTGCTTGCCCGGTTAGAAGAGGTGCGATAAAACGCGCACGATGTCGTGATTATTGAGAATTACATCATATCCATGAGTTTTGCCGTCTTTACTGTCCCCACGCCGGCAGTAGAAATTCAAGGGCATGGCGCTCAACCTTCACGTCAATGAAGTTCGGTGTGCCGATGAGTCCCGCACGGCTCGGCCACACTTCGTCATCAACGTGAGTATCAAACTCATTCCACTCGATTTGTAAGTGCTGCCCTCTGCGGACGGTCAGTCTCGGCGAGCAGGGTTTGCCTTTCAAACAGTTATCAAGATACTCGCTCAATTTCTCCCGCTCACCCTCGCTCACGAGGACGACATCGAGAAGGCCATCGCCGGGATCTGCTGCGGGTGCGAGTTGGAGGTTCGGCCCGATATACCTGATGTTCATCGCCTCCAGCAGAACGTACTCGCCCGACACGTCCTGCCCGTCGAGCGTGGCCTGCAACTTCTTGGCCGCATAGTTCTGTAGCCGCCCCCTCAACATCTCTAGGACGGACGTGATCCTTTCTTCGGTGTCATCTAAGTGGTCAAGGTCAATGTTGTCCGTGGCGTCAAGCCTGGACATGGTGCTGGCGAACAACCCCATGCCTATGCCCTCGATGAAGTAGTTAGACTCCCACGGGGGGGTGATGACGCCGACATCGAACCTCACCCGGCGCGCCGCCGCCCACCCAGCTATTAACTGCTCGAGCGACAGGTCAGTCAATCCAACTGCCTTTGAGATGTTATTGGCAGTCCCCAGCGGGAGGACGGCGATGGGCACGCGCCGACCGACGAGTCGCTTGGCGACCTTGCCGACCGTGCCATCTCCTCCGGCCGCCGCGACGAGGTCGCCGGGATCCTCCAGCGCGCCGTCCCAATCGCCCTCTTTCGACGATTGGTAGGTGACCTTGTGCCCCGCCTTACGCACGAGTGCCAACAGATCATCACCCGATGGCTGCTCGTTGCCCGCCCCTGGGTTGTGAATCAACGTCACCCGCATGAGTGCGCCACCTCGATGAAAATGGAGCAATCCTCTGCCGGGCACGCGATCACCGCTTCACGCCCGCTCTCTTATAAGCTCTCCTATAGGCAGCGTACAACCCTTTCCCGTTTAAGCACCCCCTGTCCGTCCGGCAAGGCTCGCCACGGCGGTTGCTAACTCCATCGGCTCGACCGGCTTCGCCACGCGAACTAGGTCGCCTGCCGCAAGGGTCTGCTCGCGACCCTCAGTTCTTGCCTATGCTGTCAGCGCTAAAGCAGTAACCCTCCCCAGCCCTGCGCCTCCCGCAGCCAGTCATTGAGCATGATCCTGCCGGCCCCTCCTCCGG
>CAYLJO010000210.1:0-10672 GCA_964383905.1 uncultured Blastocatellaceae bacterium
TTCCTAATGTTCCAGCACCTCCTGTAACTTTGCGGTTTCCATTGGCTTGAAGAGGTAATGATCGATACCTGCCGCCAGGCATTTCCCTCGATTACACTTCAGAGCATTAGCTTTCATGGCAATGATAATCGTACGGTCGGATGAGCCTTGACAATTCCACAGGCGGTAGACAAACCCAGCACAGTCCCCTGCTCCTCGGTCGTGAGGAAGGGTTCGAAGATGAGTGCCTGAGTCTCCAGGCCCATCCCGCATCCGGTGTCGCAAACCGCCTGCATCGTGTACGAGACGGGGCGGACGCCTACGGACCCGAAGGAGTAACCCTCATCCCTCTCGACGATAAGGGAACGCCTCGCCCCCGACACGTTCCCCTCGCCGCCCAGCACATCGTTCTGAGATAAGGACTCCCAGAACGATGTGCCTGTTTGTGGCCCGCTTCATGACTCTCATTTGGAGCAAGCGATAATGGCCCCCACCAGGCATCGCATCCTCCCACAGGATGCTGCGCCTCCTTTACCGCTCCTTCGCACCGCCTGAGGTTCACACTGCCGAGCCCCTTCCTCAATACGCTCCGCTTACTCACTTAGCAGGCAGTATCAGAGGAATCATTGAATTGTTGGCCCGTTGAGTGTATTTGTCTGTCAGGAAAGGAAAGAAAATTTGTCAGGATTTTCCCGTACCTTGAGCGGGAATCTCACCGCCAGAGAGACGTCGTAGGTTCGAGGGTGGGGTCAAGAAGAGGGGGTCTCCCGCCTGTTTTCCACCAGACCGGCGTATTCCTGTATCTCGCGGCGGCTCCGAAGACCGAGTTTCTCCTTGAAACGGCTCTTGTAGGTATCCACCGTTTTGGGACTGATGTTGAGCTGGGTGGCGATCTCCTTATCCGTTAAACCCACCGCGAAAGCGAGAAGGACTCTCTTTTCCTGCGGGCTTAACTCCTTCTGCCGTTGATCACCTCGCAAGATTCTGGCGGACGTGACCACCCTCCCGGACGTGCGGGCGGGGGCATAACTCTCCAAAACTTCTCCCGCCAGCCGCGGATCAAGATAGACACCGCCACTGGCGACGCTACGGATGGCATAAAGTAACTCATCAGGTTTCGCCTCCTTGAGGACATAACCGGACGCGTTCACCTGAAGCATCCGACGGAAATACGCCTTCTCCCTGTGGGCCGTCAGGGCCAGGATCGTTATCCTCGGGCACTCTCGAATCAACTGTTCCGCGACCTGCACACCGCTCAATTTTGGCATCGAGAGGTCAAGGAGCGCGACGTCGGGCTGAAGTTCAATCGCTTCCCTGAGCGCGGTTTCGCCGTCGCCCGCCTCGCCGATAACCTCCATGTCAGGCTCCTTATTCAACCTGTCCCTCACCAGTTCGCGAAAGAGCGCATGGTCTTCGGCCAGGTAAATGCGTAATTTATTCACCGCCCACCCGCCCCCTTTTTTTCCATGGGTAAGGGGACGTCAACGATCACCTCCGTGCCCTGACCCGGGGCGGATTTGAAAATTATCCTGCCGCCTAATAACGCCACACGTTCTTTCATGCCGGTTAAGCCCAGGCCCCGGTCTTTGCCGGGATCGTTCTTCACGGCCTCAACGTCGAACCCCTTACCATCATCTTTCAAAGAGATATGAACATGTCTCTCATCGCATTCCAACCTGAGTGTGACAAACCTGGCTTCCGCGTGCCTGCGCACATTTGTTAGTCCTTCCTGCATAATACGATAAAGCTCACGTTCGATTTGCGGCCGGAGGAGCGCGTCGTCACAGCCACTGCAGGCAAACTCTGCCCTGATTTTGTAGCGATGTGACCACCTGTCCAGGTAGTCCTTCAATGCGGTGGGGAAAGACTCCTCCAGCTCAGGAGGACGAAGCATCCAGACAATATCATCCACCTTCTGCACGAGCTGGCTACAGAGGTCTTCCAATTCCCTGATGGAGTCAAGAGAATCCGACAACTCCCGGGGTGGGGATAACTCTTCGCCCATGTGGTCAACCGGGATGCCGATCATGCGCCGGCGTAGCGAGTCAACTTCCCAATTGAGCGCGGCCAGGTCGCCCTTCAACTGGTCATGCAGGTCCTGGGCAATGCGGCGGCGCTCGGCCTCCTGTATATTGATCACCTCCTGTACCAATCGCGCCCGCTCATCTTCAGCCTGTTTGCGCTCTGTAATGTTACGGAAATTGACGACCACCCCCTGCACGCTGGGGTTGGATAATAGGTTATGGGCTGTCGCATCCAGCCAGCGCCAGGTGCGATCTTTGTAGCGAACGCGGTACTGAATAGTCATCAATTTGCCAGGCGTCGCGCGCAACTCGTTCCAGAGATCCAGTACCCTGCCCCGGTCGTCAGGGTGAACCAGGTCGAGCCGGAGGGTCTGATTGACGTCTTCCATGGCGAGGGCAAAGATGCGGTTCATCGCCGGGCTGGCGTAAAAGGTGGCGCCTTGGGCGTTGATCAGTGCGATCCCGTCCGCGCTGTTTTCGACGAGCGCGCGGAAGCGCTCTTCGGCTTTCCGCAGTGACTCGTCGGCGCGCTTGCGCTCGGTGATATCGATGGCCATGCCGATGCCGTACTGCGCATTCCCTTCCCGGTCACGAACAAGAGAGACGGTGAGCCTGGCCCAGATGAGTTCCCCGGTCTTGCGAAAGTAACGCTTCTCCATCTGATAGCTTTCGCGTTTTCCTGCGACCAACTCCTGGAAGAGGCTCCAGTCTGCCTGCGCGTCGTCCGGGTGCGTGAACTGCTTGAACGTCATGCGCTTCAACTCATCGGAACTGTATCCGAGCATCTGGCACAGCGCGGGGTTGCCCTCCACAAGTCGCCCGCTCGGATCGACGAGGGCGATCCCGATGCCCGCCTCCTCAAAGATTGTGCGAAAACGCACTTCCGATTCGCGCCTTGCTTCCTCGGCACGCTTACGCCCCGTAACATCTAAGGCGACGCCGACACATCCGATGATCTCTTTATTAGAATCGCAGAGAGGCTCGACGTGAGTTTCAAATACTCGGCCCATCCATTCCATATCATAAGTCACAGACTCGCCCCTTAAGACGCGATGATGAGCTGCGATTGGCTTGAAATCCGGATCCTCCGTTTGGAAGTACTCGAAGAGGCTCTGGGCGACCTCTTTTTCAGCGGATGGCACTTGCAGCCTTGCCAGACCGGCTCCCATTGTCGAGGTGAAACGCAGGTCAAGGTCTGTGGTCCAGATGACGGCCGGTATTTGCTCAACGATCAGGCGCATCCGCGCTTCACCAGCTCGTAAATGTTCCATCGCCTGCACGCGCTCGGTCTCATCAACTATCAACCCGCCCACACCGGTCACCTTGCCAAAGCTATCAATTAGTGGAAAGAACGAAGCCGCCAAATGTCTGACAATGCCGGATGTTCCTGGCACCTCGTCGGTCAGCTCCAGGTTCAGTTCCGGCTCCCCCGTCCTGAGAATCTTAAGAAGAATCGGCTCAACTATCGGAGCCACACCGGGCACCGCTTCACGTATCGTCCGACCGATGTGCTCCGCCACCGGCAGGTCGTTGAGCCGGGCCAGTGTTTCGTTGACACGAACGTGGCGAAGCTGGTCGTCAAGAATAACCAGTCCCGCTGGCGTTGCGGTGAAGAAAGCCTTTAAGCTCTCCTCCCGGACGATGCCATCAATTGAGTGGACCAGGTGTTCGTATTGCTGTTCGTTCTCTCGTCGCGCCTCCGCCGCCATTTTGCGTTCCGTGATGTCATGGAAAAAGATGTCGAGACCTGCTTCTGAGGGGTAAATGCGGCTCTCAAACCAGCGTTCCAACCATGGGAAGTATTCCTCTACCTGGAGGGGGACTTGTTCAATCAGCGACTTATGGTAGACGTTATAGATGGGTTGACCAACGGCTTCCGGGAACACCGTCCAGATATTCTTACCGATCAGATCCTCGGGGCGGCGATTAAGGATCCCCTCGGCCTTTCGGTTGACGTAGATGTAGCGCCATTCCGTATCCAGTGAGACGAAAGCATCTGTAATGCGGTCCAGCATCCGGGCGGGCTCTTCTTTTGCCGCCCCGGTTGCTGCACGTGCTGTACAGTCGTTGACAAACAGGTAGCCATCTTCTTTCTTCATTTTCCGGTTAATCTCGGCTGTCGGTTGTATTGCGAGAAGTATTTAAGGCGTCGGAAGGTCATCAACAGCACTTCAACTATGCCTGCGGCTACGGAATATCAGGTCTGGTATATTTTAGCATTTTTCCTGGATTTCTGTTATCAGTGCAGATCTCTGCGCTCGCTTGACTAGCGGTGGCGCTGGATTGATAACCACCGGTGATCAAGACCTTGCCGTTGGGCAACAACGTCGCTGTGAGTGCATAGCGACCCGTATTGAGGTTGCCCGTAGGGCCCCAGCCGGGCTCTGTCGCAGATGGGGAGGCCAATCCTGTAGTCACTATTAAGAGAATGGACATCGGTCCCATAAAATTTAATGCTCCACCTCCCTCCTTTGAGCGCTTTGGTGCAGCAATTGTTCGATCAGACCCTCCAGCCGCTCGAAATCGATGGGCTTGGTAATGTATCCGTCACAACCCGCCTCCGACGCTTCCGCCCGATAGTCCTCGCCGTCGAAAGCGGTTAAAGCGATGATCGGTATCCGGCGAAACCCTTCGCCCGCCCGTAGATAGTAGGCGATGCTAATGCCATCGACTTCCGGCAACTCGATATCCATCAGCACCAGGTCGGGCAATTCACGCATGGCAACATCCAAGGCTTCCCGGCCGTTAACCGCTTCCACCACCAGATAGCCCTTCATCTCCAGAAGGGTTCTCACCATGCTGCGGATATCATCCGCATCTTCAACCAACATGATGACCGGACTGTCCTTCGCGATTTCGCTCATATCTTGATCCGTTTGATCATATTAACTACCTCAGCCTCAAGGCATGAGGTTTGCCGGTCGCAAGCCGACAGCTCGCGCTGACTTCCGGGCCGGTTGATTTACTTCGCAGAAGTAGCGGCCTATCGCCAAAAGATCATATCTCCTGGCGATGCCGCGCGAAGCGTTCAAATCCGAGTTCAAACTCATCCCGCAATGCGCGCAGGTAAAAACGGATTAGGTCGGACGTGATCCCATATGCAGGCAACAATGACAGCCAATCGAGGTGTCACGCGGGTCAACCAAAGCGACCTCCACGCCCGCAGCTTCCGCCTTGTATTCGATCCTGGCCCGCAGGCCGGCGTAAGACCAACCGTGCAACTGCTTGAACATGTACTTCGGCGCGCGCTGGCCGATTTCCCTCAAATCTTCCAAGACGATGCGCCGGTTGCTGGCTTTAGCCCGCGCGACAATGGCTTTGCTGATGCAGTGGTTCGTGTACTTGATAAATCTGGCCTCGCGTCCAGAGACTTTCTGGAGCGCGCGAAGGCTGCGCTCAGAGCCGTTGGCCTGGAGGCCAGACCTGGTTTGTTGAAAGCGGCGTTTTTTATGGCGGATGCGCTTCGCCGTGTGAAAAGTATTATCCGATGTGACGGCGATGCGCTTGACGCCCAGGTCAACGCCAAGACTCCCCGGTGGCGCGGAGACTTCGGGCGCATCCGTCGAGACCGCGACGTGCAGATAAAATTCGCCGCCCCTGAATACCAGGTCTGCGCTGCCCGTTATCCATCAAAGCGCGGCCGTTTTATTAGTCGTGACTGCTCGCCCGTTCACCGGGCGGTCCGGGCGTCAATCTCTACGGTTTCAGCACGATCTTGATGCAGTCGTCCTCCTTGTTGGTGAAGATGTCGAAGCCCTGCGGCGCTTCGTCGAGCTGCATCCGGTGCGTGATGACGAAGCTGGGATCAATGTCCCCGTTCTCGATCCTTTCAAGCAGCCGGCCCCAGTAGCGCTGGACGTGGCACTGACCCGTCCTGATGGTGAGCGAGCGGTTCATCACAGAGCCCATCGGGAACTTGTCTATCAGGCCGCCGTAAACGCCGATCACGGAGACCGTGCCGCCGTTGCGACAAGCCATGATCGCTTCGCGGAGGGCAATGGGGCGGTCCGCCTCAGACATCAGCGCCTGCTTCGCGCGGTCGTAAGCGTAAACTATCCCGTGCCCGCCGTGGGCCTCCAGGCCGACAGCGTCTATGCACGCGTCCGGCCCGCGCCCGCCGGTCATCTCGGTCAGCGCGTCGTGGGTGTTCCGCTCCTCGTAGTTGATCGTCTCTGCGCCGCCCGCTTCGGCCATTGCCAGCCGCCCCAGGAAGCGGTCAATGGCGATCACGCGCTCCGCGCCGAGCATGAAGGCGCTGCGGATGGAGAACTGCCCGACGGGGCCGCAGCCCCACACCGCGATGGTGTCGCCGGGTTTGATGCCGCACATCTCCGCACCCATGTAGCCGGTCGGGAAGATGTCGGAGAGGAACAAGACCTGCTCGTCCGCCAGACTGTCCGGGACCTTGATCGTGCCCACATCGGCGAAGGGCACGCGCGCGTACTCGGCCTGTCCGCCCGCGAACCCGCCCGTCAGGTGCGAGTAGCCGAAGATGCCGGAAGGGCTGTGACCGAACATCTTCTCGGCCATCCACGCGTTCGGGTTGGAGTTCTCGCATAGGCTGTACATCTCCTGCCGGCAGAAGAAGCAGTTGCCGCAGGAGATCGGGAAGGCGACGACCACGCGGTCGCCGACCTTGCGGTTCTTCACGTCGGGGCCGACCTCTACAATCTCACCCATGAACTCGTGGCCGAGGATGTCGCCCTTCTCCATCGTCGGCATGAAGCCGTTATAGAGGTGCAAATCAGAGCCGCAGATGGCCGTCGAGCTGATCTGTACGACGGCGTCGCGCCTATTTAAGATTTTCGGGTCGGGCACCTGCTCGACCCTCACGTCCTGCTTGCCGTACCAACAATTTGCTCTCATCACGTCCCCCTTTCCAAATTAATCAATACCCGTCAGCCTCGGCGACCGGCGGCCCGCCCCTGCTGTCTGAGTTCTTCGCCCGCTGGAGGCCGCGCCGGGCGCTGCGTCAAAAGGCCATTGTCGTAAACCGTGCCCTCCGAGATGATGACCTCGCCCGCCTCCATCAACTGCTTAAAGCAGCGTAGGGCTTCCTGCGCCTGCCGGCCCGGGTCGTCGCCGGTAAGCTTGGCGACCAACCCGCCGATACGGCCGCCCGGCGGGTTGTACTCCATCTCGACACGGACAATGGTGCCGCGCCCGCCCGGCGCTCCCTTGAAGTGCACGGAGCCGGAGTTTTCTACGTCCGCGCCCTCGAGCGAGCGCCACGCGATCAGCTCGCCCGGGCGGTCTTCCGTGATCTCGGCGTCCCACTCGACGGTGGTCCCCGCAGGGGCTTTCGCCACCCAGTGTGAATGCCCCTCGCCCGTCACCCGGACGGATTCGAGGTGCAGCATGAAGCGCGGCAGGTTCTCGAAGTCGTGCCAGAATTGGTAGAGTTCTTCAGGCGAACGATTAATGATGAGACTCTTCTTCACTTGATTAGCACCTCCGGCAGCGGCGCTGTCACTGCTGCTGAGCTGCCGGCCGCAGATCACATCCAAGGCCGTCACGGCGAGCACGTTGGCTGTGGCAAACGCGACCCGACCTTTCCTCGAATTCGGTGAAGCGAAAGCCGCGCCTAGCGCGGCGAGGTCTAACGCATCGCCGGCGACCCGTGACCAGACCGCCGCCGTAGGTCTTCTGCCCTGCGCGAAGATGCCGATGCCGCTCGCCATCTCGCGCAGCCCGAACAAGCGTATTAAACCGGTGTTGCCACGCACGCCGGCGATTTTTGCCACCCCGCGCGGCGCTAACACCTCTGCCAGTCCGAGACCGATGCTGAACCAGCCGAGGCCGCGTGCCAACTGCCCGCCGCTGAAATTCTTCAACCCGCCCGGCTTTTGTTCATCTCTGCCTCGCCGACTTCTCGACCGTGCGCTTGGCGCCTTACGCCGCTGCGCCCCACCGCTCGACTGCGGTAACTGGGTCAAGTCGGGCGCGGATTGTTCCGGCAGATCGCCCCCTTGCCTCTCCCCTTGTTCCTGTTTCTTCGTCGCTGTTGCCATTGTTTTTCCCTCCCTGTTCAAAATTTGTTCATGCGGTCGCTGATTGACTCCGCTTCATCTCTTCCATCCGGCGGCCTATTAAGGTTGCGGCAGGTACGAGTTTGAGTCGTATCACAATTAATAAGAACCGGAAGCATGGGTGCGTGCGCAAACACTACCACCTGGCACTGCCTGAAGCCTTTAGCAAGGCGCACCTCACGCCGGCAATGTTTAGCTCAGGGGGAGACATCCGAGGTCGTAAGCTCACCGCTTAGCTGCTAAAGAACCGGCCTAACCGGCACCCGGTTGGATGTTTGGGGTAATCCGCAGGCGCGACTATAGCAAATTAAGGGCGCGGCGTATAGGGGGTTTAAGATCGGACGCAGGGCAGGCGCATCTAAATCCGCCGAAAACATCGGACTGTGGCGCCTTCCCGGTAGCTTTAACCGCGGCTGTGCTGCAGCGATAGAGGGCCCGAGAGAGGGGCACGGAGAAAACGGGTGACACCCGGTGGCCATCCGCTATAGTCCGCCCCCGTCGAATCTTTCCTGAGAGACGCAGACGGGTGAGGGGGCCGGGGTGCTTAAAACACTCGAAGCTTTGGGCCCGCTGCACGGCTACGGCATCGCCCGCCGGATCGAGCAGACCAGCGGCGGCCTGCTCTCCATCAACTACGGCACGCTCTACCCGGCATTGCTCAAGCTGGAGCAGGAGGGCTACGTCTCGTCCGAGTGGGGCATTTCTGACAACAACCGCAAGGCCAAGTATTACAGATTGACCCGCGCCGGCTATAAGCAGTTGGCCAAAGAGGCCGGCGAGTGGGAGCAGACCACCGCCATCCTGGCGCGGTTCTTCGCACCCGTAAAGGAGTCCTGATGCGCATTCGACAATTACGCGCGCTCGTCGTGCGCCTCTCCGGGTTGTTCGGCCGGGAGAGGCGAGACCGGGAGTTGGCGGAGGAACTGGAAAGCCACCTCCAGATGCATATAGAAGATAACCTCCGGGCCGGGCTGACCGCAGGGGAGGTGCGGCGGCAGGCGCTGATCAAGCTCGGCGGCCTGGGGCCGACGAAAGAGAGCGACCCGGACCGCGTGGTGATGATTGTGTCTACTAATGCAGCCATCGCCTGGGGGGGCGACCGAAACCCTGTGTCTGTACCGGACTTCATTGACTGGCGCCAGCAGAACGGAGTCTTTGAAGACATTGCGGCGGCTGACGCCTATGGTACTCGCAGCCTAACCGGTCAAGGTGAGCCGGAGCGAGTCAACTCGATGAGGGTCAGTGCGAGCTTTTTCTCCGTTCTAGGGGTCGCCCCCGCTCTCGGGCGCACCTTCTTACCCAGAGAAGACCGTCCCGGCCGGGAGCACGTCGTTGTCCTTAGTCAGGAGTTCTGGCAGCGGCGTTTCGGGTCCGACCCAACGCTGACGGGGAAGACTCTGAATCTCGACGGGGAAAGCTACAACGTGGTGGGGGTGATGCCGGCCTCGTTCCGGCTCATATCGTTCCAGGCCCAGTTATGGACGCCGCTGGCTTTAGCGCCGACCAATTCGGTCCGGCGGCGCGCCAGTCACGCTTCCTCCACTTATTTGCGCGTCTGAAGCCGGGGGTTAGCCTCGACGAGGCGCGGGCGGACATGGCAACCCTCGCCCGGCGGGCCGAACAGAGCTATCCGGAGACGGAAAAGGGTTGGGGCGCCAGCGCCTGGACGCTCCAGGAATACATGATTCTGGATTCCAATTTCCGGCCGGCTTTGATGATGTTTATGTGCGCGGTCGTGCTTGTCCTGCTCATCGCCTGCGCCAATGTCGCCGGTCTGCTGCTGGGGCGGGGGGCGGCACGAGCAAAGAAGATCGGCATTCGGACGGCGCTGGGCGCCGGCCGCTGGCGGGTAATCCGTCAGTTCCTCCTAATCCGTCAGTTTCAACGAAGAGGTGAGATCAGTCGAGTTCGGCCTCGACGGTCGAGTCCTGATGTTCACGCTGGCCGTCTCGGCGCTGACGGCGCTGCTGTTCGGCCTGGCGCCGGCGTTCGAAGCTACCAGGGTGGGCGTAGTCTCAACGCTCAAGAATGAGGGCTGGGCGGCGCCCGCGGGGCCGGCACGAAGCAGGCTGCGGAGGGTGCTGGTGGCGGGTGAGATCGCGCTGACGCTGACGTTACTGACCGGTACGGGGCTGATCATCGAGGGCGTCGCTCAGGCCATGCGCCTGAGCCTTGGCTTTAATCCTTCGCCGGTGCTGGCGTGTGACGTGTCGCTGTTCGTCTCCCGGTATCCGGACGGGTCGAAGCCCATGAAAAGAAGAAGCGCTTCAGTTCTCTCACAAAACCCGGTTTGGGAATTCTTACCGCGGACACAATTACCTTACCTGCCTGCTTCGTTACGAGATGGCCCACCCAGACAATACACCTGATATACGCTACGCTCACGGATGCAGAAGCTCGGCGTCAAGCAACTGCGGCTGGCCCGAAGCATTGGTTTCGACGCTGATCGACTTGCCGAGCGGTTCTTCGCCGGCGAATAACCGCCGGACGAGGTTGAGTGTGAGCGGACAGGACAGCCGACGCGGTGAGCAACCCGAACACCAGCGTGATTCTGATTGCTCTCGTTCTCATACCCACACTCTCCCCTAGGTCTGCGTGGCTGAAATTGCGGCCCCCTCGCTGGGGCTGTGTCCTTTAGCG
>CAYLJO010000211.1:0-10643 GCA_964383905.1 uncultured Blastocatellaceae bacterium
TGGTCGTGGATAAAGACAACACGACGATCATCGAGGGCGCCGGCAAGCAGGCGGATATTGAGGGCCGCGTCCGCCAGATCCGCGCACAGATCGAGGAGACCACCTCGGACTACGACCGCGAGAAGCTGCAGGAGCGGCTGGCGAAGCTGGTCGGCGGCGTGGCGGTGATCAAGGTCGGTGCAGCCACCGAGACGGAACTCAAGGAGAAGAAGGCGCGGGTCGAGGACGCGATGCACGCGACGCGGGCGGCCGTCGAAGAGGGCATTGTGCCGGGTGGCGGTGTCGCGTTCATTCGGGCACAGAAAGCACTCAACAACATCAAGCTTGAGGATGAGGATGAGCACATCGGCGTCTCGATCGTGCGGCGCGCGCTGGAGGAGCCACTGCGGCAGATCGCGCAGAACGCCGGGTATGAAGGCTCGATTGTGGTCGAGAACGTGCGTACGGAGAAGAACCAAAACTATGGCTTCAACGCGGCGACCGAAGAGTACGGCGACCTCGTCAGGATGGGCGTGATCGATCCGGCGAAGGTGGCGCGCACGGCTTTGCAGAACGCCGCCTCAATCGCCAGCCTGCTGTTGACGACCGAGGCGGTCGTAGCGGAGTTGCCGGAGGAGAAGAAAAAAGCCGCGACCCCGCCGATGCCGGGCGGTGATATGGACTACTAAGAGAAGCGCCTCAAGTGCCGGGGCAGGGACGGTAACCCCGCCTGCCCCGGCATAATCTCATCCGCGCGTAAATCCTGGCACAGATCGAATTCTTTCACCGCGCCATTAGCTCTTCGATCTCCTCCACCTGCTTCGGGGCTTTGCTTGAGAGCACGCGGTGGCCGTCCTCAGTGACCAGCACGTCATCTTCGATCCTCACGCCGATGCCGAGGTACTTTTCGGGGATGTCTTTCGTCTCGGGCGCGATATATATCCCGGGCTCGATGGTCGTCACCATGCCGGGTTCGAGGCGCCGCGATTCGCCGTCGATGTAGTAGCGACCGACGTCATGCACGTCAATGCCGAGGAAATGGCCGAGGCCGTGCATGTAGAACTGCTTGTACTTCTCTTCTTCGATCAGCTTTTCCGGCTCGCCCCGTAAGAGTCCGAGCCGGACCATGCCTTCGGTCAGAATTTCTATCGAGCGGGTCTTCAGCTCATCCATTCTGACGCCGGGCCGCGTCATCCCGACGCAGGCCGTTTGCGCTTCGAGCACCAGGTTATAGATATCGCGCTGGGCCGCGGTGAAGCGCCCGTTGATGGGGAAGGTGCGTGTAATATCGGAAGCGTAGCCGCGGTATTCCGCGCCCGCGTCCACTAAAAGAAGCTCGCCGTCCCTGAGGGTCGCGTCGTTGTTGATGTAATGGAGAACGGTCGCGTTCGGGCCGCTGCCGACAATGGAAGAATAGGCGGGAGCGGCCGCGCCGTTCTTGCGGAACATATACTCGATGAGGGCTTCGACCTCGTATTCCTTCATGCCGGGGCGTACTCTTTGCATCGCTTCGCGGTGCGCTTCCGCCGCGATGTCTGCGGCGCGCTGCATGATTGCGATCTCATCTTCGCTCTTAATCAAACGCATCTCGTGAAGGATCGCACCCGTGTCGATGATGGCTTCCGGCACTTTGACGCCCTTGCGCGTCATCGTACGCATGCGCCTGATCTGTGCGATAATCATGTCGTCAAGCTCAGGATTGCTGCCGATGCGATAGTACAAATTGGTGACGCCGTCGAGCAGGTCGCCGAGCTTCTCCTCGAACTCCGCAATCGGAAATGCGGCGTCCGCGCCGTGCTCATTTCGCGCGCCTTCAACCCCGGCGCGGCGGCCGTCCCAGATCTCTCTTTCGGGATCGCGTGGCCTGACAAAGAGGGTGTATTTGTGCTCGTTTGAGGGCGCAATGACGGCGATCGATTCGGGCTCGTCGAACCCGGTCAGATAGAAAAAGTCGGAATCCTGCCGGTAACGATAGTTTGTATCATTTGAGCGAGTGGCTTCGCGGGCGCTGGGGATGATGGCCACCGACTCCTGGCCCAGACGTTTCATAAATTCCGCGAGTTGTGGTTGTGGCATGGTGTGTCCTCCTCCGGTAGCGCAACGTACCGCTTGATGGTTAAGCGGGTATTGTAACCGAGAGACGACGCGGCGCGGAAATGTGCTGGACATTGTATGCGCTTTGGTTTCGGCTTTCGCCAAAACCTGCCTCTGGGCGATAATCCGTAAGGAAAGGGAGCCGATGGAAGTACAGACGATCAACATCAAAACGGCCGGCGCGGGCGAGACCGCGCCGGGCGACCCGGTAAGCGAGATCGTGTCGTATGATCCGGCGACGGGAGAAGAGGTCGGTCGCGCGCCGATCACGACCGACCGTGAAGTCGCACAGGCCGTCGAGCGGGCTCGCGCCGCACAAACCGCGTGGGCCAAACTCTCATTTCGGACGCGTGGACGTATCGTGCTGCGCGCAAGAGAGATTGTGCTCAGTGAGATGGAGGAGATCGCGCGCCTCATCTCCAGAGAAACCGGGAAGCCTCTGGCCGAAGCGATTGCGATGGAGATCGTGCCGACCCTCGACCTGATGCAATTCTTCGCGCGCAGGACCGGCAGGCTGCTGCGCGCAGAGAAGATTAACATCGGTCAGTATGGCCTGATAGGCCGCTCGTCGCAGATCATCTATAAACCGCTGGGAGTGGTCGGCATTATCTCGCCCTGGAACTTCCCCTGGGCCATACCCCTGGGTGAAGTCGTGATGGCCTTGATGGCGGGGGACGCTGTCGTGCTCAAGCCGAGTGAGTTGACGCCGCTTATGGGACGGAAGATTGCCGAGGTCTTTTCGCGCGCAGGGCTCGCGGAAGGTTTGCTGACAGTTGTGACGGGCGACGGCAAGACGGGCGCGGCGTTGGTGGAAGCCCGCGTTGATAAGATCATGTTCACGGGGAGCGTGGCGACCGGTAAACGTGTCGCCGCGGCGGCGGCACAGCACCTCACGCCCGTCGTACTCGAACTCGGCGGCAAGGATCCGATGATCGTTCTTGAAGATGCCAATATAGAGACGGCCGCGCGGGCCGCCGTCTGGGGCGCGTTCGCCAACGCCGGGCAGGCCTGCTCGTCCGTCGAGCGCTGCTACGTGCACGAGGGGGTCGCGCCGCAATTTATCGAACGCGTCGAAGCACAAATTCGCGCCCTCCGGCAGGACATCGGCACGAGTGAAGGAACCGATATCGGCGCGATGTCGAGCGAAAGGCAGTTGCGCATCGTCGAAGAACACATCAGCGATGCCGTGAAGCGTGGAGCGCGCGTACGCACGGGGGGTCGGCGCGCGACCGGGCTTTCCGGCTCATTTTATGAACCGACATTGATTACAGACGTCGATCACACGATGCCGTTGATGCGCGAGGAGACTTTCGGTCCGGTGCTTCCGGTAATGACTTTCAGGACGGACGACGAAGCGGTCAATCTCGCCAACGATAGCATCTACGGCCTGACGGCGAGCGTGTGGACCACAAATATCGCGCGCGGGCGGCGTATCGCCGAGCGCCTGGAAGCGGGCACGGTGATGGTCAACGAAGTGCTCTACACACACGGCATCGCGCAAACACCGTGGGGCGGCGTGAAGCAGAGTGGTCTGGGCCGCACGCACGGGCGGTTGGGATTGCTGGAGCTCGTCGTGCCGCAGCACGTACACATTAACCGTATCTCTTTCTTCCGCGACCTGTGGTGGTTCGGTTACAACCACCGCGCGGGCCGGCTTTTCCGCGGCCTCGCCAGACGATTCGCCACCGGCAACGTGATGCAAACCTCATTGCTTTTACCAGAGATGATTCGCCGCCTGTTTGAGCGCCATTGATAGTGACCCGACGTGGTCCGTTTTGCGCCGCGCGGGAAGGCGGGTGGCGAAAGCGGCGGCGCTTGATTTCGCAGTTCCGATGCCTTTAGGATGGCTCGCCGGAACGCATTTTGTTTCACCGAGAATGTTTTTGTGAGGTAGGGGAACAGTTTTGCTCGGACGCTTAATACACGCGCGTGAGCGTTGGTACTCGCGGCGTGACACAAACCGGATCGTACGCCCCTTCGAGTGGGGCACGGCCTTCATTAGAGAGTACGCGAATGGCGATGACCAGCGCCATATCTTTCGGCAACACGCGCAGGAAGTGATGCGACGAAGCGAGGATTTTTACGCACTCCCGCAGATCAAAGACTACCATCTCTCAAGCAGCCTACAGCTTACCTGGACGAGCGCTATTCAAACTCCCTCCGTAGAAAACAATACCACATACGCGCAGTTCTTCCCTGGGCCGGAGCGGCAGAAAAATGGCCGGCGCACAGCCGTTGTGATCCTTCCGCAGTGGAATGCGGATAGCGCGAGCCACATCGAGCTGTGTCGCATTCTGAATCGCCTGGGCATCGCGGCGTTGCGCGTGACGCTGCCGTATCATGAAGCGCGCCGCCCGCCAGAGCTGGAACGCGCAGACTATCTCGTCAGCCCGAACATCGGGCGCACGATTCAGTCCGTGCGCCAGGCTGTGCTCGATGCGCGCGCCGCTGTGAACTGGTTAAAAGAGCATGGGGGGTACCAACGGATCGGTATCGTCGGTACCAGCATCGGCTCTTGCACGGCGTTTCTAGCTTACGCGCACGATGAGCGGATTAATGTCGGCGTCTTCAATCACGTGTCCGGGTATTTTGCGGATGTGGTGTGGCGCGGCATCTCCACGCAGCATGTGCGCGCCGGATTCGGAGATTGCGTGACGCTTGACGAGCTACGCGAGTACTGGCTGCCGATCAGTCCCCTGCCTTTCGTCCACCGCCTGAAGGGGATGCCAAAGCGCCCGGTGCGCTTCATCGCGGCGCGCTACGATCTCACCTTCCCGGTTGACCTCTCGCGCCATGTGATCGCGGAAGCAAGACGTACCGGTCTGCCTCTCGATGTTACATGGCTTCCGTGTGGGCACTACACGAGCGGCGAAAAGCCCTGGAAATATCTGGACGGCTGGAAGATCGCTTCATTCATTAAAAAGCATTTGTGATGAGTGTTAACGCGGGAAGAGCAGCATGATGATATCAACCCTATTCCTCGCCAATAGCTCTTTCGAACGGAGTGCGCCCCTTTTCGTCAAAGTGAAGTGCTGGAGAAGCACAGACATATGCGGGCTGTTCCGGCCTCTGTGCACGCAATGAATATTTGTCAGGGCTCCTGCCATCTACTGCTTTGCCCTGTGTTAAGCCTAAGGTTGTGATTTCCCTCCCGCCTAATAAATGTGGAATTATCCAGAACCATTGAATGTATCCAATTATAAAAGCCCCAGACCAGAGAAAAAAATAGGATATAGGTGTATACGGTGGGTATATCAAAAAACAGATCCGAAAGCAGAAAAAATAGCAAACCACCTGGGAAACTGAGTATAAGCATCATAGACAACATATTTTCTCCCGCCACCGTACACTGCTCGCTTGATCAAGACACGAGCCGGAGCAGAGCAGAAAGACAGCAACGCTCAATAGAATCCATACATATTGAATGTTCTGTTGATGATCAATGCGCATGCCAGTCACCACTGAGCATATGAGCTGTGATGATTTAGACAACACCTTTGCGCTGTTTGTTCCCACAATTCTTTAGAATCATCATCCGATAGAATCCATTAACAGCGCTTCCACGCGGGCCGCAGACTCCTTGGCTCGCTCCAACAGATCATTGACGCGCGAGCGGTGTTCGGCGGCGAATTCTTCGTCTTCAATCTCTGCCGTGTTGACGAGCACGTTGTAGCGCGCTGAGGCGACGGCGGCGAGAGAGAGTTGTGCGCCGGTGGCGGCGTCCGCCAGCGCATTGGCGTTGCCGACCTCCGCCAGCGTCTCGAGCAGTTCCAGCACCTGCACCGCGAGGCCGGCAATTTCCAGTGGCACGGTTGCCGCGCCTTTCAGGGCCGCTTCGATTTCGCCGTAGCGCGCGATCCTTTGATCTTCAGTCGCCGCAGCCATCCGGCGGGCTTCGATCACTTGTCTGAAACTCGCAGCATCTTCGACAGTTGCCCGCCGGAGACGTCTACGCAAAGAGCTCAGCTCGGCGAGCGCATTTTGCACCTCCGCTTCGACGTCCGCGTACTTTTCGCGCCCCTCAGTCAGATGCGCGACCATCTCGCCGAGAGCCGCCCCGAGCGATGCCGCGTACGCCGCCGCCGCGCCGCCGCCGGGGCTAGGGCGGCCACTGGCAACTTTCGACAGAAAATCCCGGCTCGTCTCTTCCTCGCCTTTTCTTCCGAACGCGTCCGCGATGCGATTCTCAAGAACGAGGGCGGCGGCGAAATTTTCGACCTGAAGAAAATATTCGGCGCTTCGATCGAGCGCGGCCTGCGGTACGAGCCCCACGATCTCGCTCCCGGCGACAGCCACGCCGTAACGCCCCGCTTCACGCCGCACGGCTTCAAAAGCCCGGTGCAGCGGCGTTTTTTCATAGTCAACAAGATTCATCGAAACCTGCACCATGCCGCGCGTGTGAAGCTCGAAGCCAAGAGCCTTAAGGTAGCGCAGCCCGCCGTCGCGCCCGCGCACGGCTCGCGCAGTGCGTCGCGCGATTGTGATGTCGTCCGTGCGCAGGTTGACGTTGTAAGCGATGAGGAATGGGCGTGCGCCGACGATAATTGCTCCCGCGCTCTCGTGTACGTGCGCTTCGCCGAGGTCGGGAGCGCGCTCTGCCGCCGAATCAATCTCCGCGCGCAACTGCTCAAAGCCGCCGCGCCGCACATCCTCTAAATTTATACGGGAGGGTCGGCGCGCCGCGCGCTCATAAAAGTAGACCGGAATGTTCAACTCACGCGCGATTCTCTCGCCCACCGTATGTGCGAGTGCGGCGCATTCCTCCATCGTTACACCGCGGACAGGAATGAAGGGCAAAACGTCTGTCGCCCCGACGCGCGGGTGCTGGCCCGTGTGATGGCGCAAATCAATTAACTTCGTGGCCAGCGCGACGGCGCGAAACGCAGCTTCAGCGACCACATCAACCGCGGCGACAAAAGTAATAACGGAGCGGTTGTGATCCGCATCCATGTGCGTATCAAGCACGACTGCGCCCTCGACCGACTCGACGGCCTGCGCCAGCCGCTCGACCGTCTCAGCATTACGACCTTCGCTGAAGTTTGGTACACACTCGACAAGGTGATCCATACGGCAATTAAAAAGGCGAAAGTTAAAACATGAAGCGATTCTACATTATTCCCTGCTGTTTCCTTTTACCTTTATCTTTGATTTATGTTTTCTGACGGTAAAAAAATGGGCGCTTCGGATCCGAAGCGCCCGCAAAGTTGCGAGGTTTGAAATTGTATAAATCGAACAGTTCTTACATCAGAAGGTGAACTTACCGCTGAGCGTGATAGCCCGACGGCCTGCGTCGCTCAGATTCTTTCCAAAGTCGGCGCTGTTCAAACTTACGACGGGAATGCCAAAATTTCTTTGTTTAAGAGCATTAAAGAAGTCGGCACGGAAGATCAATCTCTTACTCTCGGTAATGATGAAGTTCTTCTGAATACTTAGATCCGTCTCGTTGAAAGCCGGCCCGCGGTACGTGTCCCGGCCCAAATTGCCATTACCAAGGCTAAAGGCCAGTGGCAGTCCATTGCTACCTCGCGGAACAATAAATGGATTACCTGAGGTGGTAAAGGTACGCAAGTCGTGGGTCGATGGGTCGGGTATGATCTGGCCGGCAGGATTAAAGTTTGGACGGTCCCCGCCTGCGCCGTTACCGTTTGAATCAACACCGGTGAGAATGGTGAAAGGCTGGCCCGATTGGTGTTGGATCACACCTGAGACTTCAAATCCACCAACAATCTTTCTGAGCGCGGAACTGTTCTTAGCAAACCGCATGGTTGGAACCTGATAGATGAAGTTCGCGACAAACCGGTTGGTGCGATCAAAAGCCGATAAGCCTTTCTCAGACTTGATGTTAAAGAAATCCTGCGGAATCTGCGGTGATCCAGCCGTAATCGCGCCAACACCGAGCGACTCATCATTGTTGCTCAAAAGCTTGCTGCGGGTGTACGAGACACCAAATTGCAGGCCACGCGAGAATCTCTTGTTCAACGTTACATATCCGGCATTGTAGGTCGACTGAGCTGTCGTTGCAATCAAGACACGCGAGCCAAATTGCGGGAATATGCGGCGCGCTTGCACGCTGGGAATAGAAAGCGTGTTACCGGTTCTTGCTACTGTGGCGGCTTGATCCGGAGTTAAGATTGCCGGATTCGCCTGAAGTTGGTTGATCCCATTCAGCGAATGGCTTCCGGTGTAACCGAACTCAAGCACGAAGTCGCGGTGAAGTTCACGCTGGACGGAGAAGCTATAGAGTTCAGTTTTGGGGTTCTGTGCATCTGTGGGTGTATTGACATACGTCGCAAGCGGATCAAATTTCGGCGCTCCACTCACACGCACGAGGTTCGGAAATACGTCAAGCGCATTGTTCTGCTGTCCAACCACCACGCGCGGGAAGTTCGAAGCATTAACCGTCAGAATATTGTAGAAGAGAATGTCATACGCGATCCGATACCCGCCGCGGAAAACTGTCGTCCCGTCTCCTAAAAGCCTGCCGAGAAAACCACCTCTGTGGCTTGGGCTATAGCTAAAGCCGAAGGACGGCGCAAAGTTATCCTTATCCGGCTTCACCGGACCAGGCACCAGAGCCGCCAGGCTCTGCGGGTCGGTGGCGCCGAAGAAACCAAAAGGCACGCTTGAATACTCATAACGCAGGCCAAGGTTAAGGGTCAGGTTTGGCCTCACGCGGTAATCATCTTGGACGAAATAGAACTGCTGCAGTTGGCGTGCGTCAAAGGTTGCAGTCTGTAGCGCTTGAACAAAAGTAACGGCATTATTGTTCAGGAAATCCTGTAGGTTGTTGAACGTAAAAGTTCCCTTTGTATCGAATGCCGCAAGGTTGAACAATTGAATGCGGCGGAAGTCTACACCAAATTTGAGGGCATGACGACCCGGTTGCCAGCTCAGGGTGTCAGAATACTGGAAGCTGTTTTGGATGCGACCTTGCGGGAAGTTGCTAAAACCGCCGATATCGAACAATCCTCTGATTGCCGTGGACGGCGTCCTTGGGTCGTTTTCAGGGAATTGGAGGTTTCGACGAATGTAGGAGAAGCGAAACTCGTTGAGAACCCTCGGACTGAAGACGTGTGTTTCGCTGAGCGCCAGGTTCTGATCAAAAACCTGCTGAGCGCCGGCAAAGAGCGTACCGAATTCAAGGTTGCTCACAAGGTTAGGCTGATTGGGCTTATTAGAGATATAGCGACCCGTCAAGTTGTCGTTGTCAGTCAACTTATGATCGATGCGCAGGATATGAGTGTATTGGTCGACCGGTTGAGGAAGCCCAATGTTGGTCAGGCCCGTCTGAATAGGAATGCCGTTAATTGTCTGGTTGCTGACACTCCTAAACGTGGGATTCAGGGCGTAAATGTTATTCAGGAACGAGATTGAATTCAGCACCGCCTGGCGGCTGGCTAGCATTTGGGCCGGCGCGCTTGCCGTCGCCGCGCGCAGAGGCACGGTGTTGAGTGCTGCAAACCCGGCTGGGGTGGGAATCCTCACAGTATTGCCAGCCGGAATTATGTTTCCTGTCCGGGTCAGATCACCTTGAAACGCATAGAAAAAGAAGGTGCGGTCACGTCCATTATACGAAATTGCGCGGCCGCCCTCGCCAAAACGTGGGAGAAAGATCGGACCACCGATGTCAAAGCCAAACTGATTGCGGTTGAAGCGTGCCGGCCGCGTTAGGCCGTTCTGCTTTTCAATATTGGTCAGTGAGTTAAGCGCACTACCGCCGTAATACTCAAAGAGGTCGCCGTGAAAACGGTTAGTCCCAGACCTGGTGATGACGTTGATCTGAGCGCCCGAATTGCGCCCAAACTCCACGCTATATGGATTTGTCTGAACCTGGAATTCGCCGACGGCTTCCGGAAATACCGGTGTCGTAGGAAGGGTGACACTAATGTCGTTGTTGTCCGATCCGTCAATGGTGAAGTTGTTGTTGCGTGCGCGTTGCCCATTGACCGAGATGCCTGACGAACCAGGGCCACTAAAGGCGTTCGGTGAAAGAAGCGCGAGATTATTGATGTTACGGCCCGCGCTGAGGGGAAGCTCCACGACTTGCCGCGACGTTGCCGTCAAGCCGATGCTCCCATTTGTTTTATTAAGCTCGATGGCTTCGGTTTGTGAAGTGACATCTACAGTCGCAGCGACGTTGCCGGGTTTGAGGGTCGCATCAAAGGTGGTTTCGAGCGAGACGTTCACGACAACCTCATGGTTTTCAACCCTTTGGAAACCGCCCTTTTCAATCACAACGGAGTAAGTGCCCGGATCCAAGGCCCCGACGCGATAGAAGCCCTTATCATCTGTCGTTATATCTCTCGTCAGATTGGTGGTGCCGACCCGGGTGATTCTCACTGCGGCACCGGGAACAACAGCCCCCGACTCATCGCGCACAGTGCCGGCAATCGAGCCGCGCGTCAACTGGGCACGTAATGACATCGGCTGGAAAAGTATTACCATAAAGGCTACAGCCAGCATGAAGCCGAAGTTCAATGTAAAATTTCTATTTCTCATATTATCTCCATCTAAATCTCGGTACCCGCTTCACCGGGGCGAGAAAAAATCAAGTTGTAGGCATTAATCTA
>CAYLJO010000212.1:0-2613 GCA_964383905.1 uncultured Blastocatellaceae bacterium
CATTGTGAGAAGCCCGACAAAGACGCTGACCCATTTGCGCTTATCGCCATCCAGGTAGGCATCCCCGGTGATGAGCGCCGCCAAATCCATGGAAAAGAACCAGAACGAGAAGGCCAGCGGCGCGGTCAGGAAGCCAAAGCGCACGAATCGCAGCGCGAGCGCCGCCGCGCCAATCGTCGCCAATTCCAGCACGATCCATGAGCCGTGAATCTTCGGATAATACTGCTGGTAGCTTCCGGGGGTTCCGGCGGGCCAAAAGCCGAGCATATCTTCAATCGAGTAAGTGAGAAGCGGCATGAGGCAGACGGCGACCGTGATCAGGAGTCCGCCGCCGACTAAATAAGCTTTGCGGCGTAGCCACCAGCCGAGCCGAGCCGCTACAATCATATAGACCAGCACGGTTATGAAAATACCGGGCGAGCCGAGCGCTTCCCACTTATCACCCAGAAACCAGGCGCACGCCGAAATCATCAACATTGCGCCGAAATAATAGGCGACTGTGACGAGATTGAGCCCCTTATACTGCTCCGGCGCAGGCGACTTGGTCTCAGGCGCGAGCAAGCGATTAAAGCGCTGTTGGTAGCCCCATTGTATGAGGCGTTCGGCGTCGGTTCGCGCCAGCACGCCCTCGGCGGCGGCACGCTGAATGTCGGGCGCTGTCAGCAAGAGCTCTGATCTCGCCGTATCCAGGGGTATGGTAGACATTAAGGTAACTCCTCTCGCGCTCCGCACCGCTACGGTGAATGCCAGCAACTCCAGATCATAGAGGTTAAGTAGGGGCGAGGGCCTTAAAGGTTGTGACACTTCTTAAACTATCACAAAGCTAATTGGCTTAAACATTAAACCTATTTTGTGATCTCGTTCATGCTTCTATCATCAGCTATCAATGAGTAGATTACGGCGTCGTGTGGCTGCCCATGAAAGTCGGTGACATGTATTGGCCGGCCGCCAGCCTAATCTCATAGAGATGCGTGTCACCGCCTGCCATCTCTCTCTCGATAGGTTTCGCCGGCTCAAGTGCGCGCACTTCCTGCTCCTGCCGCTGCTGTGAGCTAACTGATCCTGGGCGCGGCCGTAGCGAGGCGGAATGGGCGAACGCTATCACCACTACGCAAAACAAGAGCAGCAGTCGCAGACAGAGGCTAATGCCGGCGGCGACATGAGCGTGAGTGCGGGAAGAGAGTCTAAGCGACATAGGGTTTCCCCCCTGTGTGAAGAAGGCGCAACAAGTGTGCCGGTAGCCATGCCCTAAGGAGACTAATTGGCCAGAAAAGGAGAGATGTAGTATCCAACTTCAGTGTTGATGCTCTAAATAGAGCACAATAGCGCACCGGGAGTGGCGCTCTTCCGGGCGTTTCTTTTTTGTCGGAAACTGGCGCCGTTTCTTTTTTGTTCGCCTCCCTATTTTTTCGTTTATTATGAGCCAGTGTTGGGTCCGGATTGATCCTGCAGGTAACGATCGTTGGGAATTCGACTGGCACATAAAATTCCTCACGGAGAGTGGTAAAGTGGTTCGCCGCAAACACGACGGTCGCGCGCTTGATCAGGATTATAAAGAGGGTGTCTACGTCGTAAAGTTCATGCCAGAGGACAACATAAGCTGTTGGGCCGCTGATCGTGAATGCTCTGACAAGTGTTAAGCGTTCTTTCACAATGAGCAAAGGCACTTCACATTAAGAGGAATAACCCATGTACTTAATCATCTCTTTGCTCGTTTCCATAGTGACCGGAGCACCGGGCGCTAAGCTTGCCCATCTATCTTTCTTATACAAGTCATCAGCGCCTAAGTTCGCTCAAGAGAAGAGTACGGCCCCTACCGGCGATCATACTATCTTGATAGATGCAGCAGCAAAGGGAGACATGACCACCGTAAAGGCATTGCTAGATAAGGGGGTGGACATAAACGCGAAGAACAAAGAATGCAGAACCGCTTTATATCAAGCGGCAGCGAATGGTCACACCGACATTGTACGGGTGCTGCTGGACAGGAGGGCTGGCGTGAATGCTCAAGCTTATGGCTGGACAGCCTTGACGCATGCGGCAGCGAACGGTCATGTTGATATTGTGCAAGCATTATTAGAGGCAAAAGCGGATGTCAATGTGAAATCTGAGGACGGTTGGACAGCTTTGATAGGGGCGGCAGCCAATGACCACACTGAGATCGTGCGAATGTTGCTTGAGAAGGGTGCCGATGTGAACGCAAAACAGGCAGCCGGGGCTTATGTAATTGGCCTAGGCAAGGTTGGCGGTTACACCGCCTTGATGTGGGCAGCAAGAGAAGCTCATATAAAGATGGTGAAAGTGCTTCTTGCCGCGGGGGCCAACGTTAATGCGAAGAATATCAAAGGAGGTACGGCGTTGACGCTTGCAGCGCATGAGTGGCGAAGCTCGATCACCCTTGAACCAGGTGCTCAATGGGGATCAATGCCTAGGCGTGAAGATCGGGTGGAAACGGTTCGGTTACTCAAAAAGGCTGGAGCTAAAGATTAGTTTAGAGGGAGCGCATTGCAAAGAGATCGAACGCCTGACCCATTCGGACTGACCGCTCTTCTCAATCACTGGTGCGATACCGGAGAGTTGCGCCAGCTCATCCGGGGTGCTCCACCGCTGCCT
>CAYLJO010000212.1:2713-10607 GCA_964383905.1 uncultured Blastocatellaceae bacterium
ACTCACGGATCGCTTCAAGGACGGTCCTCATCTGTGCCGCCAGTGCCTTGACCATTAGCGCTGAGGAGTTGATCACCGCCACATCTGTCGTCACCGGTTCGTCTCCTGACGCACGGAGTTGTGCCCGCCGTGTCCGCCGCGTAATTTACTGGAAGGCAGAGGGTTGTAAGCCATCAGATTATTGACCCGCTATTAGTCTTGATGCTTTGCTATGGAAATTTAGGTGTGCTCATTCGCGATCTGTATGTGTTGTCGGACCTACACCGTAGGATGCTGCGGAGAGAGGTTTCTTGTTTTGGTAGCGCTCTCTCCGCAAGCAGATCCCGGCCTACGGAATTATCTCAGTTGAAACCGCACCGCGTGGCTCACCGGATCAGCTCCCGCCGTGAATTGCAAGATGTACGTGCCATCCGCTATGTCCTCCGCTTCGTACCTGTACTGCGGTGTATGACGCTCTCGCGGGTGGAACTCAAAGTCGCTTCTCGAAGCAACCGGCACCTGAGTTGTGCCCGCCACCAATGATAAGCTCTGCGCGTGCAAGACAATGCTTGCACTCGAGACGTTCCTGCCTTGAGCGTCGACGAGTTCCAGCCTGATATTATCTTCGTCTGCCGGCAACACACAGATGTTATTGGTGTCGCACAGTTGCGGGCTAATACTCACGACGCGGTCATTATGATCATTATCAACCAAGAGGAGGATATTGTAGGCGACCGTCAACTTGCCATCCACGTAAGTGATGGCATAGTTCCGCGAGGTCAAGCCGCCGGGCGTCACGGGGTAGGTGCCCACGTCGCTTGAGACGGTGGCCGGCGTGGTGAAGACCAGTGTCCCGTTAAGCACGCTCGGGTCCTGACCGAGCACGAAACCAGAGTAGCTGGCCGTAAATGCCGGATTAGCCGCCGCGAGGATCTTCAACGTGTTATCCGCCGTCACGGTCAATGGCGCTTTGTTGATCGTCAACGTCCCGCTCTGGAAAGTAATGGCGTAGTTGGGCGAGGAGAGGCCGGCAGGAGTCACCGCGTAGGTGCCCGCATCACTGGAGATAGTGGCCGCGGTCGAGAAACTGACTGTTCCGCTCAGAGAAGTCGGGTTATCGCTAAGCACAAACCCGGAATAGCTGACCGTGAATGGCGGTAAAGGATCGCCATAGGTCTTCGAACTGTCAACCGCCGTCACCGTTAGAGGCGCCGGAATTACCTTCAGTGTGCCAGGCACAAAGCTGATGGCGTAGTTGGGTGAAGTCAATCCACCGGGCGTGATCGGGTAGCCGCCTGCTCCGCTGCCGAGGGTCGCCGCCGTGCTGAGGCTCAACGTGCCGCTAAGCACGCCGGGTCCCTCACCAAGCACGAAGCCGGCGTAGGTAACGGTGAGGGCCGGATTAGGCGAGCCATAGGTCTTCGACTTGCTGTCGGCCGTCACCGTCAGGGGCGCTTGGGTCACCGTCAGCGTGCCATTCCTTGAGGTTACGGCGTAGTTGCCGAGCCTGTTGGTCGGGTCGGCGAGCGCCGGCACGATGTCATAAGTGCCAACCGGGCTGGCCGGTACGGCCGTCGTGCTGAAAGAGACGGTGATGTTGTCGCCGTTCTGAAGGCCGGAGAGCATGCCCGTGATCGGCGGGTTGGGCTCACCATAGACCTTCGTCTTATCGTCTGTCGTGACGCTCAACGGCGCTTTAGCGACATTGATTATGACGTCGGCCGCAGCCGTGTTGTAATTGGAATTGTCGTCGGGCATAAAGCTCACCGACAAGGTCTGGCTTTGGCCGGCGTTCAGCACCGCTCCGGCCGCCGGGCTGTAGGTGAAAGCCCCCGGCACGTTGGCCGTCGCGTTAAGCTGTGAGTTGCCGAGCGGCGTGCCATAGGTGATATCAGGCGGGTTGGTCCAACTGATTGTTGGCGTCGCCTTGTTGACGATCTGGTTAAGAGTCGGGGACGAACTGCCAAAGTAATTAGCCGTCTCCGCATAGACCGCGCGTATAGAGTGATTTCCTGCGTTGAGCGCGGAAGTCGTGAGTGAGGCGCTGCCGCCACTCATAACGGCTGTGCCGAGCGATACGGGGCCGTCGAAGAACTCTACGCTTCCCGGCGGTGCCCCACCACTGCTTGAGACGGTGGCGGTAAAGGCGACCAGTTGGCCGTAAGTGGAAGGTAAATTACTTGAGGCAATTGTGGTCGTCGTGCCCGCCTTCGTCACCACATAGTTAATAGAGAGGCTCGATCCATTACCCACCTTATCCTGCGCGTTGACGGTGAAGGTCTTCGGGCCGACGGAAGAAGTATCAATGTTACTTCCGGTCGGCACAGGGCCGGCGCATGACGCCGGACCGGAGCCGCCGTCAACGCAGGTGTAATCGGCAGCCACCGCCTGGTTGAAGCTGTAGGTCGTATTCTTGGGCGCATTGATGGCAATGGTGGGGGCTTTCTTGTCCACCATGTTGCCGGTGATGGGCCCCGCCGTGGCGCAATTTCCGGCCACATCGCAAACCTGATGGCTGTTGGTTGGGGCATTGGCCGTCTCGGTGCCGCTCGCAAGGCTGGTTGAGAGCGAGAAGGTAGCGTCCGCCGGATTCGCCAGGCCCGATCCGCCATCCTTTGCCGTGCAGGTGATACTCACATCGCCCGCATGCCACAGCCCGTCAGACGCTGCGCATTGAATCGCCGGGGGCGTGGTATCGCGCACCGTGACCTGGAACGTCTTGGTGCTAGTGTTTCCGGCTGCGTCCGTGGCCGTCACTTTCACCGTTGTGGTGCCGAACGGGAAAGTAGTGCCGGAGGCAGGGCTTGCTGTGACCTTCGGCGACGGATCAGCGTTATCCGTCACGGCCGGCAGTGTGTAATTGACCACCGCCCCCGAAGGTGACGTCGCCTCAACTATGAGATCGCTGACGGGACCGATCACCGGTGGGATCGTGTCGCGGATGAAGCTCTGGGTCTGCCCCGCGCTGAGCGTTGTCGTCAGGCCGGAGACGGTGATGGTGACTGTGCCTGAGAGTACCTTCGCGACGACAGAAACTTCCGCGTCAGGGGCAGACTGCTCGAAACTGACATCAACGGATGCGCCCGGATCAAGCTTGAATGAGCCGAAGGGCACCTGGTTGTCGTCGAGCAACTGAACCGTGAGCGGGTCGGTGTTATCGGGACTGGCCGTAATCGGGCTTCCCAGGCTAACGATATTCCCGGTGGACAACGGGTGCGCTTGAGTCTGGGTAATGGGCACGGACACGGTGGTCCAGAAGATTCTGGGAGGGCAGAAGAAGCAGAAGTACCGGACGACGACCGGTATCTGCTCCCTCACCAGGACGGTCCTCTGCTCGGTGGCGGTAATAGTATTGTTTGCCGCAACCGCCTTGACGGTGATGGTACTGGTGCCACTGCACGTCATGTCAGCGGTATCGCCTTGATGATACAGTAGCACATCTTTTTCGCTACCGCCGCAGGCCGTAATCGTCGCCGGGGAAGTTCCGGCGCCGTCGAGGCTTGCTTCAACTCCCAGAGGATTACTCAGATCGGTGACCTTGACTGTCCACCCGCCACGATCCTTGATGGTCCCTGAGGTCGCACCGTCATTGAAATCATTGGAATAGATGGAGCTTTCGTCCGCCGCGGTGGTGCGGTTCTTGTCTATACCGGCGGCGATGCCGTCATTATCAACGATGGTCGTAGCCGAGGCGCTGTTGGCCGAGGGATCGGTCGCCGTCGCGGTGAAGCTGAGCGCTCCTCCTAAGGAGACGGGCAAAGTGACGGGCACTGAGGCCTGCCACATGCCCGACTGGGGATTGAATGTTGCTGCAACCCCGTTGACGCTGACCGAAGCAACGCCCACAGCATCGCTCGCTTGCACCGAGACTGTGACCGGCGCAGAAGTGATGATGCTATCCATCGTCAGGTTGACGATCTTAACGGCAGGCGGCGTGGTATCGCGCACCGTGATGGTGAAACCACCGGCCGCCCTATTGCCGTGAGAATCTGTGGCCGAGCAGCTCACCGTCATCGTTCCCAGCGGGAAGACTGACCCGGAGGCTGGCGCGCAAGTGACCGGCACGGCGCCATCCACTAGATCAGCCGCAGTGGGCGCGGCCCATGTAGCTACGGAGCCGGCGGCGCTGGCCGCCTCCATCACCATGTTGGCCGGGATGCCGCTAATGGTGGGCGGCGTCGTATCCTGCACCGTGACGTTAAAGCTCCCGTTGGCTTTGTTACCGTGCGCGTCGGTCGCGGAGCAGCTCACGAGGGTCGAGCCGATGGGGAATGTCAAGCCGGATGGATGATCGCAACTTACCGGAACTGGACCATCCACCAGATCAGTAGCGGTTGCCGTGAAAGTGACGACTGCGCCGGCTGAACTGGTGGCTTCCTTCGTGAGATTCCCGGGTAAAGTTAACGCCGGCGGAGTGGTATCTACCACAGTCACATGGACTGTGGCGGTTGCTGTTGCGCCCCGGCCATCATCGACGGTCAAAGTGATGGTGGAGGTTCCGAGTGGCAGTGTTGGGATGATGATTGGACCAGTCAAGGTTCCGAATGGACCGTTCCAACTGAAGGTCAGCGGATCTCCGTCCGGGTCGCTGGAGGCGCTGCCGTCAAGCTTGACCGTAGCGCCGGTGGACGAGGTAGCCTCCACCGTCCGGTCGGCTCCCGCATTGGCGACAGGGGGTTTGTTAGGGATCGGCGTTGGCGACGGAGTTGGACATGACGGGGTGTAAACCTCAAGTGTCGGTATGGAAGTATTACTGGCCCCGGACCCCGCCACGTAGATGAGCCCGTTGATCGCGGCGGGTTGAGGTCCGTATCGGGCCGTCGGGATCGGCGATTTCGAGGTCCACGTGTTCGATGCCGGATCATACGCTTCCACTATGTTAGTGATGTAAGGAGCGGTGGCAATCTGACCGCTGATGGCGTACAAGATGCCATTCACAGCAACCACTCCGAGGGCTGTGCGGGGTGTGAGCATCGGCGCCTTCGTCGTCCAGGTATCCGTTGCGGGATTATAGACTTCAACCACGCCGGTAACGCCCACCGAAGCGCTTCCTCCGACAACGTAGAACTGGCCGTTAATTACGGTGGCACCCACGCTGTTTCGGGATGTGGGTAGAGGCGCTTTGGTGGTCCAGGTGTCGGTCGCCGGGTCATACACTTCGAGCGCAGGCGCGCCCACACACGGGGGACACGCCTGTACGCCGCCTGCGACGTAGAGCTTATTGCCTATCACCCCCACCGCAAAAGCGCTGCGGGCCGTCGGCATCGGAGCCTTACTGGCCCATGTGTTAGTCGCCGGATCGTAAACTTCCAGTACGTTCGTGGTACCGATGCGACAGTCCTGATTGCTACCGCATCCACCGACGACGTAGAGCTTCCCGTTGATCCCGGCCGCGCCGGCGTACGCTCGGGCTGTCGGGATCGGAGCTTTTATGCTCCACATATCGGTCGCCGGATCATATGCCTCGACCGCATTCGTTGCCGCAGAACCGGTAAAACCCGTCGCCACATAGAGTTGACCGTTTACCGCCGCGACGGCTGCGCCCGCGCGTGGCGTTGGGATCTGTGCCTTGGTGCTCCAAGCGTCCACTGCGGCACACGTTGTCGCAGTGCCTGTGAGTGTTAGATCATCAATGAGGACTGCGCTGAAGGCTGCGAAGTGCTGGTTATTCGAGTCGAATCGGAGTGAGACGATGCCAGGCCCGTTGAGCGTGAAGGTCTTCGCCGGGACGTCCTGGAAGCTGGAGATGAGCGCTTCGCCGGCCGTCGCTAATTCCTTCCCCTGTGAATCAAAAGCATGAGCGCTCCATTGCGGATGCGTAATTCCGGACGGGCCCGCGAGAAGCTTGGCCCGCGTGAAGCTGACGCTGCTGAGAGAGTTGGGGAAGTTTAAGGTGAATGTGACCGGATCATTGCTCCCGCACTGGGTAAGGAGATTTGGCATGGAGGGCGCAACTGCGGCAGCTCCGTTATACAACTTGGTGCTATCAACGATAGAAACTGTCGTGCCCGGTGTCACCCCGCTCAAGGTGATGCCAAAACTATTGAGGTAGCTCTCGGCGGACACACACGCTCCTGAAGAGGCATTCACCGAGTCGAAATTCAACACGGTTTGCCCTGTCGCAGGCGGCTGAACAATGCCATTCGCGTTCGAAAGCACCCACTCCTCGTTGTGAGAGGGTGTGCCTGATACTGTGAAAAAGCTGGTGACTCGGTTGCTCGCCGGATCGTATACCGTGGCCAGAGTCCCGACGGGGTATGAAGGCCCGCCGCCGGTGGATAGCTGGTTCCAGGTGGAAGGGCCACCGAGACCGTTGGCGTTTGAGAGTACCCATGCGTCGTAGCCCGGGGTGGTGATGTTTCCTCCGAGAACGGTCATTCTGTTGTTGGCCGCATCGTAGGTTGCGCGGCGGCCTCCGGAGACGGGGGGCGATCCGGCAGCCCCTTCCGGGACCAGGTTGGTCCAGGTCGGCGTGCCACCGAGACCGTTGGCGTTTGAGAGCACCCAGACGGCATTTGTCGCCGCACCCGTTCCTTGTGCCTGACCCGCGAAGACAGTCAACCGATTATTGACCGGGTCATAGATTGAGCTGGGACCATACTGGCCCGGCGGCGGACCGCCGGCCGTCGAAAGCTGAGTCCACGCCGGAGTGCCTCCGATTCCGTTGGCGTTTGAGAGCACCCAGACCTCAGGAAAAGTCGCCCCGGCAGAGCCGCCGCCATTCTGTCCCCCAAAGATGATCATCCGGTTGGTCGCCGGGTCGTAACCTGATGCGAAGCTGATGCGCCCCGATGGCGAGCCGGGCGCATAATCGGAGATCAGATTGATCCAGGCTGGAGTCCCACCCAACCCATTCGCATTAGTCAGGACCCAGACGTCGTTATGAGTTGGAAGGCATCCCCCACCGCATCCGCCGAAAATGATCATTCGATTATTCGCTTGATCGTAAACCGCCGAATGGTTATCTCGGGCGGGAGGCGGGCCGCCTGAGGGACTCAGATTAATCCACTGTGGCGTGCCGCTTAGACCGTTGGCATTAGTCATGAGCCAAACATCGTTAGTGGGACCGCCCAGAGCAGAGGAATACCCGCCGAAGAGAATCACTCGGTTCGTCGAGGGATCAAACACGGTGGAAGCCCCGAAATCCCGAACCGGCGGCGGCCCGCCGGTTGGGTTCAGTTGAATCCAAGACTGTGATCCAGTGCTTTGGGCCAGCGCAACTGAGATGAGGAGGACGGCCGCGAGCACCATCACCAAGGAGATCAAGAAGGTTCGAACTCCGATTTGATGATTGGTGTAGAAGGCAAGGGGGTACTTCATTGGGGGATTCCTTTCTGCCCGATTCGAGGGGCAGGAGATTCCGTATCGCGCCAGCTTTTTGAGAGATGGCTTGGGTAACCGTTGGGGAAGTTTTTACATCTCCGGATCAGGTAGCGCGCTAGTTATAATGTCAGCGGAAAACCGCAAGCATTGGCGGCATTCGAGTCAGCATTAGTTAGCGAAAGAAACTCTTTACTTCGCAGGTAGCTAAGTTGGGGTCGCTAATGGCTGTATCACCTTACAGATGGCACATTATTCACCACGTTGAAGGCTAGGGTTCGACCTCCTGAATGAGCGGATGTCACATCGGTTTTGGTTCTGATCTTTACGCCAATTGTCAAGCTTTTGCTCGAAAAAAGCCGGTAAGTCTAACCTTTCCGCAACGGAGTAAAATATTAATAGGAAGAATTTTCCAAGCATTATCTAATAAGGGCGCGTCGATCCCGCGCAGTCAAAGCCGCAACAAGCAGCCGTATTTGAATGAGGAGCAGACCAACTCTCTTGAAACCATACCGCATCCCCAGTTTCTTGCTAGGATTATTAGGCGTGCCCGGTGACCATATGGCATTTATCGCCGCCTGATTATGGCGCAACG
>CAYLJO010000213.1:0-10491 GCA_964383905.1 uncultured Blastocatellaceae bacterium
GCTTCAAGTAATACTGACTCGATGGCGGAGACCGGCGATGCGACGATGCGTGTGTTGTAGTGTTCCATATACTCGCGCCGCGCTTCGGTCAAAGGATAAGCTTGGGGCGCGGCGTATGGGTAGCTCTTCATCCCATGGAAAGGGAGCGGAGCTAGTTGGTCGGGGCTCGCCGAATTGATGTCCATCTCTTTACTGAACCCATCCGCGTAAAGAAGAAAGGTGCGCGTCCAGCCGGCGGGTAAGGGCGGCAAGGAGGTCGCGTCGAACGAGAGACTGATCTCGTCGCCCGGCCGCGAGATCATGAAGATGTCGTCAGTCCGGCGGAGCAGCTCGCGCACGTCGCCCTCGCGTGTGTAGCGGCCCGTCATCACTTTCCACGGCGAGGTGAAAGAAACCTGTTGGTAGTCACAACCGAACGGCTCGCGCCCGTCCGGCGTCGTCTCGCGCGAGAACCCGCGCCAGTGTAGGTCGGCAACAGTGGGATCGAGACGGGTCATCCGCATGGGGAAGTCGCCGCGTGACGTGTCAACCAGAATCTGATCCCAGTAGATACGCATATTCGTGACGATGCGGACTTCGCGGTTTGATGTGAGGAATTTCCCCGTCAGATCAACCGTGACGGTCTGCGGTCGCCCGATGGGAACACCGATATTTTCGATCACGGTCCGCCACCGGCCCTTGGTGTCTTTGACCTGCAGCGCGGGAGGCGACAGAGACTTGCCGCTGTGTGATGCGGCGACGTTGTCGCTCGACCACGCATAATCCGTCCAGCCCGTCAGCAGCAGGAGGGTACGCGTATTAGCCGGCCGGCCCTCGTCGAGCTTCATCGTCAGCGTGTGCTCGCCGGCGTAGCCGCGAATGCGATCAAGATGGAAATCGTCCGGGTACCAGCGGTCAAGTTTGGTGATGCGCGGGAGCACGTCGTGGCCGTGATCGTCGACGGCCGAGAGCGGCGGGTGCGCGCCCTGCGTGGCGAAAATTTTGAAGGGCGGGAACGGGGGATCGACCATCCCTGCCAGTGGATAGACCTCGACATTCTGCGGGTGCGCGACGGCCATGAGCTGCAGGCGGTCGACGAAGAGCGCCTCTTCCAGCTCGTTCGTGACCCGCAGGTCGTAGCGACCGTTGCGCGCTCTCAGTTGATCGCCGCGAATCCGCACATACTCCTCCGGCTGCGGCGTGTTGAAGCGGCCCGGCGCTTCCCAGTAGCCCATCTCGCCCGCGCCCATGAAGTCCGTCACGAACTCAAATCGCTCGCCGTTCCACGTATAGAGGTACGGGCAGGAGGATGGTTTGCGGTCGAGCTCGGTGACGGACAGGTTGATGACGGAAGGGTGTGGTTTCCTGTCGTCCGTTTGCGCGCTCGCCGTTTGTGTTTTCACGATCTCGGTTTCAGCCTGGACGATCCCGGCAGGCCAGAGCACGCGCACGGCGTCGGGCACGTCATGTTTCCCCAACCCGAAAATGATGTCGGCGGGTGCAGGCGCGGGGCTGGCCGCATATGTTTCGAGCTTCTGGACGAGGCTTCCGGCACGCATCTCGATCTTGGCCTGCACGCCGCTGCGGTTGCTGACCCGACCCGCCAGGCGCACGTGCAGAGAGCGGTTGCGGTTGCCGCCGTCGTTGCGCGCGACCTTCAAGCCCGAAAGCGGCGAACCGGTTACCAGGTCGGTATCGCCATCCCCGTCGAGATCGCCGGCGGCGAGTGTGCGGCCGGACAAGGCCCCCGGCGATGCCGGCTCGCCTCGCAGGTCGCGCTCGACGGTGCCCTCGGTCGTCTCCACCCATCCGTCGCCGACATCGCGCCACACGCGCAAGCCACCGTTGACGTTCGCCAACAGGTCGAGCAACCCGTCATTATCGTAATCGAGAAACTGCGCGGCACTCGCCCCTTCCGTTGTGGCGGGCGCTAGATCAGTGCGGAATCGCGCTTTCCCGTCGCTCATCGCCCACAGGCCCGGCCCGTCCATCCGACCGAAGAAAAAATCGGTGTAGCCGTCTTTATTGACGTCACCCGCCGCCACGCACGTCCAATTGCCTTTAACGTCGAGGCCGACCTCGCGCGCGACGTTGCGAAACGAGCCGTCGCGCTGGTTGCTGAAGAGGTCCGGAGCCTTACCATAATTGACGACCAGCAGGTCAACGTCACGACGGTTATCAAAGTCGGTCGGCACAACGGCGACCGCGTGGCCCAATTCCCCCCGCACCTTCGCCGGACCGGTGATGTCCGTAAACTTCCCGTTCCCGTTATTGCGCAGGAGCATGTTCGGTGCGCCGGCAAAATCATCCGGGAAAGTAAGCGGACTGTTTGACCCACCGGATGGCGCTTTGGAGAGGTCGGCTAACCCGGCGATAAAAATGTCCAGATTGCCGTCGTGATCCGCATCAACGAAGGCCGCGGAGGCCGAGAGATACGGGTAGCCCGGGATGCCAGCTTGAGCGGTCACGTCTGAGAACTTGCCGTTCCCGTCGTTGTGATACAGCGCCAGGCTATTGTAGCGAACAACGAAGAGGTCGGGCTTCCCGTCATTATCGTAATCGCCTGCCACGGCGGCGATGCCGACGCCGCTGAACTTTTCGGCCAGTGCGCCGGACTGCGCGGTCACATCGACGAACTTACCGCCATCGTTGCGGTAGAGCCTCTGCTCGAAGGGTGTGACGACAAACATATCCAGGTCGCCGTCGCCATCGTAATCAAAGAGCGTGACGCTCCCGCCGAGCGCGGCGGCAAGATCGCGCTTTGTCGCTTCGGTAAAATCTGAGGCATTGAAGCGGCGACCGAAGATGGCCGCGGGCGGGTGCTGACCGGCGGCAGTCCTACTCGCGTTAGCCTTAGATGCGGGCAGCATGCCGTCGGTGGCGTCTTTGAAGGTGACGGCGGGCGTGGCGCGATCAACCAGCTCGGGTTCGGCGCCGGTCGAGGCGACGGCTTCGGCATAGCGGCCCTGCTCGAGATAGTTCTGCCCGATAGTCGTCCCCACCCCGCTCTGCCGCAGCTTTTGAAAGCGCTGGATCAGGCGTTGCCCTTCGGCCCGCTCTCCCGTGCGAGTCAGGGTGATCGCCAGATTGTAAACAGCCGTCTGGTTATAAGGCTCGGCGTCCATCGCGGTGCGGAAGGCGGCGATGGCCTCGGGGTAGCGGTGCTGCTGCGCGTAGAGCTGGCCCAGGTTGACGTTCGTCCCGACATCGTGCGGGTCAATCTTGAGCACGCGCTGGAAGGAGGCGATCGCGTCATCGGCGCGGTTCTGCGCCTTGGCAATAAGGCCGATGATGTAGTGGGGTTGCGGCGCATCCGGGTCAAGGGCGGTGGCGCTCTGCGCCTCGCGCAAAGAGGCTTTCACATCCGGCACGTTGTAAAGCGCGATGCTCAGATTGATACGCGCGATCGCCAGTTTGGGGTCGATACTGAGTGAGCGCGTGAAAGCCTCCGCCCCCTCCTTATATTTGTACTGTTCGAGCAAAGCGACGCCAATATTATTGGCCCGGTAGGCGTCTTCACGCGCCGCTCGAACCGATGCGCTGAGACTTTCAGACTGAAGGGGCCCTGATGGCGGGCGGGCGGCTCGCGTATGCGATAGACCTGCCCATAAGGCCGCCGGGAGAAGGAATAAAAGTGTTCCGAAGGGAAGGAAAGAGCGTCGTTTAGTCTTCATAAAGCATATTAGCGTTGGATGTATGGAAGAAGACAATTTGAACTACAGAGGGGCACAGAGGAAAGCTTAATCGATTCAGAATAGATGGCGGTAGCTTCCTGCCGATTAATGATGACTCCTGCATACCTACTATTGCAAATAACTATAGTCTTTCCCACCTGGCGCGTTATTATTCTTGTGCGCCACACACCGCCACCTAGCGTGCGACCGCAGCCGCTCAAGCACTTTTCTTAACGTGACGCCGTCGATCTGGCTCTTATTTCGCGGCAATGACCACGTAATTGCGTCCACCGTAGAGGCGCACGCCGTCGCTTGCTTTGACCATCATCAAAGGCCGTGGGCGGCGCAACGCGTCGTCTTTAGACGCCGCGACTGAAAGCAGTTGTTTGCCGCTCAAGTCGAAAATGTTGAATTTACCGGCGCTGGAAAACCCGAAGCCGTATGCGCCGACGCCCAGCTCCGAGTCGCCGAGGTTAATCGGCGAATCTGTGATCAAAAACCCTTGATACTTTCCCTGCACCTCGGTTGAATAGCCGGAGGTGTCCACCAGACCTGCGATTACATACCGGTTGCTGCCGAAGCGCGCGGCGGCACTGTTGCGCACTTGGGTCGGCGCGCTCTGGCCTTCGAAGTAGAAGCCGGACGGCACCACCCGCTGCAACTCCCCGCCGGTTAAGACTACTGCCGCGTCCTGCGCGCGACTGATGCTGGACGGCAAGAACCCGGTGCCGAGTATGATGATGGCGACAGCTAGAAAATGGCGTCGAAGCACTGGCATAAACTCTCCTTTAGGCCAGACTGCTATTTCATAGACTGAGCTTACAGGCTTCAAATGATTGATTCTGAAGAGGAGCACAACCTTGGGAAGGAACAAGGTATTCTCCCCGTCGCATCACTGTCAAGCGGGAGTGGCAAGTGTTGAGCAGGTTATAAGCAGGTCCTCTCTTTGCGCCGGCGTGTCTGACCATAAACACGCACCGGCACAATCACGCGTTGCCGGCACTCAAAAGAGTTCTGCGGGCGCGAAGGTGGCGACAGTCGTGCTTTGCGCAATTACGGCAGCGCAGGTTTCAGCGGTCATTTGAGCCTGGCGACTGGCGTGGCCACCAGGCAGAATAGGCGGCCACGGCGGCGACGATGAGGTTGGCGACGACGACGGGAACGGCGCCGATGATGATGCCGTAGCCGATCCATACCAGAGCAGCCAGCGCCTGCACCCGCCGCAGCGTCGCCGCCTGCTTGCAAAAGTAGGAGCTGGCAAAGAGCGCCGTCGCGACCCACCCGATCCAGTTAAGCATCGGCCACCCCTATCAGCCCCGCCGCTCCGGCATCTACGCTCGTGAGACTTTCGCGGATGGTCAGCCAGTCGGTCCGCACCTTGTCCCACTCCTGGATCAGGAATCCTTGTGACTCGAATAGAGACCGGATGCGGGTCGGGTCCCATCCGACGATCTCTTCCAGGACCGGCACGACTACGCTCAGGGCGTCATCACTGAGGATCGTCCGCCTGGCGATCTGCGTGATGTGTTTGGCCTCCGAGACGGCGATCGTAAAGCCGTCGCGCCGGTTGACGTGCAGCATCACGTGGACGTCTGAGCTGCCGTCGCCGACATACACGATCCGGTCGTAGCTGATTTGCAGCTTCGCCTGCAGTTCATCCAACACGGCGACTTTCCCGTAGCCGGCCGGCACCCTGATGATGGATTGGATCTCGCCTGAGCCGGGGTCATACCGGAAGCGTGTGCCGAAGATATGATCGGCGGGAACGATATTCGCAAGCGCCGACTGGATGACCTCCTCGGGGGCGGCCGAAATAACGTAGAAGGAGAAGCTATACCCGTCGATTCCATCCTTGAGGAATTGAGAGAGCCGGTGGATGTTCTGCTTGAGGCGGATGCGTTTACCAACTTCGATGAGGTGCTCCTGGCGGACGCAGCGGTATTCCGGGTCATGCAGTAAGAGGTAGGCCAGTTCCCCGCCCTGCTGAACCAGATTGACGCGGGAGAGGCCGGCGACCTTCTCCTGAAACCCGGAGGTGCCGAGCAGTTCGCTCAGGACGATGCCGGAGTCGTGAAAGCTCAAGGTCTGATCGAAGTCACTCGCTAACAAATAATGTTTCGTCATGTTGGGTTTGGTTTCCATTTCCTTCCCCCCGTAGAGCCTCACGAAAAGCTCTCTATAAGAGTAATCCCTCGCCAACCGGCGAGGGACCATGTGCTGCGCACCGCACCGTCATGTGCGACCATAGTGTTTTACAGTACGGCTGTCTAATCTTCCATCATCAGGGGTTGCGTCATACGCAGCCGAGGAGGGAGCGTGCCCTTCGCCGTGCGACCTTCGCGCCGCGGCCGAATATTTTCTAAATAATCGACCGCCGCCACGCGCAGGCCCACATCACGTCCCAAACGCTCGCTGATGTACCACTTGTGCTCCAGAATACGCGGCCAGATACGGCGTGCCTCACCCGCCGATAGCTTGACCCCGGTCAACGCTTTGAGCGTGCGGCGTGCGCTGCTCTCTCCGGCAAGCGTCTTTTCAATAACGTAATCCAGCTTAAATGGTATTGGCACAAAATCCTCCTCATTACTTAAAGATTGCTATCACCTTGTCAATGGTATTTGACCGTCATTAATTGAAGGTTAAATATCCGATGAAAATTATACGGGGCCGGCTGCCCCGCCAGCCAATTCATTGTTATAATCCTTGTCATTAAGTTTGCTCATGTCTGCAAACATTGAAAGGATTGGTTATGGAGCTATGGCAGCTACGCACATTTCGTGTGGTGGCCGAGACTTTAAACTTCACGCGCGCCGCCGAGCGGCTGAATTTGACCCAATCGGCGGTCAGTCACCAGATCAAGGCGCTCGAAGCAGAGTTAGGCGAGCCGCTCTTCATCCGGGCCAAGCGCGGTGTGAAGCTGTCGCAGGCGGGAAAGCTGGCGCTCGAATACGTCGAACGTATGCTCGACGATGCGGAGGCCCTGCGCGAGCGTATCTCCGGCCAGGTCGGCTCACCCGTCGGGCGGGTGCGGGCGGCCGCCGCCACGCAGGCATTCGTTTATCTCTTCGCGCCGCTCTTTGAATTATTCATGCGCACGCATCCGGGCATCGAGCTCTCGTTTCGCACCACGGTCAGCACCGAGCAGACGGTGAAGGATATATTGAACGGCGCGGCGGATGTCGGCTTTGCGTCCCTGCCGGTCTACTCCCCGGCGCTGCAGGTGACGGAGATGTTTGAAGATGAGCTGATCGTCGCCGTCGGCCACGGGCACCGGCTCGCAAGCAAGGGCGAGGTGAGCGTTAAGGAGATCGAGCGTGAGCGGGTGATTCTCTTCGAGCCGGGCGCCTCGATCCGCCGCTCTACCGACGAGTTCTTCAAGCGCGTCCGCATCCGGCCGGAGTTGGCGCTGGAATCGAACGACACTTATTTCATCAAGCTGATGGTTGAGCATGGGGTGGGCATTTCCCTGCTTCCCGCGTGGGCCGTGCGCGACGAAGTATTAGCCGGCAAGCTCGCCCGCTTACAGATCAGCGGCCACCGCCTGGCGCGTTCGGTCGCGATGGTTTCGCTGGGCCGCTTTCAGCCTTCGCCGGCGCGCGCATTCCTCGGATTCATCCAGAGCCATAAAGCCGAGCTACAGTCGATGGCGGAAGGCAGATCGTAAAGACCGGCGCTGATGAGACGGCGTGAACGAGTTGTTTCAGGTTTGCGGTGGCGCCGAGATGATGAATTGATTATGATCGGTGGCATTGCGCTCCGCTTCATTCCCCAGCGCGAGGATCTCATTGTGAATGGCTCGGCGCTCGACGAGGAGTTGCTTAAAGAATCTGCTGCGCGTGAAGAAGAAGGCGAACGCCCTGACACCGCCGACAAAGCGGTCAAACTCTTCGGAGACGCGCACGGCCGTATAGCCTGCTACGGGAGCGAGAAGCAGCGCAAGAAGCGCCGGCTTCCAACCGGCGAAGGCAAAGAGCAGGACGCTAACAATCGCCCACGTGAGGGGGAAGAGGAGCATTGCCGCAAGTATCTTAATGGTGGAGACGACATCGTCCTGTTTGTCGGCGAACCGCTTGGCGAAATACCCGGCGAGGCGATAAGCGGGGTAGTGGACAAGCAGACCGACCAGCGCCGGCGGGGAAAGACAGGCAAAGAGTAGCACGCGCGTCGCCAGGTAAGTGACGACGGTCAGCGTTGATGACGTGGGAGCTGAAAGCTCATGCGGGTCAAGTCGGGCCTGTTTCAGCTCCTCTTCGAATCTCGTGATGCGTGCTTCGAGCGCCGCGAGGCGCTCCGGCGAGTGCGTGCGGTGAAAGGCATAACCCTCAACAAAGCGACGCCGCAGCTCGAGCTCGCGCGCCAGACTCGGCCCACCGCCTGTGTTCTGTTCGACGGACGAGAAGATCTTTTCCGCCCTGGCGATGGTGGCAAGCGCCTCTTCTTGTTCGGCGTTGAGCATCACTTCGCGGAGCGCACGCTCGATGCGATCTGACAGGGCGCGGACGGCCTCTTGCGACCGTTCGCCGTCGGGCCCTATGGCGACCGGTTCGACCGCGATCGGCTCGCCAAAATAGAGGAGCGCCGAGCTGCGGAAGGTCGTCTTGGAAGTATAGTAGAGCCCGGCCGGCACGATCTTCAGATCGTGCTTCTCGCCCAGTGACATAGCGCCGAGCGCGATGCGTGCCGCGCCGGTTTTGAGAGGTCGCAGCCTCGGTTCATTGTGTGAGACGCCTTCCGGACAGATGGCGATCGTCCCGTTGCGGGCGAGCAGGGCGCGCGCGAGCTCAAAGGTCTCACGATTCCTGGACGTATCTTCGCACTCATCCTGGCGGCGGTAGACCGGAAGCGAATCCAGCGCGCGCACCAAAAAGCCGACTACGGGCATCCGAAAGAGCGGCGCCTTGGCAAGGAATGAAACGCGGCGCGGCGCAAGGCAGAGGATGAAGACCGGATCGACGAGCCCGTTGGGATGATTCAGGACAAAAATGGCGGGGCTGCGGCGCGGAACCCGCTCCAGGCCGGCGATCTCAATGCGGCGAAAGAAGATGCGTAATGTCAGGCGGAGCAGCGCACAAATTATTTGCCTCGTCATGGGTTGATGTCTCCTCCGCGCCGTGGAGCAAGTCATGATGAGTTTGCCGGCGACGGCGGACTAAAATGCACATGCCTTGATCAGCATCCATGAATTGCTCGATCTGAGCACCCCTTTTATTCTGTTGGCTTATTTGATCCTACGCTACGAACTACTTGTAGACCAACCAACATACGCTATGGGGCGAAATATGTCCTGGGGCGGAGGCCCGCCTGCGCATGATCTATCGTCAGCGCGGGCGATCTGCCGTTTATGGATTCTTCATTCGCATCGATTGGACTGCGCACCCCCTTCCCACCTCGATGCAGCACGTGCGTATAGATCATGGTTGTGCTGACCTCCTTCTGCCCCATCAGCTCTTGTATCGTGCGGATGTCGTAGCCGACCGCCAGCAGATGCGTCGCGAAGCTGTGCCGCAGCGTGTGGCAGCTCCCGGCCTTCGTGATCCCCGCCTTGCCGATCGCCTCCTTGATCGCCTTCTGCAGGACACTGTCGGCCGTGTGGAAGCGCCGCATCACTCCCGTCTGCCGGTCAGGGCTGCGCCTGGCCGAAGGGAAGACGTACTACCACCCCCATTCACGTTCCGCCTGCGGGTATTTTCTGGCCAGAGCATAGGGCAGTGAGACGCGCCCAAACCCCTCTTGCAGATCCAGCTCGTGCAGCGCTTTGACTCGCATCAGGTGCAGCCGCAGGGGTTGGACAGCGCACTCGGGTAAGAGCGTGAGGCGATCTTTACCGCCTCTGACGGTGATCTGGCGGTACCCGAAATCGACATCCTTGACCCGCAGGCGCAGGCATTCCATGAGCCTCAGCCCCGCCCCGTAAAGCAGTTGCGCCATCAGGCGAGGAGTCCCGCTCAGGTGTGCCAGTACCTGCTGCACTTCCGTCTCGGTGAAGACGACGGGCCCGTGCTGCGGTCGCTTGGCGCGCTCGATAGCATCGAGCCAGGGGAGCGGAGAGTTGAGCACGTCGCGGTAGAGGAAGAGGAGTGCGGCGAGCGCCTGGTTCTGGGTGGACGAGGAGACCTGGCCGGCACGAGCCAAATGGGAGAGGAAGGCCGAGGCTTGATGCGCGCCGAGGTTGGTCGGGTGCTGTTTCTGATGGAAGAAGATGTTAATGGTTTAATCACAAATGACAAATTCTGCATGAACCGCTCCGTCAGGCTCTCGCTGACGTGGCGCCGTGGCCCGTAGCTTGGCACTTGCGCCCGCGCAGGTATGAACTTCCGCGGCGATATCTCGCACTGTGGAGGGGCGTTTATGAAGCGGACGTGGCGTGTGCGGCGAAGCGGCGAAGAACACTCTGACGGCATTCCCCGGTGGGACCGAGCCCATCAGCTCTTGCTTCAGTGGTCGGCCGCTCCCGATGGCCGCGACCCCACCTACTTCCCTATGACCGATCTACCCCAGGAGGATTCCGATGAGGACCGCCATTTATACCAGGGTCTCGACCGTGACCCAGTCTCAGCAGCATACCATCGAACAGCAGATCGACCGCCTCCGCACCTACCTTCGCGCGAGCGGCGAGGCGCTGGCTGACGATCACACCTTCCGCGACGAAGGCCGCAGCGGCGCCACCTTAAAACGTCCCGCTCTTGATCGCCTCCGCGACCAGGCGCGCCTCGGGGACTTCGACCGCATCCTGGTCACCGCGCCCGACCGGCTCGCCCGCAACTATGTCCACCAGATGATCCTGGCGCGTTTGGCATCCTGGCGAGCACGAATCAGATCGCGCATGGCTTCGTCCTCG
>CAYLJO010000214.1:0-10430 GCA_964383905.1 uncultured Blastocatellaceae bacterium
TAGTCATAAGAGGCTTGTGATATTGGGTTTTCCAACGTCGCCCAAGCCGTTGAAAATGCTCTGCGAACCAAAAAAAATCGCGCCGGGACAACGCCCGGCGCAAATTAGAGAACCAAGTCGAACGCCTGCTCAGAAGTCGACGCGGATCCCGAGCTGCAGAGTGAATGGAAGACCCACAGGCGGGCCAAAGCCCGGGCCAAAGGGGGTCAGTGGCTGCAAGAACTTACCTGAGCTGATCGTGCCCGGTGTGAGTAGCGAATGCCAGATTCTCAGTGTTAAAGAGACTGAGCATGTTCGCATAACCTTTGGTCTTGAACTTCTCGCCGATGCTGAATGACTTTTGTCCCCGCAGGTCGGTTTCGAAGAACCGACTGCTTCGCCTACTGATATTTCCGGAGGAGTCAACGACGAACCCATCGCGCTCGCTATCAACCTGTGTCTGCGTACAACCAGGAGCGACAGCTGCTGCGGGCAACCTCTGTGTTCGTTCCCTTGGCTCACATGCGTCAAAACTTCTTAGAAAGCGTATAAGTCGTAGTGCGGGCAAAGAAAAGGCACCGAACCGAAGTCCGGCGCCCGGCGGAGAAACGTTGCCTGAACCTGTTTAGAAATCCACGCGGATGCCCAGCTGAAGCGTAAATGGAATGCCTACGGGCTGGCCAAAGCCCGGTCCATAGAGCGAGACGGGCTGCCTGAAGTCATGGCTTGAAGTAGCCGGGCTCAAGCCGCGCCGCTCAGCGAAGGATAGATTCTCTCTATTGAAAAGGTTAAAGAAGTTAGCGTAGGTCTTCAGCTTGAATCTCTCGCCGAGGCTGAAAGCTTTAGTGATGCGTAGATCGGTATCGAAAAAGCGGCCACTACGCTCCCGGACACTGCCTGAAGAGTCAACAACAAATCCAGTGCGCGCGCTGTTCACCTGAACTTGCGTGCAGCCCAAGGGATTTAGCGCTCTAAGCGCACCGACATTCCCGCGCGCAGCAAACACTGCTGCGGGATCGGCACTAGCGCAGATTCGATCAACGGTGGAACGTCCATCACCGTCAACGTCAAATCCGGTATTGGTAGAATAGGGCCGGGCGGTGGCAAATTGCACGATCGGCGCGAGTTGGAAGCCATAGGGCAAGTCAAACACGCCACTGGCAACGATCCTGTGACGCTCGTCAATGCGTGTGGGTCCAAACTCCTCGGGCCTGAATTGTTGTTCGGGGGTGATAGCAATGCCGTTGCCGCTATAAGAAGCTAATGGCTGACCACCCCACGCCTTCGAGCTTGATAAAACATAGCTAGCCGAGTAGAGCGTGTGGCGGCCACGGCGACGCAACGTTGTGGTCCAACTGTCATACCGCGAACGGTTCGTTGAGGTGAACATATTGATCTGTGCGAGTCGGCCCGCACCGAGCCCGGCATCGACGAAGGCTTTATCGAAAAACCTAGTTCCAGCCCCGCGGACGCACAACGGCGAGGAGGGGGTCGAGCTCGGGAATGCCGGGTCACAAATATTGCGAATCCGCGGATTAATGTTCTGTACGCGCGGTTCATGAATGCCGAGCGTGTGCACGTAATCGCTGGATAGAACCAGTGCCTTCCCAAGCTGCCGTTCAAATCCTATAGAGAACTTCTGTACGTACGGATCTCTCATGATCGGGTCGTTGATTCGTCCAAAGGCCCCAGGCGCTAAATCTGTATCGTTAGCATTAGCAGGCGGCGTTGGAAGCGGGTCAACACCAAACCTGAAAGTCGCCAAATCCCCTTTACCTACACTGCTATTCACGAGCGCCAGGACCGTTTGATAAATAGTTGGTTTAGTTTGTTGTAGGGAAAACAGCGTAAGATTCTGGAAGATCTGATCAAAGAAGATGCCATAGCCACCGCGGATGACGGTCTGCCCGTTCCCTTTCACATCATAAGCGAATCCGAGTCGTGGCTGAAACTCGCGGTAGCTCGGCGTTCGGCGACTCAGATTGCTTCTGGTTATCGCCTGGGCGCGAGGGTTGTTGAGCTGCTGGAGGATTCTCATCGTGCGATTGTTCGTCTGATCGACCAGGAGATCAATATTGGCGTCCCAGCGGAGACCTAAATTAAGCGTCAAGCGCGGAGTGACTTTGTAGTCGTCCTGGAAATAGAGCGCCAGTTGGTGAAACGGCGTCTGATCCGTACTTCCTTCGCCATCGTTAAAATCAATCTCGTTCACCGCGCCGGGAGTAGCAAACCCCTGTGGATAGGTTGCCTTATCGCTAATAATCGTCAAAGGATCATCAAAGAAGCTGATCTGGTATCCCTTGGCGCCGAAGAAGAAAAATCCGCCCAGCTTGGTTCTGATGTAGTTCACGCCGAACTTCATGCTGTGATTGCCCGATTGCAAAGAGAAGTCATCGCGGAACTGGAACTTCTGCTCAGTGGTCTTTTGCGGCACGTTAACATTGGCACCCGTTTGCACGGACGGGAAAGTTATGTTCGGTGTATTAGTAACACCGAGGATCTGATTTTCGAAGTTCTGGAATTGGAATGAGAATTGGTTCAGCTTTCTCGGGCTAATCGTGTAAGTGTGATTGACGACGAAGCTGTGCAGATGGTTATTGTTCGTATTCCCGCCGGTCAGGTCCGATGGTTGTGTGGGATCAACCTGATCATTAGGAGAGTCATTTTTCTGGAACGAGTAACGGTAGAACATTGCCTGTCTCTGGCTGATGGTATGGTCAATCTTCGCTGTGAGCAGCGTATCGTTATAGGGGGTGGGAATTTGAGATACAGCCGTGACACCAGGGATGGCCGCAATCTGCGCCACCAAATCGGGAGTAATGAAGAGATTCTGGCGCTCGCGAAAATGCTCCAACGCCCCAAAAAAGAAGAGCCTGTCTTTAATGATCCGACCGCCTACCGATCCTCCATACTCTTCGCGATTGTACTTAGGCTTTGGGTCTGTACTCTGTTTTTCGAAGAAATCTTTAGCGCGCAGAGATTGATTGCGGAAGTTGAAGAAGCCTGAGCCGTGCAGGGTATTACTCCCAGACTTACTCACCACATTGATCACCCCGCCTACCGAGCGACCGCTCTCCGCCGTCCAGCGATTTTGAATGACCTGAAACTCCTGTATTGACTCGTAGGCGAAGTTCTGGAGTAGGCTTCCGACGACGTTGTCCTTATCGTCACCGCCGTCAACGTTGACATCAAGCTGCCGGCCGTCTCCTCCATTCAAGGCAATATTTCCGACGCGGGTCTTGGTCGGGTCGAAATTACCCGTCGGACGCGCTTCAGGCACGATGACGGACAGATTGGCGAAAGTTCGATTCAAGAGAGGGAGGTTTTGGACCTCGACCGGAGTTATTGTGCCTTTGATCTCCGAACTGGTGGTCTCGACTAGCGCCGCTTCAGCCGAGACATTAACTGTCTCGCTAATTTCGCCCGGCTTGAGATCGAAGTTGAGCGTTGGCTTGGTCCCAATGTTGAGCTCAAAGTCCTGTAGAAAAGCCTTGCTAAAGCTTTTGGCCTCGACTGTCACATCATATTTGCCGGGAGGTAATTCTGGGATGGAGTACTCGCCCGCGTCGTTGGTCGTCGCGGTGCGAGTCAAACCGGTGCCTTTATTGCGCGCGGTAACGGTAGCTCCCGGCACAACGCGGCCTTGAGCATCGAGCACCCGGCCTGTGATGTCGCCGGTTGTGACTTGTCCTCGGGCATTGGTGATTGAGAAGCTGAGCACAAATAGGATTGTGAAAGCGTATAGAAGGATTGGATGGCTGCGAGTCATGTCAGTCTCCTTTTCGTAATGGAAAAGCTAAAATATGTGAAACCCTGGTGAAGAAATCCTTTAGTGATGCCTTCCTTGACGCAAGAGATGTTCCAATCGCGGTCTTATTTTGGGATTGAGGATTTTGGCTGTAAATGAAGAAATAATAGCGAAGAGTCAGCACACAAGACGGTCGAGGAGAATTCAAAATCTTGGATTTTGCCATGGTTTTTGGATTTTGGGTGCGGCTGGGGATTTGACGGCGTTTGCGTTAAAGCTGTAATTAAAGCTTGATAGCTTTTCTTCGAAACGTTTACGCTTTGTCCCTGAGTTTAAAGCGCTGTAACTTGCCGGTGGCGGTGCGGGGCAACTGGTCGGTGAAGTAGATCTTCTCCGGGCATTTGTACGCGGGAAGTAACGCGCCCGCCTGGGACCTCAATTTCTCTACCAGGTGATCTCCGGGAGATTGTTCTGATTTAAGTACAACATGTGCCACCACAATATTTAGCCCGTCCCGGCTGACACCGGGAACGACCGCCGCCTCCAGCACATCAGGGCAAGAAAGTAATGCCTCCTCGACCTCGACCGGCGACACCCACAGCCCTTTGGCTTTGAACAGGTCATCGCTGCGACCTTCGAACCAATAGAAGCCCTCTTCGTCACGGCGGTAGACGTCTCCGGTGCGCAGCCATCCGCGGTCGAAGGCGGCGGCGGTCTTTGATGGATTCTTCCAGTAGCCGGCGGTTGCGCTGAACCCCTTAACCATCAAGTCACCGGTGCCCGCGCCGCTTATCTCACGTCCTGATTGACCTACTATTTTCGCCTCGTAGCCCGGAAGCAGGCGGCCGCTGCTGCCGGGGATGATCCGGTCTCTGCGGTTAGAGAAAAACATGTGAAGCATTTCGGTCGATCCGATGCCGTCGAGAATGGCCAGCCCGGTCAGCGTCTTCCATTCATAGAAGATTCGTTCGGGCAGCTTCTCGCCGGCCGAGACGCAAAATTTGATCGTTTCTGTTTCCAACGCATGACCCTGAGAAATATGGCCGATCAACGCGCGGAAGACCGCCGGCACACCAAAAAAGATCGTCGGGTGGTATCGTTTAAAGATTTCGGCGATGAGCGGCGGGGTCGGGCGGTCCTTGCAGAGGATGGTGGCCGCGCCTGAGCTAAGCGGGAAAGAGAGGCTGTTGCCAAGCCCGTAGGCGAAGAAAAGCCGCGAGGAGGAGAATAATCTATCTTCCGGCTTGACCTGCAGAATATGTTTGCAATAGGTCTCGACCGTGTAGGGCAGGTTGCGATGCAGGTGCATGGCGCCTTTCGGCTGTCCCGTGCTCCCCGACGTGTAAAGAATAAAGGCCAGGGTGTCTTCACCGGCAGGCTCAATTGCGGCTTCGTCTGAGCCTGCCAGGGCACGGCTCATGCTCAACATGCCCTCCACCTCGCCGTCGACGAGCAGGATAGTTTTGAGCCGGGGCAGATTGTGCCTGATCTCTTGCAGCTTCGATACCTGGTCAGAAGTGATCACTGCCGCTGTGGCGTCGCAGTGGTTGAGAATATATTCAAGCTCGGCCGCCGGCAGCATAGTACTGACGGGGACAGCCACCGCGCCGAGGGCGACCGTCCCCAAAAAAGAGATGATGAACTCCGGGCAATCACACGCCGCCAGAGCGACGCGATCCCCGGGCTTAATGCCGAGAGCCTGTATCATCCCGTTATATCTTCTAACCAGATGAAGGAGCTGGCTGTAGGTGAATTGGCCGCCTTCGTACAGGATCGCAGGCTGCGACCAGCGGTCCATCTCACGCGCTGCTTTGAAGATGTATTCAACAAGGTTCACGCGGGCCGCTCTTTCTTAAGATTAAGGACAGGCTTGATTCGGGACGTCAACGGGTATTGCCGGCGCGGTCAGCCGGTCTAGGTCGAACTGATTATACGCTAACAGGGTTCAATGGCATCGCTCATGGCGATTGACTTTATAACAATTTTGTCATATTAAGAAGCATCTACCAGGATACCCTCGCCTTTTCTTCACCGGTAAGCGATCAGGCGCGCAAGCCGAAAGCTGATCCGGAATTTTCTGAATTAAGAAACAAGTGAGGTAGCTCTCATGAAGAAGTCTATCAGCGTAAACGTGAACGGCGCAGCCCACCGTCACGAGGTTGAGCCGCGGCTGCTGCTCGTCCACTACTTAAGAGATGTGCTCGGGTTGACGGGCACACATATCGGGTGTGAGACCTCGCTGTGTGGGGCGTGTACGGCCATCGTAGACGGTCAGGCGGTGAAGTCATGCACGATGTTCGCCGTGCAGGCCGACGGCTCGAATGTCACCACGATCGAGGGCCTGGCGCGCGACGGTGACCTTCACCCGGTACAGGAGGGTTTCTGGGAGCATCACGGGTTGCAATGCGGCTACTGTACGCCGGGGATGATCATGGCGGCGGCCCAAATTCTGGAGCGCAACCCGAGCCCGTCTCAGGAAGAGATACGTCACGGGTTGGAAGGGAACCTTTGCCGCTGCACCGGATATCAGCATATTGTCGAAGCCGTTGAGTATGCCGCGAAGAAGGGGGCCGGTGGGTAGGGGACAAGGTTAAGAAACAAATCCTGATCCTGTCACCCGTCACCTATTACCTATGTGGAGGTTTTATGGCTCACAAGTATGTTGGACAAAGAGTGAAACGCACGGAAGACCCGCGGTTGATCAAAGGGCTCGGACACTACGTTGATGACATCAGGCTCCCGGATACGCTCCACGTCGCGTTCCTGCGCTCGATGTATGCGCACGCGCGCATGAGCGGTGTAGATGTGAGCGAGGCGGCAAAGGCGCCGGGGGTGGTGGCCGTCTATACCGGTAAAGACGTCGCGGGAAAGATCGGACCCGTCCCGTGCGCCAGCGCGCTGCCTGAGCTTAAGGTGCCGGATCATCGCGTCCTCGCCACGGACAAGGTCTATTTCGTCGGACACCCGATCGCCGCCGTTGTCGCCACCGACGCTTACGCCGCGCGCGATGCGGTCGACCTGATCATGGTTGATTACGAAGAACTCCCCCCGGCCGTCGATGTGGAAGAGGCAGCCAAGGGCGGCGCGGTTATCCATGAGCAGTTCGGCAGCAATATTGCCTACAAGCTGACGGCAGGAGAGGGCGACATTGATGCGGCTCTGGCTCAGGCTGATCGGGTGATCAGGCAGCGGGTCGTGAACCAGAGGCTCGCGCCGGTGGCGATGGAGCCGCGGGGTGTGCTCGCGCGCTACCTGCCGGGGGAACAGGAGCTCACCATCTGGTCGTCAACGCAGATACCGCACCTGCTCAGGACTCAACTCGCGCTGATGATCGGCATACCCGAAAACAGGCTGCGGGTGATCACCCCGGAGGTGGGCGGCGGTTTCGGCTCGAAGCTCAACGTTTATGCCGAGGAAGCACTGCTCTGCTGGATCACGATGCAGACGGGCAAGCCGGTGAAGTGGATCGAGACGCGGCGCGAGAATATGCAGGCGACCATCCACGGCCGGGGGCAGGTCGGCGATATCGAGATCGGATGCCGGAACGACGGCACGGTGACCGGCCTTCGTTATAACGTCTACGCCGACCTCGGCTCATACTTCCAGTTGCTCACGCCCGCGATCCCGACGCTGACCGGGCTGATGCTGTCGGGCGGTTACAAGATTCCGGCGATCCAGATCAACGTCACGGGCGTCTTCACAAACAAGATGGCGACCGACGCCTACAGGGGCGCGGGCCGCCCCGAGGCGACGTACGTCGTGGAGCGCGCGATCGACATGGTCGCCGCCGAGCTCGGCATGGATCCGGTCGAGGTGCGGCGCAGGAATTTCCCGGCGGCCGAAGAGTTCCCGTTTCATACCGCAACCGGCCTGTTCTACGACAGCGGCAACTACCAGGGGGCGCTCAACAAGGCGCTTGAGAAGGCGGGCTACGCGAAGATGCGCGAGGAGCAGAAGAGAGCCCGCGAGCGGGGGCGACTCATCGGCATAGGTGTTTCAACTTACGTCGAGATCTGCGCGCTCGGGCCGTCTCAGGCGATGCCCGCCGGCGGGTGGGAGAGCGCGACCGTCAGGATCGAGCCGACCGGAAAGGTGACGATCCTGACCGGGGCTTCGCCGCACGGTCAGGGACAAGAGACATCATTTGCGCAACTCGCCGCCGACCAACTCGGGGTTGACATCAACGACGTCACGGTTATTCACGGCGACACCTCAATCGTGCAGTACGGCATCGGGACCTTCGGCAGCCGCGCGACAGCCGTGGGCGGCACCGCAGTCTTTATCGCCATCGAAAAGCTCAAGGAGAAAGCTTCTAAGATCGCCGCTCACCTGTTGAAGGCCGATGCTTCGAGCATTGCTTTCAACGAAGCCCGGTTTTCGATCCAGGCTGCCAGAGCCGCGGCGGCCGCCGCCGCAGAAGTGCCCGAGGCCGTCTTGCCTGCCGGGGAAGCACCCGCCGCGGCGCTGCCGGAGCCCGCGACGGACGGCAAGAAGAGCGTGACGCTTCAAGACGTCGCGCTGGCGGCCCACCTAGCCAAGGACCTTCCGTCGGACATGGAGCCCGGGCTATCGGTGACACACTTTTTCGAGCCGAAGAATTTCACCTTCCCGTTCGGGACGCACATCGCGGTTGTCGAGGTCGATCGCGAGACGGGAGACGTAAGATTCCTTCGCTACGTCGCGGTTGACGATTGCGGCAAGGTGATCAATCCGATGCTCGTCGACGGGCAGGTCCAGGGCGGGATTGTGCAATCGATCGGGCAGGCACTCTACGAGGAGGTTGTTTACGACGAGCAGGGCCAGCTTGTGACCGGCACGCTGATGGATTATGCGCTGCCGAAAGCCTCGGCGATCCCGTGGTTCGAGCTTGACCGGACGGAAACGCCTTCGCCCGTCAACCCGCTCGGCGTCAAAGGCGTCGGCGAGGCGGGAACCATCGGCGCGACGCCCGCGATAGTTAACGCGATCGTTGACGCGCTCTCGCCGTTTGGCGTGCGCCATTTGGATATGCCGATCAGGCCGGAAGCCGTCTGGCGGATAATTAATAGAGATAGGTAACAGGTGAGAAGTGACAAGTCACCTATTGTGGAGAGAAAAAGATGATCCCAGCACAGTTTGATTACTTCGCCCCGGCAACGCTTAACGAGGCGATGTCGATGCTCGCCGAGTATCCGGAGGAGGCCAAGATACTGGCCGGCGGTCACAGCCTGATCCCTGCCATGAAGCTGCGCCTGGCGCAGCCGCAGATGCTCATCGATATTGGCCGGATCAAGGACCTCTCATATATACGTGAAGAGGACGGGCAGGTTCGCATCGGCGCGATGACGACCCACTATCAGATTGAGTCGTCTGACCGGCTGCGGGAGATCTGTCCGCTGCTGCCGGAGACTGCCGCGCATATCGGCGATGTGCAGGTTCGAAATAAGGGTACGCTCGGCGGAAGCCTCGCGCATGCGGACCCGGCGGGCGACTGGCCGGCGACGATTATCGCGCTCGGCGCGGAGATGATTGCCGTGAGCGCAACGGGCGAGCGGACGATCAAGGCCGATGATTTCTTCGTCGATATGCTGACGACGGCGCTCAAGCCCGACGAGATCCTGCGCGAGATCCGTATCAACACGCCGCGGGGGCGCGGCGGCCAGGCTTATATGAAGGTTCATCAGCCGGCGTCGGGCTTTGCCGTCGTGGGCGTGGCGGTCAATCTCACCCGCAACCCTGACGGCACGTGCCAGTCCGCCAGTATCGGCATTACCGGCGTCGCGCCCAAGGCCTATCGCGCGGGCAAGGTGGAGAGCGCACTGACGGGGAAGGCACTCGGCGAGCAGGATATAAGAGCCGCGGCGGCACATGCCGCGGATGGCGTGGACGTCAATGCAGACCTTTATGCCTCGGCCGAATACCGTCGCCACCTGGCCGAGGTCTACACGCGCCGCGCAATCGAGACCGCGGCCTCACGAGCAAAGTAGGTTTCGAGTTCCGAGTTCCGGGCTCAAATACTTCTCGAAGCTTTAACTCGAAGCTCGGAACTTCGTGTTTATGAAGATCGAGGGCACACACGAGTTGCGGGCCGGTCGGGAGCGCGTCTACCGGGCTTTAACGGACCCGTCGGTTTTGCAGCGATGTATACCGGGCTGCGAGCGTTTGGAGATGACCGGCGAGAATACGTACTCGACGACTCTGCGGGCGGGCGTCGGCTCAATCAAAGGCGTTTTTACCGGCCACGTCCGGCTCGAAGAGATGCGGCCGCCCTCGCACTACCGCATCGTAGTCGATGGTAAGGGGCAGCCCGGATTCATGAAGGGGTCGGGCGATCTCGACCTTGATGAGCGGGACGGGGCGACGGTCATCAAGTATGCGGGCGACGTGCAGGTCGGCGGCACAATCGCCGGCGTCGGCCAGCGGATGATCCAGGGCGCGGCAAAGATGATGGCTTCGCAGTTCTTCACCGCACTGGAGGCCGAAGCGCAGACCGGGACGGGTGATCCGCCGCCCCGACACGGCTTTTTTCGAACAGCCCTGAGGTGGTTCTCAGGGTGGCTACGACGATTATTCCGAGGGCGGTCTAGGTAAGCTCGCAACGATTTACACGAGTTCGGCGGAAGGAATTTACTGAAGGTAGGTGTCAGTTGAGTCTATAGTGAAGGGATATTCACCACAGAGTTGTGCTACCCGTCGCGGGACGGGCGTTTAGAGTAATGAAACG
>CAYLJO010000215.1:0-10419 GCA_964383905.1 uncultured Blastocatellaceae bacterium
CATAGCCAGAGACGATCTCAACTTATTGCATATTTGTCAAATTGAAACCGTATTACATGTTTGTAAACACAATAGCTCTAATCACGTCTGGCTTCCAGAAAAGGCGCCTCTCCTATCGATCCGGTGATGGTTGAATGATGGTTAAGCGCGGGCGGAAAGCGACTGTCGCTTCATCGCCGGCCCGTCCTTTGCGTCTTCATGGCAACGTGGCCGGCCCTGCACCTCTATCACACAGGGCGACAATAACACCCCTTAGTGGAGATCATACGTGGCGCGAGTGGCACGGCCGCGCCGGGCGTAAGTCTGCCGAGCGGCATTGTACTTTTTCAGCCGGGTGGGACACTAGCGGCACACAAATAATGCATGATAGAGTTTGTCAATGGTATAAGAGTGGCACTTCAGCTCCGGGTATTCCGGTAAGTGGCTGACCCACGGCTCATTAAGGGGCTGAGCTTGTGAGGCGGTGACCCGCAGGGCGCGGGAAGTACCTTCTAACCTGGCGGTTGAAGATTATTGTATGGAGATTGAAGCGTGAAATACGGTGTGATAGTTTTCCCGGGCTCGAACTGCGATCACGACGCTTATCATGTGATCTCGAAACATGTCGGGCAGCCGGTTGATTTCATCTGGCACCGGGACACGGACCTGAGCGCGTATGATGCCGTCATTATTCCGGGCGGCTTTTCCTACGGCGATTACCTGCGCGCGGGCGCGCTCGCCAGATTCTCGCCCGTGATGAATTCGGTGAAGGACTTCGCCGCGCGGGGCCGCTTTGTGCTCGGCATTTGCAACGGCTTTCAGATTCTCTGCGAGGCGGGCCTGCTGCCCGGAGCGTTGATCCGCAATCGCGACCTGCATTTCATCTGCGAGCACATCAACATCCGCGTCGAGACCACCGAGACGCCTTTCACCACAACGCTGAAGGGGGATAGCGTGCTCCACATCCCCATCGCGCATGCCGAAGGAAACTATGTGTGCGACGACGCGACCTTTGCCGAGCTGCAACGGGAGGATCGGATTATCTTTCGCTACTGCGATGAAGGGGGCCAGGTGACGGAAGCCGCCAACCCGAACGGCTCGCGTGACTCGATCGCGGGCGTCTGCAACGAGGACCGCAACGTGCTCGGCCTGATGCCGCATCCGGAACGCGCCTGCGAAGATCTTCTCGGTTCCAGCGACGGGCGCGGCATCTTCCGCTCGCTCGCGGCCAGCGTGGCCGCGCACGTGTAAGCATACGACGCTCGGTACATCCTCAGACAAGCGGCCGACGGTTGATTGAGAATCCATGAAACGTTATCTACCCTTTGCCATTATCGCCGCCGTTCTACTGATCGCGCTTGCATCATGGGTGCTGCTCATGCGTTCCTCGCGTCGAGCCGGCCCGACGCCGACGCAGGCGTCTTCTACGCCAGTCTCTTCTAACCAGGCGACGCCCGATTCCCCCCTATTAAACGCTTCTAATGGTACGCCGGGCGCAGAGCCTCCGCACGTGAGAGGTGAGGCTAATGCGCCCGTCACCATCGAAGAATTCGGTGACTACCAGTGCCCGCCCTGTGGTGCGCTGCACCCGGAATTAAAGAGAATTGAGAGCGAGTACGGCGCACGCTTACGGATCATTTTTCGCAATTATCCGCTGACGAAGATCCATGCGCATGCGCTCGAAGCGGCGCACGCGGCCGAGGCCGCCGACATGCAGGGGCGATTCTGGGCGATGCACGATTTGCTTTACGAAAATCAGCCGGCGTGGAGCAAGGTTTTCAATTCGCGACCCACCTTCATTAATTACGCGGGCTCCCTGGGCCTCGACGTCGACCGGTTCACCCGCGATATGGATGGGCCAAAGGCGGACGCACGCGTGACCGCAGATATGAAGCGCGGCGACTCGATAGGCGTCAAAGCGACGCCGACCGTCTTCGTCAATAACCTCGAGGTCCCGGCAGCTAATATGACCCCTGAGGGCCTGCGCGCGGCGATCAATGCGGCCCTGGGCGGCAAATCACAGTGAGGGCGAAAGGGAACAGGGCTGTTATTTCCGACACCCCAAGGGCCCCGACGGAAAGCGCCGGAGGCGGACGCGACGCGCTACTCTATGCGATAGCGGCCCTCCTTTCGCTCGTCGGATTGGGTGATGCGATCTATTTGACGGTGGAGCACCTCACGGGCCAGAACGTGCGCTGCACTGTGACCACCGGATGCAACGAAGTGCTCGGCAGCGCATACGCCGCCGTCGGCGGTATCCCGCTCGCCGCGCTAGGCGCACTGGCTTATTTTACGTTCTTCAGCCTGGCAACCCTGGCCGCCTTCGGCTACCGCGGCGCGCGAACCTTGCTCAACATCGTCGTTGCGCTAATGTTATTGACCACCCTGTGGCTTCTTTTTGTGCAGGCATTTGTCTTGCACAAGTTCTGCGAATACTGCCTGCTGTCCGCGGCCGTGACACTCTCTTTGGCTGCCATCGTCACCTTCAGACGATTCGCCCGGGCGCGTCAATGACCGGACGGCAGAAGGCCCACCAAATCACGCCGGGCGAAACCGTCACATGGGCCGAGGTCAATCGCACGCACCGGATACAGAACGGCGTCTATCAACGCCGTGGACGTCTTATCTCGCTGCTCACGGACTTCGGGCGCCTTAACCCCTGCTACCCCGACCGGCAGTCTGAAGCTCCCGGGACGATTCACTACGTCGGCGAAGGCCGCCGCGGCGACCAGCCATTGAGCCCCGGCAATCGAGCCCTGCTCGCGGCCATAGAGAGCGGTCATGCCGTGCCGCTCTTCAATAAGCTGGCCGTCGGGCGCTGGCAGCACATGGGATTTTGGCGCGTGCTTGATGCCAGACACGTCTTTGACGAGCGGGAGAATCGGATGCTATGGCGGTTCACGCTGAAAAAAGTATCGCGCACGAGGGTTCGAGTCCCGAGTCCGTGACCCGCGCGTTTGAGACCGGAAACGCGGAACGCGAAACTTATCCTTCCGTCCTTGTCACTCGTTGCCTGTCACTGTTAATCTTGTCCTCTTCCGTAACACCCCTGAAAGGAGTCCACTTATTTATGAAGAGACACTATGCGCTCGCGCTCCTGGTTGCGCTTTCTGTTATCGTCGCGGCTCATGCTGGAGTGCTGCGGCAGGGCGACGGGAAAACTGCCGGCACGGACGGGGAGATCTCCGGCGCGAAGATCGGCGCCGTGATCGCGGATTTCAGCCTTCCGGACACCGACGGCCAGCAGCATTCGCTCGCCTCGCTCAAAGGTAAGAATGGGACTGTTCTGATCTTTATTTCGGTCCAGTGCCCGGTCTCGAATGCCTATAACGAGCGGATGGAGAAGCTCGCGCAGGACTATGGGTCGCGCGGCATCAACGTGGTCGGCGTTAACGCCAACTCGACCGAGCCGGCGGAGGCCGTCAAGCATCACGCCGCGCAGCATAACCTGACGTTCCCGATCCTGAAAGACAGAGGTAACGTGATCGCCGACAGATTTGGCGCGCAGCACACGCCGGAAGCATTCCTGCTCGACGCGAACAATCGTCTTGTCTATCACGGTCGCATTGACAACGCGAAAGACGCTTCAATGGTTAGCTCTACCGACCTGCGCAACGCCATCGATGAAACCCTGGCAGGCAAAGCGGTCACGAAATCGGAAGCGCGCGCCTTCGGCTGCACGATCAAACGCGTGTCCTGATCATGATGAGACATAAATCCATTGTCGCGTCCCATCTCTGTGTAGCTGCTCTACTCTCGACGTGGGCGGGCGCCAAGGGCCTTTCCCTCGCGCCGGTTGAAACGGCCCAAGCGGAGCTGGCGCTCGTCAAGACTCGTGAAATCGGACCCGCCGCCCAGCCCCAAAAGGGGGACGGGTCGCAGACCGCCAGGGTAGGCAAAGACGCCGGCGTTTCGGTGGTGCGCGAAATTGATGCGGCGGGACTCAAAAAACTGTTGCAGCGCGACGGGGCCACCAACCGGCCGCTGCTCGTTAATTTCTGGGCCACGTGGTGCGAACCGTGCCGCGATGAATTTCCAGACCTTGTTCAGATAGACGCGCAGTATCGCTCACACGGCCTCGAGTTTGTCACCGTCTCGCTCGACGACGCGGCAGACATCAACACCAGCGTGCCGCAATTTTTGCGGGAGATGCGCGCGCAGATGCCCGCCTATCTTCTCAACACTGCCGAACCGGAAGCGGCGATTATGACAGTCGACCCGGCGTGGGGCGGCGGACTCCCGGCAACTTTTCTTTTCGACGCGCGTGGCAATATCGTCTTCAAACACGTCGGACGCGTTAAACCGACAGAGCTGCGCCCGGCGATCCAGAAAGTGATCGGCGATAAGTGAAAGGTAACAAGTAAAGTCTTGCCCTTGCCACTGACTTACTGCCGGTCACTGATGACCCATCCCTTGTTACTGCTTTATGATTACTCCTGAGGTCATCACCGCGCATAATCTCACCGGGGCGGAATTTGCACGCGTCAAAGAATTACTGGGCCGCGAACCGACGTTCGTCGAGCTCGGCATCTTCTCCGTGATGTGGTCGGAGCACTGCTCTTACAAGTCTTCGCGCGTGCATCTCAAGCGGCTGCCGACCACGGGGGAGCGCGTCATTGTTCCGCCGGGAGAGAACGCCGGGGTCGTTGATATCGGCGACGGGTGGTGCGCCGCCTTCAAGATCGAATCGCACAATCACCCGTCGTTTATCGAGCCTTTCCAGGGCGCGGCGACGGGCGTCGGCGGAATCCTGCGCGACGTCTTCACGATGGGGGCGCGCCCCGTCGCTTCGATGAACTCGCTGCGCTTCGGCTCGTTGGATCACCCACAGTATGGGCCGCGCAATCGCGGGCTGCTCGCGGGCGTCGTGGGAGGTTTGGCCCACTACGGCAACGCCTTCGGAGTCGCGACCGTTGGCGGCGAGGTCGCCTTTGATGACGCGTATGCGCTGAACCCGCTCGTCAACGCTTTCGCGCTGGGCCTGGTTCGCAAAGACCAGATCTTTTTCGGCAAAGCGACGGGCGTCGGTAATCCGGTGCTCTATGTCGGGGCGAAAACCGGGCGCGACGGGATCCACGGCGCGACGATGGCTTCCGCCGAGTTTGATGAAGAGGCGCTGGAGAAGCGTCCGACGGTGCAGGTGGGTGACCCGTTCCTCGAAAAGCTGTTACTGGAAGCCTGCCTCGAAGCGATGCGCAGCGGCGCCGTCGCGGGCATACAGGACATGGGCGCGGCCGGCCTCACCTCATCTTCGTGCGAGATGGCGGCGCGGGCCGGGACCGGGATTGAGCTTGATCTCTCACTCGTGCCGCAACGCGAGCAGAACATGACCGCCTATGAAATGCTCCTCTCCGAATCGCAGGAGCGCATGTTGATAGTCGCGCACCGCGGCCGCGAGCGTGAGGTCGTGGACATCTTCCGCAAGTGGGAGCTGGACGCCGTAGTTATCGGCCGTGTCCGCGAAGGCGCGCACATGCGTGTCATTCACAACGGCGAGGTGGTTGCCGACATCCCCGTGGCAGCGCTGACGGACGAAGCCCCGCGCTACGAACGCCCGATGCGCCCTCCTGATAACTTTGCGCCAGAGGCGGGTGATATGAGCGTCATCGAAGCGTCGCTGAAGATCGACACTTCGCAGGATCAGGCGATCATGGATGCCGCATCACGCATCGAACCGCTCAACATTCGCGCCGCCAATCAAGATTCGGCGATCACGGGCACGGCCAGGGCGAGCGCCGACGGCGGCGCGGATACAGCTCGACCAGCAGCACCGCCGCCCGCGCCGAGCTTTCAACAGGCGGCACGGTCTTCAAACGTAGTCGCGCTCCCGCAGGCCGAAAATTATAACGACACCGTGTTGCGCCTGCTCGCCGCGCCAAACATCGCTTCGAAGGAGTGGGTTTACAGGCAGTACGATCATATGGTCAGAACGAATACGGCCGTACTGCCCGGCGCAGACGCGGCGGTCGTGCGCATCAAGGAGACACGCCGCGCACTGGCGATGTCGCTTGACGGCAATGGCCGCTACTGCGCTGTGAATCCGCGCGCGGGCGCGAGACTCCTCGTCGCGGAAGCGGCGCGTAACGTCGTCTGCGTCGGGGCGCGGCCGATCGCCATCACCAACTGCTTGAATTTCGCCTCCCCCGAGCGTGCGGAAGTGATGTGGTCTTTTTCCGAAGTGATAGACGGGATGGCCGAAGCCTGCCGGGCATTCGAGACGCCGGTCGTCTCCGGCAACGTCTCTTTCTACAATGAAACGGAAGGGCGCGGTATTTTGCCGACGCCGGTCGTCGGCATGGTCGGGTTGATTGAAGATGTGCGGCGCACCGTTCAGCCCGGTTTCAAGGGGCCCGGCGATATCATCGCGCTGCTCGGCGTCACGCGTGACGATCTCGCCGTCAGTGAGTATGCCGTGACCGTCGAGGGCCGCACGACGGATGAATTAATTCAAAGCGGGCGCGTGCCGGTGCTTGACCTCACACGCGAGCGGGCCGTACAGGAAGCCTGCCTGCGTGCGGCGGAGGCGGGACTTCTCCGCTCGGCACACGATTGCTCTGACGGCGGTCTTGCGGTGGCCCTTGCCGAATCCTGCTTTTCGTCTCTCAACCGGCGGGCCGTCGGCGCTGACGTTGATTTGACGGGCGCGCTCTCCACACCCGCGCGGCTCTTCAGTGAAACACCCTCACGTATTATCGTCAGTTTCGACGAGTCTGCGCTCGGCGAGATGGAAGAGATCGCCGCGCGTGCCAACTGCCCGCTCACACTGCTCGGACGCACAGGCGTGGGCCATCTTCGCATCGAAGCCGACGGCGAAGAGGTGGTCTATCTACCCGTGAATGAGCTTGAAGCGGCGTGGCGGGCATCCCTCGGAGGGAAATTACGGACGGAAGTGCTGGCGGCCGGCGCGGAATAAAACGGAAAGTATGAGCGATGAACGATGAGGGCTGAATGAGAAGACAAAGCCGAGTCGCTTTTACTCCTCGTTACGCCGCTCATCCTTTCTTACAATGCACCCGCTCGTTTATCTCAACGATCGTTTAGTGGACGCGGGGAAGGCGCGCATCGGGGCCGTTTCGGCGGCGATGCTTTACGGTCGCGGCGTATTTACCCTGCTCGCCATTTATCAGGGGCGCCCCCTTTTGTGGTCGCGACACTGGACGCGGCTGGTCGAGCACGCCGGGCGGGCGGGTGTTGATTGTCACGACTTTGATGAAGCGGGCGTCGGCGCAGCCCTCGCTAAGCTTATTGAAGCAAACCACATTCACGACGGGCGCGCACGCGTGACTCTGCTGGCGGGCGCCGATAAGGGCGCCTGGAGAGCGAAGGGGGCGGGCCAGCAGAAAACCGATCTGCTGATCCTGACGGGCGAGCCGCGGGCCGCCTCGCCGGACGGACTCGCCCTGACCGTCTCGCCCTACCGGATCAGCACCTTCTCCCCGCTCGCCGGCGTCAAGAGCATCAATTATCTCGACCACATTCTGTCGTGGGAGGAGGCGAGAGGGAGAGATTTCCATGACGCCGTCGCGCTCAACGAGCGCGGCGAGGTCGTCTCGGCGACGATGGCCAACATCTTCTGGGTCATCGACGGCACGATTCACACGCCTGCGCTCGCCACGGGCGCCGTCGCGGGGACGACGCGTGACCGCATCATCACACTCGCAAGCGAACTGGCGATCCCGCTCGTCGAGGGCGTCTATGAGCTATCGCAATTGGCGGATGCGGATGAGATATTTCTGACGTCGGCGGGGCTGGGCGTGGCGATTGTGACGACCTTTGATTTTCGCCGCTATACGGTTCCCTCAGGGAGCACCGCGTTGCGTCTGCGTGAGGCGTTCCGGCAGCTCACACTTCAAGCGAATTAGAGCATATCTCACTTGGATGTATGGAAGAAGGCGATTTGAACCACAGAGGACACCGAGGAGCACAGAGGAAAAGCTTAAGGGATTCAGGATAGATGAAAGTAGCTTCCTGCCGATTAATGATGACTCCTTCTATACCTACTATTGCAAACTGCTCTAGCGTCCTTTATTTTCTTGCAAGGACAACCGGGGCTTGCTCGGCGGCGCGGATGCGCTCGAAGAAGCTCCGCACCGTGCTGTATTGCTCGGCGGGAATTGTCGTTGCGCGCATGACGAGCGTGCGCGTGAAAACGAGATTGCCGTCTTTGACGGCATAGCTTGTCGCGTATGTTCCGAACGGCGCATCGAGTTTCAAGGGGTCGGGCATTTCGTCCACCTCGAACCCGGTGGGAAGCTTGACGCGGACGGTTTCAGTATACGCGTTGGATTGAAGAACCACGGGATGTTTGCGCGCGCCTCCGGTGAGAAAGAGTGATTCGCGGCGCGCGACAATGGCAGGCTTGAAGACGAGTAGGCGCTGCTGCATCAGTTGCGCATAGCTGCTGGCGCTGAACTCGACATTAAGCGCAAATCGCCCATCCGCACTGCTGTCCAGCGGCTCAATTTTTGAAACACTGGCGCCACTTGCGCCACTCGTCACCCATCTTTCAACCCTTTTCGTAAATTCCGGGCGAGAGAAATGGCGGAACTCACGCCTGAATGCGACCGCCGCCTGCCCAGCAGCTCGTTCACGAACGCTGGCGGTGATCGAACCGTCAGGCGCGAGTTGCACTTCAGCCTGACGCTCTAACTGATTGGCCTCCGGCGGTGTAACGGGCATATGCAGTAGCTCGCCGTCGTCTCCGGCGGCAATGAGCGCGAGGCTGCCTTGCTCGTAGTTAGGCAGGTCGCCAACCGGAGTGTCCTCGTCGGTCGCATCGAAAATCAGGAGACGGCCTAGGCGAGGATGCTGCACGATGGTTGCCGCTTGCGTCTCGTCACTTACTTTGATAGCAATTATGCAGTGGTTGAACTGCCTTGGCGAGGCCCACTCTTCACGAACATAAGTTGGATCGCCGGAGTAGATCAGCACCGGGTATGACTGGATGTGCAGAGCTTTGAGCATCGCGCGCATGAGATTCGCCTTATCTTTGCAGTCGCCATATGATTTGGCAAAGACCTCTGTGGCGGCATGTGGACGATAGCGTCCGACCCCGATCTGAATCGAGATGTATTGAAGATTCTGCACGTAGCGCCCGATGCCACGAATGCGTTCAAGCTCAGTTTTGGCCGCAGCCGTTAACTCGCGCGCTTTGGTTGCGAGCGCATCGCCGGGTGCTGCCTGTGGGTCAGCCAGTTCGCTATACCAGCGTGAGACCTCGTTCCAGTTGTCAAAAGTCCTGGCACTGGGAAGCTTCGCGCCTTCGGACGGAAAGTAGTTAATGGCGACTCGAGGCGCGAGATTAGTCCATGATGGACTGGCTGGCTCGCGTTCGATAGGCGGCAGATTGTGCAGCTCCCAAACGTAAGCAGAGCCGTTGACGATTGGCTCGACTTTCGGGTGATTAAAAGTGATGCTGGTGGCGCGCCAGTTCGTGGGCAGCATCAGCGTGACGCGTGACGAGAGGACCGGGAACGACCTCTGAAAATACCAGACGGACTGGTTGAAAAAAGCGCGGCTCTCGCTCGTCGTCTGGTAACCAAAAACCGCCCCAACCTCGGCGCTGTCCTCACCTGTAATCTTTTTGACGCGTGCTTCATTGTAAACATCATTGAGCGTCGCGGCCTCGTCAATCACGCTGTCCTTACCATAGCTCTTGACCTGACCTGACGGCCGGATCAGCCACGCGCGTATCTCACGCACTTTTCCGGTATCGGTTTGATACCCTTCGGCGGCAACGGCCGCGCCCCGTCCTTCACGGGTGAGGATGCACAGGGCATAGGTCGAGACGGTGGTGACGCGGCCATCTTCGCCGACCGTTATCGTCGATTCATCCTGAAGAACAACCGCCGGCACGTCCTTAGCGTAGGCGGGCGCGCTGGCACTGGCGGCCTGCCGCAGCCACGCAGGAACGTCGTCGCCCGCCGCGAAGGCAGGCACAACTGACAGAAGAAGTGCAAAACAGCATCCGATCAATCTTGTCTTCATGCTAATACCCTCGGGCAAGAAATTGGCGGTTAGCTCTCGACCGCTCAAACCACATTGCCAGACGAATGCCAACCGCTCCAGTGCCTTTCTACTTTGAAGCCACCGTATTCTGTTTGAGCGCGATCGTGTGGTTATCACGCTCGTGGATTATGTCAAACAACTGCTTAAGTGTGGGGTAGCTACTGGTGTTGAAGAGTATCTTGTCATTACCGCCGAAGAAAAAGGCCCGACGGTAAATCAACGTGCGATTATCCGCGACCAGAATCTTGACATCGTATTTCCCTATTTCACCCGCCGAAAGTGATAGTGGCGCGTCCGGATGGTCCAGCGCGAAACCGGCAGGCAGATCAATTGTCACCACGTCCTGCTCAGACCAGGGGTAATGGAAATAAATTGGATACCTGCGGTCACTGGTCGGGAAGAGCGCGCCTGCGCCGCGCTGAAAGAATGCTA
>CAYLJO010000216.1:0-10417 GCA_964383905.1 uncultured Blastocatellaceae bacterium
CCCCCCCCCCCCCCCCCCCCCCCCCCCCCCCCCGGATATGGAGGAGAAAACCTTTAAGTAGAACAGAGATCGTAAAGAAGTGGAAGGGGCGCGTCTGTACGGTCGCGGACATAAGGGATTAGTTTGTGGGCGGCACACCGGTCAGGGAATGATGGTGCATGAAGGTTTCCCCGACCCGGCGAGCGGCGCTGGGTCGGAGGCGCGATAGGTTGTCATACCGGCCACGTTAAGCAGGCGGGCGGCGCTTTCTCGATGGCCGTGCCCGACGGCGTGCTTTGACCGCCGCCTTGCTGCTTTCATGCTCGACCTGCGCCTCCGTCACCAGGTCCTGCACGTGCTCACCGGCTTCGGCCCCCACCTCCCAGGTCTTGACCGCCGCCGCATAGCCGGCCTTCACCACCGGCTTGATGAGCGGGCGCAGCGCCGCGCCCAGCACCGGAAGCGCCCGCGGGGCGAACCCGCGCAGCGACACCGATGGCCATGCCGGGCAACAGTTCCGGCGCCAGGACGGCCACGGCGGCACCCGCCACAAGGGTAGTCATCGCCCGGCCCCCGACTAGATCGCCGGTCCCCGGCAAGCGCTTGTCATCTTCATGATCTCGGACATCCGATTCTTTACTCATGATTATCCTCCGATTGAAATCCCCATTTAAGGTGATTGGGTCCTCATTTAAGGTCCAGCGAAAACGCTTTGTTCACAATCCTCTCCCAAGGCGGCCTGCTATCAATTCCGCGCAGCGCTTGGCAAAGCGAGACTCCCAGGCCCCGCCCTCTTCGCCGGGAGTCGTCAATCCCGCCGCTGACGTGGCAGCGGGCTTGAGACCATTCGACCGTCATGCGGCAGCGGATGGGCGCTACTTGATGTAAGGGTTCACCGCGTCAATCACTTCCTGCGCCGCTGCCGCCCGCCTTGATTGTGGACGCTCGTTCGGGTCGACCACGTGGAAACGGATGTGGCCCTCGATGATCTCCGCCATCAGGCCGTTGATCGCGCCGCGGCGCGCCGCGATGGTCTGCAGCACGGATGAGCACTCGTTGAGATCCCCATCGAGCGGGCGCTCGATGGGGTCGACCTGCCCGCGGATGCGGCGCACGCGGTCGAGAAGCTTCTTCTTGTCTCTGCTCGTATGGCTCATATTGTGATGTCAGGCATCCCTCCGGTAAAAGACTCATCTAATATACTGGAGTATAGTAAATTTTCGCTTGACATGCCATCGGGGGTCATGTTATTTGAGTTCTGGTCTGGAGAGACCGAAACCCCGTGATTGACAACATCGACACCTCGTTCGAGCGAGGCGTCCGTACAAATACAGGCTACTGCCCGGGAACATCGAAAGATGCCAACGGGTGGAACAGGTCTTCGCCGGATTAAGGCATGACCTAACGTAGCTGAGTTGAAAGGTTACTCTCACGTTGTACGGTGCTGAAGCTCTGACTAGAGGGGTGCGAAATAAAAGGGATTCGTCCGCTCATCTCGCACGACCTCTGGTTGAAGTCTTCAGCCGGAGGTTTTTAGTTTTTATCCCCAAGAAAGGAGGACCTGTGACCATGCGTGCTGAGATCTATCGTCAGCTGATCGCCCTCGACTTTAGCGAAGAAGAGGCGAGGGCGATGAGCGTAGAATTTGCTCGTTTGTTGAAGGGCTTAGGCCGGGCGGGCGTCAGGGCGGCCGGTTCGGTCGGCCAAGCGTTGGCCGTCAGCCTGCTCCACACATGGGTGCTGGCTCTTTTCGTATGAACGGAGTCACAAGATAAGGATTTATGGAGAGTCATAGTAGCGGGCCTCCGAATTCGCGGGGGCGAGAAACAATTCCTCTGAGTAAAGCGATCAAGATCCGGTAGCCATCCTAGTTACCGCCTCGGCACTCGCTCTTCTCAAGGGACGTAAAAAGATTGAAGCGAGGTGCCTGAGGCGGCTGATCCTTCTGCCATTATTGGCGGTTCCGACCACCCTCCCTCTGACGCCTGTCCAGCATGCCCCAACTTTTAGTGGCGATCCCCGGCCGGATTAAAGGGGGACGCGTGCGATTCAGTTTCGAGGTTAAGGAGGGAAAGGTCATGAACGCGACGACGCTTCGCCTGGTGACATCGAGAACCGTCTCATTCTTCAGACGAGACACTGCGACAGCGGCGACCGCGCCGGTCAAGCCCTCACCGCCACCGGGCGACTTGGCGAACCACGACACCGACGAGGTGCTGCGTTTATTGGGCACCTCCAGAGAAGGGTTGACCGAGGGCGAGGCTAAGTTCCGCCTTGACGAGTACGGTCTCAACGAAGTGGCGCATGAGAAACCGGCGCGCTGGTATGTCCGGCTGCCGCTCGCCTTCAAAAACCCGTTTATCATCCTCTTGATCGCGCTGGCGGCGCTCTCTTTCCTGACGGATGACCGGCAAGGTGCCGTGCTCATCACGGTGATGGTGTTAATCAGCGGGTTGTTGCGCTTTTACCAGGAGTTCCGTTCCAACAAAGCTGCCGAGCAGCTCAAAGCCATGGTCTCTACGACGGCGACGGTGAGCCGCCGGGATATTCGTCTGGACGTCCCCGCCGAAGTCACGAGAGGGTTCGGCATCACGTTGCACCCCCGTGTGCTGATGCGGCAGGAAGTCCCGCTCAAGCTGCTCGTGCCGGGCGACATCGTGCATCTCTCGGCCGGCGACATGGTGCCAGCCGACGTGCGCCTGGTCGCTTCCAAAGACCTCTTCGTCAGTCAGGCCGCGCTCACGGGTGAGGCCCTGCCGGTGGAGAAGTTCAGCTCGCCCGAGGCCGGTCCCGGGAACGGCTCGTCGCCCCGGCCCGCGGCCGACTCAAGCCCGTTCGAGCAATCGAACGTCTGCTTCATGGGGACGAATGTGGTCAGCGGTACGGCCACCGCCGTCGTGCTTCGGACGGGGAACCGCACCCACTTCGGCTCGCTTGCCAGGTTAATCGTCGGCCGGCGCGCGATGACGAGCTTCGACAAGGGGGTGAACGCCGTCAGCTGGCTGCTGATCCGCTTCATGCTGGTGATGGTGCCTTTGGTGTTTGTGATCAACGGCCTGACCAAAGGCGACTGGACGGAAGCCTTCTTTTTCGCGCTCGCGGTCGCCGTCGGGCTCACCCCCGAGATGCTGCCGATGATCGTCACGGCGAATCTGGCGCGCGGGGCGGTCACGATGTCGCGGCGCAAGGTGATCGTTAAAAACCTCAACGCGATTCAGAACATGGGGGCGATGGATGTGCTCTGCACGGACAAGACGGGGACGCTCACCCGCGACAAAATCATCCTGGAGCGGCATCTCGACGTCGACGGTTCGGAAAACGAGGAGGTGCTGAAGTACGGCTACCTCAACAGCTACTACCAGACGGGGTTGAAAAACCTGTTGGACCTGGCGGTGTTGCAGCACGTCGAAGTGCACGCCTCTTTGAAGGTCGAAGAGAATTTTCGTCAACTTGACGAGATCCCTTTCGACTTTGTGCGCCGGCGCATGTCTGTGGTGGTGGAGGACGAGAAGAGGAGGCGCGTCCTGATCTGCAAAGGGGCGGTGGAAGAGCTGCTTTCGATCTGCACCCGGGCCGAACGCGGCGGCCGCCTCGCACCGATTAACGACGACCTGCGCCGGGGCGCGAAAGAAGTGGCACGCGAGTTAAACGAAGACGGCTTACGCGTCATCGCCGTGGCCTACAAAGGGGTGACGGCGGCGCGCCGTACTTACTCGGTGAGGGATGAGACCGAGATGGTGCTGGTCGGCTTTCTCGCTTTTCTCGACCCGCCGAAAGAGACGGCCGCCGAGGCCATCCGTGCGCTCGCGCGGCACGGCGTGCAGGTGAAGGTGCTGACCGGCGATAACGACATCGTCACGCGCAAGATCTGTCGGGGGGTCGGCTTGCCTGTCGACCGCGCGGTGCTGGGCCGCGAGCTGGAAGGGAAGGCGGACGCCGAACTGGAGGAGATCGTCGAGCGGACGACCATCTTCGCTAAACTCTCGCCGACCGAGAAGGCGCGGGTGATCAAGGCGCTCCAGCGGCGGGGCCACACGGTCGGATTCCTGGGCGACGGCATCAACGACGCGCCCGCCTTGCGCGAGGCCGATGTCGGCATCTCGGTGGATACGGCGGTCGACATCGCCAAGGAGTCGGCCGACATCATCCTCCTGGAAAAGAGCCTGCTGGTGTTGGAGGAAGGCGTCATCGAAGGGCGCAAGACGTTCGGCAACATCATCAAGTACATCAAGATGGGCACCAGCTCCAACTTCGGTAACATGTTCTCGGTGCTCGGGGCGAGCGCCCTGCTGCCCTTCCTGCCGATGCTGCCCCTGCAGTTGCTGGCGCAGAACCTGCTCTACGACCTGTCGCAGACCGGCATCCCCTTCGATAGCGTGGATCAGGAGTACCTCGCCAGGCCGCGCAGGTGGGTGGTCAGCGACATCGGGCGGTTCATGCTGTGCATCGGCCCCGTCAGCTCGGTCTTCGATTACACGACTTACGCGCTGATGTGGTACGTCTTTCGCGCCGACACGGTGGGAAGCCAGTCGCTGTTTCAGTCCGGCTGGTTCATCGAAGGGTTGCTGTCGCAGACGCTGATCGTCCACATGATCCGGACGGCGAAGATCCCGTTCATCCAGAGCCGGGCGTCGCTGCCTTTGACGCTTCTCACGGCGGCGATCATCGCGACCGGGGTCTACGTCCCGTTCTCGCCGCTGGCGCCCTATCTGGGTCTGAGGGCGCTGCCCGGGGTCTACTTCCTGTGGCTCATGGCGACGCTGCTGGCCTACTGCCTGCTGACGCAGATGATCAAGGTCTGGTACATCGGAAGGTTCAAGAAGTGGCTGTGATAAGGGGGCGGGTGTGGCGGAGATGCGCGGGTCTTATGGTCATTCAGGGAAGATGAATGAAGGGCACATTGCAGGAGGGATCCGCCAACCCTCGTGCTGATGGTGTCACTTCCATGAGCCGGGAGGGTGTCGAACAAAATCCCGAGGATTGGACGGTGAGTTCGATCCCCGAGGGGCCTAGAGCAGAGGGGCCAATGAAAGGCCCGGGCGGAAGGGGGCGTTCCTCCAGTCGGGTGCCGACGACGTAATATTCAGGTTACTTATGCGAACGGATCCAAAACGATGGGACGAGATTACGCCAGAATACTGCCGATCCAGGTCCAAGAGTTCATCACGCTGCGGGGGACGTGGCACGCCGAGGTGGACCAGTACCCGCACCCCCCTGTAGGCGCTCGCCTGTTACACTTCCGCATCAAGTTTAAGCCTCAGCCTGAGGGCCAGCCGGTGAGACGGCTGGACCTGTGGATCCAGGACGCGACGGACGTCACGCTGCTGGCAGAGTTTATCGAGATGAAGGGTGCCATCAACTCGTGGCTCGACAACGCTGACGGTGATGACGAGCTTTATTACGACCATGACTCAGGTGAGCTGGTCCCCTCTCCTCCGAGCAGTTCATGATGGTCACCGATATGGCGCATCACACGCAGACATATTTCCGGGCCATTCTCGTGGCTAACTTGGTCGCGGCGGCGGTGACGATCCTGGCGGCCGTGAGAAGGCGCGTCTGGAGCTACCGGCTGATCGGACTGCTCGCCGTCTGCGCGTCCATCTTCGCCCTGGATCAGGTCATCGCGGGGCGATGGAGCCCGCTCGCCTTGCCGTTCACCACCCTGTTAGTCGTCCTGATCGTGTGCCGCATAGTTTTTAACCTGTGGACTTCTATCCGTAAGTAAGACATGAGGCTTCCCTGATCGGTGACCGTCCCGTGGTGGAGAAAGGCCTCCCCCGGCAGCATGATGAACGCGACAAAGGTGTTGCCCCACATCGCTTCCAGCCCGCCTTCCTTTGCTAATCCCTCCCGACAAAATCAGCGAGGAAGGGCCGGAGCATCCCCCGGTGTCGGCTCGCCCCCGCGATACTACTGCTGTAATACTCCAAGGTGTCCGCCTCAGTCACCCGTGAGGTGGTTGGGGCCAGCAGCTCACCCTGACCCTTACTGAGGGCCGCAAGATACCGATCAAGGGCGGCGTCGTACCTCTTGGCCTCCTCGTGAAAAGCCCTCATTGATGCGAGCATCCCTTCTTCAGCCAGCACCATGCCAGGGGGGACCTTTTTAATCACTTCACGTCCGCCTTTCCTCACCTTTTACTGACCACCGCTTGTCGCATTCTTCTTGGCCTTAACCCACTTGGCGACGTGGTCGGCGACATGGAAGAGGTCGTTGGCCTTGACCAAATAGTCCTGCGCCCCCTCGCGCATGGCCTCCTCCCTCTCCTGCGGCATGGCGCGCGCCGAGTAGAACAGCACCGGCGTCTCCTGATCCGCCTCGCGGATCGCGTGCAGGATCGTGATGCCGGAGGCGTCCGGGAAGGTGTGGTCGAGCAGTATGACACCTGTGGCAAAGGGGTCCGCGATCAGGAAACTTATCCCCAGCCTCAAGGAGTTCTGCGCGTGTATATGGATCGTCGGTCATCAGTAAGAAGACGGCTAACGTCGGGATGAGCCGCCGCGCACAACTGCGGGAGCGACAAGTCCTCGATCAGTGGTCTGCTGATTCGCGGTCGGCTCCATCCCCTTATAGGTGTACGTGGTTCGTTTCTTTCATTCTCTGGCTTGGACAGGTGACCCATGTCTTACTTACGATCCACGCTATAAGTGGTCTGCTGATTCGTGGAAGCAGACAATTGCTGCCATTAGCGGTTTAATGAGCGTTAGACGCTTCTTGCGTGTTTGAGAACTGATTTATCTCGAACTTTTCAGGTTGAAATTCGGGGCTGTCCGGATAGGAGGTGGCTATCGGCCAGACGATTGCGCAACAGAATGAATTCGTTGGCGGTCGGTAAATCCGCCCAAGCAAGGATGGCGACGTGCGGGGACGCCGCTGCCGCGCCCCCGCACCATTCGCGATAGGTGGTCAGCAGCGCACTCCTCAGGCTCTCCACCGGTGTGAATTGCTGAAGACGGTAGCGTTCGGCAAAGGATTGCAAGGCGGGGACTTCGAATAAGACCTGATTAAGCCCTGACTGGTCGGTGAGGCTCGAAGGGTTCTCCGCGTTGTATTCAACGAACTTTACGTCATCGCGAGAGACGAAAGCATCAAGGCGGGTAGTTACCGCCGGGCAAGAAAAACCTGTGTCGACCAGCGCCAGTCGCCGTTCCATCGGGCGCAGACCAACGAAATCCATCAGAGCCGGGTCTGACAGTATTGCGCCTGCCACCTTGTCTCAATCATACAAAAATGTCCCAGCCTAAAGCAGTTTCGGGTATTGCTCTGAGGTTTCATTACTGGCCGTGCTGTTAAAGACTTAAATCATTCATACCGAAACAGTTAAGCTGCATAATTTTTTAGGCGAATTGACTTCCTCCGCCAAACATCGGCATGTGAGTTGCAATTGAAGTATAGCGGACGGATTATGAAATGAAGTATTTAACCGCCCTTTCATCTGGCTATGTCATACAATTCAATGGTCAATTCTTTTAACCACTCACCAGCTCTCTGTGTGCCAAAATTAATAAAGGATCAAGCTGATCGCACACCTGACGCTACGGCGATCGCGGCTCCCGGGCGGCCACCCCTCACCTACGGCAGGTTATATTCCAACATCGAGGGGGCCGTGAAGCGCCTCAACGCAATGGGTCTCGGCCGTCAGGATCGCGTCGCCATTGTCTTAGCTAACGGGCCGGAGATGGCGGTAGCCTTTTTGGCCGTGACGGCGGGCGCCACTTGCGCGCCACTTAACCCCTCCTACCGCGCTCATGAATTCGACTTTTACCTCTCCGACTTGAAGGCCAAAGCCTTAATCGTCGAATCGGGTATCGACTCCCCCGCGAGGGGCGTCGCTCGGGCCCGCGGTATTCCAGTCATCGACCTGTCGCCCTTAACAGACGCAGAAGCCGGCACCTTTACGCTTGACGGCGAGGCGCATTCACCTCCGGTCCACCACGGTTTCTCACGGCCCGAAGATGTGGCACTAGTCCTTCATACTTCAGGCACAACTTCACGCCCTAAGATCGTCCCCCTGACACAACACAACATCTGCACCTCCGCAATTAACATCGGGGTGTCATTGGGGCTGAACTGCGGCGACCGGTGTCTGAACGTCATGCCGCTCTTTCATATTCACGGCCTTATCGGCGCGACATTATCGTCATTGCTCGCGGGGGCAAGTGTTGTTTGCACACCGGGCTTTTATGCGCCCGAATTCTTCGGGTGGATGGCGGAGTTCCGTCCCACGTGGTACACCGCCGTACCGACGATGCATCAGTCCATCCTATCGCGCGCCGAGTCGAATCAAGAAATTATTAGAAGCTGTAAGTTGCGGTTCATCCGTTCGTGCTCTTCCGCCCTGCCGCCGCAAGTGATGGTCCAGTTAGAGAGCGTGTTTGACGTGCCGGTGATTGAGGCCTACGGCATGACTGAAGCCTCTCACCAGATGACCAGCAACCCGTTGCCGCCGCGTCAGCGTAAAGCCGGTTCGGTAGGTGTGCCGACCGGTCTCGACGTCGCCGTGATGGATGAAGGCGGCTGTCTCCTACCGCCCGGCGCGACCGGCGAAGTGGTGGTCCGCGGTGCCAGCGTCACGGGGGGCTATGATAACAACCCGCAGGCCAACGAGAGTGCCTTCACCGACGGCTGGTTTAGAACGGGCGATCAGGGTTTCTTGGACGCCGACAGGTACCTTTTCCTCACGGGCCGGCTCAAAGAGATGATTAATCGCGCCGGCGAAAAGATTTCACCACGTGAGATTGATGAAGTATTGATAGGCCACCCGGCCGTGGCGCAGGCCGTCACCTTCGCACTACCTGATCCGAAGCTTGGCGAAGAGGTCGCTGCGGCCGTTGTCTTACGCGACGAATCACCCGCGACGGCGAGAGATCTCCGCGAGTTCGCCGCGGCGAGGCTCGCCGATTTCAAGGTGCCGCGCAAGCTCTTAATTCTTGATGAAATACCCAAGGGGCCGACCGGCAAGCTGCAGCGTATCGGCTTGGCTGAAAAACTGGGACTGAGTAATCCCGATCAGCAACAACCCAACCCGGACCCTGATTTCACATCACCTCGGACACCGGCGGAAGAGAAGATCGCGAAAATATGGGCCGAGATCTTGGGCCTTAGCCGAGTGAGCATTTACGACGATTTCTTCCGTTCGGGCGGGGATTCTATCATGGCGACCCGACTTCTATCGCGGGTCAGTGAAGACATGGGTATCGAGTTATCGTTGTCATCCTTCTTTGAGACGCCTACGGTAGTAAGTTTGGCTGAGTCGCTCGAAAACCACCGCGCCGCAGGATAACGCAAGAATACCTGGCGGCGGCTACTGCTGTAAGGTTCCCTCTCGCATTTCAACAATCCGGGGTCAAGTCAACCGTCACGGTTGACTCGACTCTGGCCGTAAAATCGGGCACCCGTCAAGAGCGCCTTTAGAAAAGGAGCTCCGGTAAATCGATGCCGAAGGTGATCGGACGAAGACCAAACCCCCTTACCGCCCCGCTCTCGTTCGCCCAGCAGCGGTTATATTTTCTCGATCGGCTTGAACCGGACAGCCGCGCCTACCACCGCGCGTCGAAGATCCGCTTGACGGGACCCCTTCAGGCTGATGTTCTGGAGCGATGCCTCAACGAAATCGTCAGACGTCACGAAGTGTTGCACACCACCTTTACGGCGGCCGGCGGGACCCCGGTCCAGACAATTTCCCCGCACCCAGCGTTGTCCGTCCCGGTCATCGACGTTCGAGGGCTGTCCGAGGGCGAGCGGGACGCGCGCGCGCGCCTGCTGGCCTGCGAAGAACTTTGCCGCCCCTTTAATTTGGCTCAAGGTCCGCTCTTGCGCGCCACTCTCATACGTTCGGGCGAGCAGGAACATGTGCTCCTGCTCACCCTACATCATATCGTCTTCGACGGCTGGTCGATGGAGATTCTTTTACGAGAGCTATCCGCCCTCTACGGCGCGTTCTCTGCGGGCGTCCCCTCGCCGCTGCCGGACCTTCCGATTCAATATGGCGACTTCGCCGACTGGCAGCGGCGGCGGTTAGATGGTGAGTTCCTGGACCAGCAACTTAGCTACTGGAAGCGGCACATGGCAGACGCCCCCGCCGTGTTGGAGCTGCCCCTAGCTCACCGCCCGCCGTCCGCCCCTACCTTCGGGTGCGGCAGTCATTCGCTCCCCATACCCGGCGGGCTGGCGGGACGCCTGAGGTCGCTGAGCCGCCAAGAAGGCGTGACATTATTCATGACGCTGCTGGCAAGCTTCCAGACGTTGTTATCACGTTACACGCGGCAGGAAGACGTGGTCATAGGTTCTCCGATCGCAGGGCGCATATACCCCCACACCCAGGACCTGATCGGTCTTTTTATCAACACACTAGTTCTGCGCACCGACCTCTCGGGTAACCCCACGTTCCGCGAATTATTGGGTCGTGTGCGCCGGGTGTCTTTGGGCGCATTCGCAC
>CAYLJO010000217.1:0-10362 GCA_964383905.1 uncultured Blastocatellaceae bacterium
ACAGAGAGGAGAACACGATGCAAGAATTGGAAGAAACCGTTGTTGAAGAAGCCCCTGAAGCAGTGCCCGCTATCTCGCTGCTCGACTTGCCTGTAGCGAAACTTCAGATTGTGCAGTCTGGCGGCACACTGGCGGACATCTGGAAGCGTGAGCAGGTAGAGCCGAAGTTGACACAGAACGCTGACGGTTTGTGGCTCGTGACAATCCGCCAGCAGGGCGAACATGGGAAGTTCGATGTGCCGTATATCGGCACTGAAATCCTGCTTGCCGATCCTGAGATGGGGCTGGTTGTGGCGCTCTGTGCGTACCACTCGACGGATACCTACAAAATCAGCCGACGCGAGCGCGTGGCGTGGAAAGGCCAGTTCTGGCGTTTCTATCAGCAGCAGTCTACCGGCGCGTGGCAACAACTTGTATGGCAGCGCCTGGATGACGCGACGCGCCAAATGGTGCTCGATTTGCCCCGTCCGGAGTGGGCGCGCGTTCCTGGGAAGTTGTCCAGTCAACGCAAGCCGCCCGCGAAGATGGTAGAGCAAATTTCGTACAAAGTGGTGCGTCTGGTCAACGGGCGGTACTTCTCGCTGTATAATCCCGAAGTCGAGTACGTCATCGGGCAAAGGATGAAGCAGGCAGCAAGGCCAGGGCATGAAAGCGGATGGTTCTCCTATCCGACGATTGAGCAGGGAACGAGCTACCTGGAAATCTGCATGCGGGGTATCCCGTTCCACTCAGAGGTTGAGACGCCTATGCTGGCGCTGCTTGAGGTGGAGATTGGTGGGCGTATCATTTCGTATGGGCACAAACTCTGCTCGACGTATCTCATGCCGGTGCGCGTGGTAGAGGTGCGTGAACTGGTTGTGGTATAATGTGTCCACAACACGCTCTAACCAGAAATGAGAAACCCGCCAGCAGAGATAGTCGAACTGCTGGCGGGTTTCTTCGTGTTGTGCTATGCGCTCGGAGGCGTCGGTGGCTGACTTGCGCGTGGTGGCACCGGGCTTGCATCGGGCGGCAAGGTGAGCGCGGTAGGCACTCTGATCGGGTTGGCGTTGGCTGGCGCGGGCTTCAGGAATGGCAGGTTGAGCGCAGATTGCAGGTATGAGTCCAGCGGCTTCAATGGACCGGCGAGCAGCGCGCTATACGCCGCGACGAAGAGCGCCCAATCCGCCAACACATCAGGCGAGAAGTTGCCGCCAGCCCAGACGGACAACCCGGCGAAAATGGCGATGATGCCGCCAGAGATCAGCCCATTCACCCAATCAGGCCAGCCGTCCGATTTCAGCACGCCTGGCAGGAGCAGGGCCACGATAGAGATGGCAATGGGTAACAAGGTTGTGAGCGACATAATGATTCCTCCTAATAAACACAACTTTAACGAATTGGGCAATTTTGCCGTCTTATAAAGTGAGCACTACAATTTCTTCAGATCCGCCAGCGCTTTCGCTATTGGTGCGGCTATCGCATCGGCAATGGCGTTGATGTCGGCTTCGACGGCGCTGGTGTCCACTGGCGCAGGGGCTGGTGCTGGCTGCTGTGGCAATCCCGGTACATGAGTCAGGAAATCAGGATCATTCAGGTGGCAGAGTGCATAGATGCCAGTGCCAGGCTGCCGATCAACCGCGTGCGTCGTGTCGTAGTACACGCCAGCTCGCTCGAAAATCTGTAAGACAACTGGCTTGCCATTGACTGTTAAATTGATTTCGTCGCTCGTGGGCAAGCCGATCACCGGCAGGCTCTGTCCATCGAGTGAGAGCGACGCGTAAAAATCCTTGATGCCGAACTGGACCACGCAACCAGTGTGTTTGCACTTCCAATGGCTGGCGTCGGTCGCTGTGAACCAGTTGCCGAAATCGGCGGATTGCTCCGTATAGTGTTGCACAGGTGTTCCTCCTGGAATCCATTGCCCAAAATCGGGTTTCATCGCCCGGTCATAATCGACGGAATGCCCGGCCATGTCGATGCCGTTGCTATACTGCTGGATGTGCGCGCGGGCGTCCCAGAGTCCCGCAGACCACGCATACGTTTGCCATCCCCAGGTAATAACGCCAGCATCGAACAACCCCTTGATGGCGTAGTAGCCGCCATAGGCGCCTGTGCGGTGCAGCCCGATCACGGACGCCACCCCCTTGAAGTAGTCGATGATGGCTGGCATCTGGGCAGGCGTGGTGCCGAAATCGACTGAGAAGTAGATCGGGCGATCAGCAGGGCCTCCGCAGGCGGCATGCTGGTCGCGGGCGATTTGCGCGTCAAACACGCCGGCATTGAATCCACCGAGTGGCGTGGTGCCTGTCCACTCGTAGTTGCTCACGATGGCGATACCGTTGTCTCCGAGCAACTTTGCTTCGGCGGGCGTAAGCAGCTTTACCTCCGTGGCTGCATTGACTTCCGAGAGATACCTGCACACAAAGGTAACGCCTGCCGATTTCAGGTCCGCGATAGGTGGTCCTGCTACATAGTCGAGCCCAAATGACATAGATGATTCCTTTCGCCAAAATGGCGTACCGCATGGCCAGATACTGCGCTTAGATCGCATCGGGATCGTCGTCGTCGGGAGACTTCACCGGCAATTTTTGGATGCGCGTGAACTTGCTCTTCCCTGCGCTATCGCTCACCGTCACGACATCACCAGCAATCGTGATGCGGAGTCCATATTGCTTGAGCAGGTAGCGGATCGTAGCAATCACCTGATCCTGTGTCGAGCGCTCCTTTTCGAGATCATCCACCTTGCGTCGCAGCGATGCTACCTCTTTTTCAAGCGCATCAAGCGCAGTTTCCTGGATTTGGCCCGCTTCCTGAAAGAAGCCTTTCCTGACCGCAAGGATGCCGCCAAGCGTGAGCCCGACAAGCAGTACAATATTGAGAATGGGCAAATAATTCTGGATAAAGCTCATTTCATTTTTGCCTGCTCATTCTGGACAACCGCCGCGAGTGTGCGCGCCGCCTCAACCGCTTGTCGCGCGCTCTCCGCGTCTTTCATGCCGATCTCAACGATGGTTTGCTCCATCTTCTGCGCGTGATCGTGGCGACGCTCGGAACTGCGCCAGATGAGAAAGAGCAGAATGAGCACGGCGATCAGCCAGCCAATATCAAAAATCTCGTTGATGATTGCGAGCCAGTTCATACACCACCTCAGTTCGCGATTTGCAATATGTAGTCAATAGCAATGGCGGAAGAACCTTTTACATAGCTGAACAACGCGTGGCTCATTAACTGACCAGTCCCTGTTGTCGTAGTTGCAGCTTGTGAACCTGATGTTTTAAATCCATATATACCCACATTGGTTAGAGTTCCCACTGCATCCGTCGAGCCATAGTTCGTGACCACTGTTGTTTGAAACCCTGTCACCGAGAACGATGCGGGCGCTTTCCTTGCACCTGTGGTAAATCCATCGCCATTTACGCCTGTATCCGCGCGCGTGACACCTGTTGTCGCGCCATTGCCCACCGAGAGGATTTGAAAGAACGGATTCATCGAGCCCTGGCCAGCGACACTCATATTCGAGAGTAAGAGCGCGATACCGGCGTTGGTAATCAGGTTCTCAAATGGCGGCACGACAATGCGCTGGCGTTTCCACGCATCGCTCATGCGCGCGGGACGCGTGATCTGGCCTGTTGCATCTGTCTCAGGACACCACCAATACTTGAATTCCTCGTCCGTCCACTCAGCCGGATACTCGTGGATGGTGATCAGGCCGTGAATGCCTATGTGTTCATGCATGTGGGCGTCTCCTATTGGTGTCCAAGGGTGCCGGCATTGTAATGGGCTTGAATACGAGCAGCAGAGAGCGCTGTCCCATAAATCGCCACCTCGTCTACTACGCCAGGGAAGAAGTCGTCGCGCGGACTGTCTTCGGTGCCGATATAACAGTACGTGAGTGAGATGGCAGGCGTGCAAGCGAGTGTGCCCTGTAGCACACTGTTGATATACAGGCGCAAGTTCGTGCCATCGTAAGTTGCCACGCAATGATAGGTGGTGCTATTTGCGGCAGCGAGCCCGGTGATCTTATTGACGAGGTAGGTGTTTGTGCAGATATGTCCAGAACCATCGATAAAGAGCGCCGCCGCCTGATTGCTCGCGGGATTGCCAAATTCAACAATAGAATGGAAACCGGAATGCGGCACCGAGGCCATGTTGATCCATGTCTCGATGGTCCAGGAAGCCGCGCCGGTCGGCAGTCCAGTCGTAGCAGCCGTGATATAGCCGGTTGATCCATCCATCGTCATCGCGGTATTCGTGTCGTTGAAGATCAGTCCGGTCGTGCCCAGCGTCACCCCGCCGTTGATCGTCCCATTTTGTCCGTTGCTCGACGAGTCATTCGCGGTTGTCCCGCTCGCCTCGCCAAGCCGGTAGTAGCGCAGTGGCGCGTCCTGCATGACGGCAAGCGCGTACACGCTGGTGCCTGCGGCGTAGTGCGTGGCGACTTGCAGCGGCGTGAGCGTGGTCGTATAGAATGCCACCTCGTCGATCGTGCCATTGAATGGATCGGTCACGGTCGCACGGTCTGAAGCAATGTTGGCGAAGCTCTGCGCAAGATTGAGCACAAAGGCAGTCGGACCAGCCACGAGTACGCCGTTCTGATAGAGCCGCGTCGAGGTGCCGTCGTAGGTGCCAACGACGTGATAGGTCGTGGTCGCTGAGATGGCCGGGCCATTGATGTCGCCTGAGATGGTGGCGCACGAGAGGTTCGCCACGCCGGCAACGACATGAATCAGGAGAATAGCTGCTTGCCGCGTGCCATTCGTGCCCATCGAACAGATGGCATAAAAACCATTGGCCGGGATGGATGGAATGTTGACCCACGCCTCCAGGCTCCACGCGTGCGCGCCCGTTGGTGTAAAGGTCGTTGGCAGGCTCACATACTGGCTGCTGGCGCTGGCAAACGTCATGGCAAGGTCGCTCGTGTCCGCTGGCGCCTGATCCGTGAGCAGTGTTGCCACGCCCAGCGTCGGGCTGGCGTGCGTGGTGCCCGTGTTGTTATTGCCGCTCCAATCATCGACGACCGTACCCTCCAAGTTCGAGAGTCGGTAGTAGGCAACCGGTCCATCGCCCTGGACGGTCTCAACGTAGGAAGAGGAGAAGCTTGCCACGGCCACCGTGTCCACCACGCCAATCTTTTCGATCAGCGCGAGCGTGGTCGTGCCAATAGCCGGCGCACTCGTGTTCTTCTGCGTGATGCGATGAATACGCGAGATGATATTCGTCGCCCCGCGGTTGGTTGCTCCCAGATCCGCCTGATATTCCCACTGGTCGGTGAGCGTCTCGTTCGTGCCGATCCACTGAGCCGTCACCTGCTGGATGAGTTGCGTGCTCTGCGTCAGGTTGTCAGTCGAACTCGTGATCTGAATGCTCTCGCCCGCGATGAGTTCCACGTTGGTCGAGAGATGGTAGATCCCGCGCGGATAGTCGTAGATAAGCAATTCCGCCAGCCCCCGTTGCGTGCAGTCCGCGACAGAGTTGAGCGTGCTGTCGTTGATCTTGCGCTGAAACACGACGCCACTGGCAAAGTTATAGCCGCTGGTAAGTTGCAACTGCGCGCTGCTCGACGGATCGATCACCTTGGCGACGTTCGTGCCGTTGCCGATCACCAGGATAGAAGCGCCGGGCTGTGTGAAATCCTGCTGGACCGAGAAATTGTACGCCGGGAATGTGGTGGTCATGTTTGGCGTGCTGCTGTTATCGCAAATGAGCGAGATTGGCATGGCGAAGTAGCCAGGCGGCGCATAGACCACGCTCCAGTAGTAGTCAATCGTCCAGTAAAAGCCAGAGAGCCCTGCGAGCCCATCAAAGAGCGTGCGCAAATCATCCCAGTTGCTCTGCACATTCGAGACCGTGACGCCGGTTATGACATTGGAGGTATTCGTAAAGCCTGGCAAATACTGCGAGAGCAGATCGCCAATGATAAAAGCGTCCGTGTGGTTCGTGTACGAGTTATTGCACACAATCATCCCGAGCAGCCATGCGTAGCCCACGGCGTCGATCTCCACTTGCCGCGCATTGCCGTGGTAGTTGTCGAACAGCACATTGTTGACGAAGCCCGCAAACTTGCGGTACTGCCTGATCCATTGGCCGTTGGGCAATTGCTGGCAGTTGGTTTGCGACGGTCCAATAAATGCGGTTGGGTACGAGATCGTTGGAAACCACATCGGCTCAAGCTGGATATTGGTAAAGGTGACGGAGCCGCTATCCGGTGAACTTGCCACGGCAACGCCCACATCCAGGCGCATATAAGCTGCGCCGGATGGCGCGGTGCCCGTGACGCTGATGCGCGTGGGAGCCGTGCTCGGCGGAAAGGCCGAATCAACGAGCACCTGATCGAGATGATTGCCGCTGGCGTCCAGCCATTCCAGTGTGAGCGAGGCCAGAAAGTTATTCGGGCTATTTGATCCCTGCACCGTGGCGCTTGCCACATACGTTTGCCCGGAAGAGGTATACCCGCTCCCGAATGTTTGCGTCAGGCAGTTGAACGTGGTCGGGATCGCATTCGAGAGTGTGATTATCACCCCGCCGCCGCCATTTTGCGCGTAGGAAATGCCGGAAAAAGCGTTCACCGTCCAGCCACTGGTGTACGGGTTGAGGGTCGGATTGCTGAGCAGATTGGCGCTTGGATTTGGGATCACCTGATCGTCCAGGACCAGGATCTCTTGCATCGCCTGTGGAAAAAGGGAGGAGGTATCGTCTCTGAACCGGACAACGCAGGTCGGCACCGGATCGCTCATGGCCCGCGTGACGCGCACATTGGCTGCATCTAGCCGGGATTGATAGACACCTCCGACGATAACTTTCACGTTTTACCTCATCCTTAAAAGATATTCGACGCTGCGTAACTGGGTGTGGCCATACGGAAACGTCGAGCCAATTCCTGTTCAAGCAAGTCCACGACACGCGCCATCTCGCTCTGAGAATTGGCAAATGTAGCGAGGCTAATATAGAAGTTGTTGGTGATGCCGCCGCCCATGCCAGAGGAGAATGTACCGCCGCTCCCAAGGGGCATCACGCTCGCGCCGGTGGGAAGATTGAGAAGTTCTGGCCCTGCGTCACCCACAATCGCAGAACCGCCGCTCGTGATAACGCCGCCTTGCGCAAGCAATGGAATGTCTGGAATGTGCGGCAGTCCAATCGAGCCGCCACCGATATGCACCGGCCCAATGTTGATTGCCGGGATCTGGATATGAATCCCGTCGAGAAAATTGATAAAATTATTAATTCCGCGAATAACCCAATTGATCGCATTTTTGACGGCTTGCATTGCTGTGTTTATTTTGTCGCCGATCCACTTGCCAGCGTTCTGGAACGCCTGTCCGATCCCGCCTGTGATATTTTGCATGGTTTGGAGCAGATTATGTCCCTGTGTTCCCAACCAACTGAAAAATTTGCCGATGTCGTTGATTTTGTCGTGGACCTGTGTGCCAAGCCACGAGAATGCACCTCCCACACCAGTCGTCACATTGTGTCCCTGTGTGCCGAGCCAGCTAAAAAACGATCCCGCCTTATTTCGCGCACCATCCCAGATCCCGTGCGCTTTCGTGCCGAGTGCGCTGAATCCGTTCCCGACTGATGTGACGACATTGTGTGCAGTGGTGCCGAGTCCTGAGAAAAAGTTCCCGATGCCCTGAATAATGCCGTGGATCTTGGTGCCAAGCTGGTTGAACAAATTTCCTATTGGCGCAACAACGTCATCCTTGAAAAACTGAACAATATGCCCCCAGATCATCAAGGCGAATTGTTCCACCTGTTTCCAGTGTTGGATCAAGAGAATTACAATAAAAATCACCGCCGCGATAGCCAGACCGATCAAGATAAAGGGCAATGCGGTCATTAGGAGCGGAGCCACCACTGCCCATTGCGCGATAGCCCACCCGACGAGCACAGGGATGAGAACGCCGCCGATTATGCCAGCGGCTGTGACGAGTACCGCCACGAGCGCATCCATTGCCCATTGGTTTTGCGAGAAGAAGCCCACGACGTTGCTTACTGCGCTGGCCAGCCCTGAGAAAATCCCGACCAGCAGATTGAGTGCGCCCTGGAGTACGCCACTTTTGACGAGCCAATCTCCGAACTTCGTGATAATCGGCACGACTGCGTTGACCAGTTTTGTGAGGATAGGCAGAAGAGCAGTACCGATTTTTATGAGCACGACATCGACAGCGGCTTTCGCTTTCGACATCGCAAAACCGAAGCCCTGAGAAGCGGTGCTAAATGAACTGGCGAGCGCCCCCTGGCTATGGTTGAGCGCTTGCAAGTTGCTATTGTATCCACTGAGTCCAGTCGAGAGGGCGTTGAACGTTTTGAGCGCTGTCGAGTTGTTGCCCATGAGCGCGAGCAGCTTCTGCTTGTTCCCATCGGTAATCTGGTTCAGGTATTGGATCTTCTCAGCCAGCGTCATAGGGCCGTACTTGGACTCGTCGAACGAGATGCCCAGCTTCTTCGCGTGCGTTGCCAGCGCATCCGTTTTGATTGCGATCGTGGTGAATGTGTTGGAGAGATAGGTTTGGGCGCGCTGAGCAGAAAAGCCCTCATTGGTCATCTCTGAGAGTGCTGCGCTCGCCTCATTGAATGAGATCCCGGTTCCCTGGATGGACACGGCCAGCTTCGAGATCACGTTCTTATACTGATCCCATTGCATATTGCCAAGCTGGACTGTCTTGTCCATGATGTCCATCAGGCTTGTCATGCGCGCCGTGTTGGTTGCGGCGTTATTGGTCGATAAGCCGAGCGCGTTGAATGTGCCCACAGCAGCCTGAGCAACCTGGGTGCCATCGACGGTTGTACCTGCTACCGTTTCCATTGACAGCTTGAGCGTCGCAAGTGACAAGGCCGTTTTTGCGCTCTGATTGGAGATCCCAGAAAAGGAAGAGAGGATCGGATAGAGTGCCTGTGCAAGTTCAGTGGGCGAGCGCCCCACGACCGTAGCCATCTGCATCACGCCCTGCGAGACGTTGTTGAATTGCGACTGCGCGAGGCCAGCGTGGGCAACCAGTGAGAGCATGGCTTCCTGGAATTTTGATGCAGCATCGACGGACGCCACGCCAATGCCAATTGCCGCAGCGCCTGCCGCAACCCCGATACCAACGAGCGCGCCGCCTAGCCCACCCTTGCCGAGCGAGCGAGCAATATCACCAATAACGCTCGTCACCGCGCCGCCGCCGACAGCAGACAGCAAAATGCGCAAATTCACATCGGCCATTTAGCGCATCCTCCCTTGCTGTCGTTTCAGTCGTTCCATCTCGCGTTCCTGCTCTTCTTGCTGTTTCTTGCGTTCTTCTTCTTGCTCAGCCTGGACGTTGAGTTCTGCAATGATGCTCAGGCGTATCTCCTGAATCTCCCTGACTGGCGTGAGCATGTAGCCCACATAGCCGCCGAGTTCCTTGTACATGCGGCGCCGAACGTAGACATCCGGGACTACTTCACCAGTTCCAAGCTCGCCTCGACATGCCCGTTCTGCGAGGCTAAAAAACTGGCTTGCTCCTCTGCGCTCATTGGCTGGCTGAGCGCATCAATCTGTGCAGAGATATAGGTGATGTCAGCGGGCAGGAGTTGCCCGACTTCACCGGGCAGGCTCACCTCGTACTTGTGCCCGCCGCGCAGCATCACCGCGACCTTGCCCTCGATCACCATGCGGCGAAGCTTGAGCATGGTCACATCGCCGCCACGCGCGGAAACGGTAGGCGTTCCGTTGACCATCTCGACGGAGGTGATGCCGTTCTGTATGGCTGCCTCATCCTCCGCGAGATACAAGCCCTTGAGTCGTACATAGGAATGGTTGAGCCAGTGCGGGGCGTTGGAAATTGTGAGTTCCATGATGGTATCCTTTAAACTCATCTACTGAGAAGCACAAAACGACGCCCTGGAGCGCCGTGACAATGGATGGGATGCGTGGTATAATTGAGGAGATAATGTTACCCCGCACGTGCTGCAAACACGCCGGGGCTTGACGATTGAAAGGACCTTCAACCGCATGAACAGTATACCCTCTGATGATTCCGCGCGCAAACTCACCCCTAAGACCACCTACATTTATGCCCTCGTTGATCCGCGTGATAACGCCGTGAGGTATATCGGAAAGGCCAATAATCCACGCCGTCGTTTGAGAGAGCACATAAATCGCCCAGAAGATAGCCACAAGGGGCGATGGATAAACATCATTCTTGGGCTGAATATCAAGCCATCGATGATAATCCTCGAAGAAGTTTCTTACGAGAATTGGCAGGTGCGTGAAATTTACTGGATCGAATTCTATCGGTCTCAAGGGCATAACCTCACTAACATCCTGGATGGCGGAGAGGGCGCTGAACTGCCGCTCGAATCACGAGCAAAACTTAGCGCCAAAATGAAAGGGCGCAAGAAGTCGCCAGAAACAATAGC
>CAYLJO010000218.1:0-10338 GCA_964383905.1 uncultured Blastocatellaceae bacterium
ACGGCCTCCGCCCTGCGCTCAAGCTTCTCACATGCGATGGCAACATTTTTGAGCAGGCGCTCGTCGCGCGACTTCGATTTGAGCTCCTCTTGCCACAACTGCAGTGCTTGCTCCAACCGGCCGTTGCGCCACGCCTCATGAGCTTGAGCCCGTCTCGCCGCTTCGAGGTTAGCCCCGGCCGCTCTCTCACCCGGATTAAGCTCCACGACGCGCTGCCAGCATTCGATGGCTGTCTGCATGTCCTCTTCGCGGAGTGCGCCCTCGGCGATTGTGTGATAGTACGCGACGAGCCTATCGATCCACGGCAAGTATAGCGCGTGCGCGCGAGCCAGCCGTTCGGCATCGCCAAGGCTGGCCGCCGCCTCTTTGAAACGCGAGGCTTGAAAGCGCAGGACCCCGCTGTAAAACAGTTGCGTGGCGAGCACAGCCGCTTCCGGCTTGGACGGGTTGCGGTCGAGAGCGGGCAGCATCTCAAGTTGCCCCCCGGCACGTTCAACGTCTCCCGCTGCCCAAAGTGTCAAGCCGTTAAGTAGACGTCCCTCGATCAAGCACGGCCCCTCCGTGCTCACCCTCTCTATTCGCGCGCCGGCCTGAGCGAAGTTGCCTACCATCAGGTCACGGACGGCTGCCAGCACCGCGAGCCGAGCGTCGAGTCTTTCTGGCGGTAGCTGCTTCATCCAATCCTTGACCTCGCGGGTACGTCCCGCAGCCAAAAGGCCCAGCACAAACGCGCGCGCCACAAGATGATGCTCGGGCAACACGTCGCGCGCCTTTTGGAAATGCTCGAACGCCTGCTCCGGCTCCCCGCCGAGCAACCGGCATGCGCCCAGCGCCAGGGAGTAGCGGATCTCCGACGGGGCGCGTTTCACCGCTTCGCTAAGGCCGGCGATCTTTTTGTTCAGGTCTTCGGTGGCAAGGGCCTGTGCGAAGAAGGCGCGCGCCAGCAGGTGCGCAATCAAAGGTTGAACTCCCGCAGGATGAGCAATAGATGCCGCGCCTCTTTTGCCGGACGACGGGCCGCGCTGGATTTCCGCTTCGGCGCGCAGCAGCAGCGGTAGGGCCTTATCGGGCAGACCGCGCTGCAACTGTTCTTCGGCCAGCTTCAGGAGGTCGCCGACCGAAACACCGCGCGATTGCTTGAGCTTCCGCTTTTTCTTCACCATAAATTTGCTTGTCTCTTAATCCCTGCGGGTTGAAACTCGCTGTAAGTTTCTGCTTCATTCAGAGAACGGATCTTGCCGGCTTGACGATTCAGTTTTACCCCATTTCGTAAAGCAGGTCTTCCAGCGCATCAAGCGCCTTACGCACAGGCTTTTCGGTGCCGCGCTCGTGAGCCTCTTCCAGTGCATGGCGGGCCTTGCGCAATCGCGTGGCGCCTTTGTTCTTACCGTCGGCCTCCAGTTGCAGTTCTAGCCGCGCCGCGTCTTCGAGCGCCCGCGCAATATCGCGTTCAAGCGGGGGTTCAAAATGTTTCTTCTGTTCGGGCTTCGAGGCCACGCGCTTCGCGGCTGCCGTGTTCACCGTGATCACTTCGCGGCGCTCACCACGGCGGTCGCGCGCTGCCACTTCGACGATGCCGTTCAGATTGTAGCTGAACTCGACAATCACCTCGCGTAGCCTGTCGGGATCATCAGACGGGGGGATTCCGGCGAGTAAAAATTCGCCCAGCGCGGTGTTCTCCGCGCACAGCGGACTTTCGCCCTGGAAGACTTTGATCTCTACGGTGTCCTGTCGGGGGGTGACGGTGTAAAAACGTTCGGCCTTCGTCGTCGGGATGGTCGTATTGCGGCGGATGATCGGACGAAAGCGACCGGGCACCAGATCATCGAGCAGGACGTCGGCGACTTCTATCCCCAGACTGTGCGGGGCAACGTCAATGAGCATCGCGCTGACCTCTTCGCCGCTGATGATTGCTGCTTGCACCGCCGCGCCGAGCGCCACCGCCTCGTCGGGATTGATCTCCATCGCCGGCTCTAAGCCCGTGTGCCGCCGAATTAACTCCCACACGCGGGGTATTCGCGTCGAGCCTCCGACCAGCAACACACGGCTGATCTGGTCGGGCCTGAGACCCGCGTCCTCAAACGCCCGGTCAACAGATTCAAGCGTCGAACGAAGCAGGTCGTCGATCATCTGCTCCAACTCATCGCGCCCGACCTCCGCCTCCAGGTGTACTATCTGCCCGTCGTATCGCGCCAGGAATTCTTCCGCCGCGCGGGCATAAGGCGCGTCCGAGAGGATGATCTTCGCGCGCTCGGCAGCCCGCACGAGCCGCGCCATGGCCCGCCGGTCTCCTTTGAAATCGTACCGGTGCTCGCTCGAAAGCTGCGCCAGCAGGTGTTGCAACATGCGCTCGTCGAAATCATCTCCTCCCAGGTGGACGTTGCCGTGGCTGGCGTGCACTTCAAGTATTTCGCCCTGCTGTTCGATGATCGAGACATCGAAGGTGCCGCCGCCAAGATCGTAGACCATCAGGTATTGATCGGCCTGCTGCTCGATCCCGTAAGCGAGCGCCGCCGCCGTCGGCTCATTGATGATGCGCACGACCTCGAGCCCGGCCATCTCGCCGGCGCGCTTGGTCGCCTGACGCTGGGCATCATTGAAATATGCCGGCACGGTGATGACGGCGCGCTCGACCCTGTCTTCGAGTACCTCTTCGGCCATCTGTTTCAGATAGCGTAGAATGAAGGCGGAAATCTCTTCAGGCGAGTGCGGGCGGTCGCCGAGCATGACTTGCTCGGCCGTCCCCATCTTGCGTTTAATCGAGCGCACAGTCCGCTCCGGCGCCAGCACGTACTGGTTGAGCGCCGCTTGGCCGACGAGAATTCGCCCATCATCTGAAAGGCCGACGACCGAGGGCACCAGTCGCTCATCGCCCCGCGTCAACACCCGCGGGCGCCCTTGCTCGACGATTGCGACCAGCGAGTTGGTTGTACCTAAATCAATGCCGACCGTCCTACTCATTTCTGGCCACCACCACTTCCGCGTATCTCAACACTCTTCCTTCCAGGATATAACCCTTCAGCTCTTCGCCAACTATGGTGCCGGAGGGAACATCGCTCCGCTGCTCAACCGCGACGGCTCGATGCAGGGCCGGGTCAAATGGGCGGCCGACCGATTCGATCGTGCGGACGCCGGCTGAATTCAGGACTGATGTCAAACGCTGATAGAGCAACTGCTGGCCGTCAAGCCACCGGCCCATGGCTTCAACCGAATCAGCCAACGCACCGCGGAGACGCCGCGCCACGCCGAACCAAAAGACAATCCCTTGATCGGGTTGCTGCGCATTTTCTTGGAGTCGCGCCGAAATCTCTTGCGCCGCCGCCAGACTCGCCTCCAGGGCGTCGGCCATTCTAATCAGCTCCTGGCAGAGCGACGCCTTCGCTTGAAAAACGGATTCCGTAGACTGCGCCGGAAGGCGGGCCAGTGTGGCGGCCAGTTGCTGAAGCTCTTCGAGCGCCGCCTCGAACATCTCATGGTTTCGTTCCGCCGCGCGGTTTGCTTTGAACAATTCCCGTCCAACTCGCCGGACTTCTTGCGATAGTTCCTCCAGCCCGGCGCTCACCGCCGGCGTCGCCTCCTCGGCCCGGAGACAAGACTCCTCTTTGGCCTCGACCGGCTCGACGACCTCCGATTCGTTTCCGGGATCTACTATTCGTAAATCCATAGTGAAAACCCCATCCCCGTAGCGGAAAGCTCTTACCCCACATTTTAAGAGGAGCGTGAATGACTATAAACGACTTGCTTAAAATATGGTAGCTGCCTGAAGCCTGGACACATTTATAAACTGGCCTCCAGGTTGAGCCGATGTTGATGATTAAGCAACTGCCACAAGCTTTCATCCTGTCCCAGCAACTCGACGATACTGCGCACTATACTCAGTTCAGAGCGCGCTCTGCGGCGCGACCGCACCCTGAGCAACAACTGCTCGCGGTCGGCACGCTCAAGCAGCGCACATCCCATCTGCGTCAGCATCAGCCGCGCCATTGCCACCAGCAGGAACATCCGCGTCCACGTTGCGACACACTTGATGCGCGCGTTGGCAAAACCGAGCAGGCGCTTCCCATCACGAAAGCCTTCTTCACAGGTGAAGCGAAGCGCATATTCCCGCGTCATCCTCAGCGCCGACAAGGGCCGGTTCGACACCAGATGCCAGACCTCCCAATGCCCCTTGGCATTACGAGCGCGCGATTGCACAAGGAAGACGCGGCGCGGATCGGTCTCCGTGTACCACACCCTGCCACACGCCCGCCGCCTTTGATTGCCGCACCACCGAAGACCGAAGAGAGTCGAGTCTGCGCCAGTGTCCTGCGACCAACACCTTGTAGTTCGACTTGGTGCGGATGACAAAGGAAACGCCCAATTCATTCAACAAATCGGGCCTGCCCAAGCATCTCACCACCTCATCCGTGCTGAGCCCATTTTTGAGATAAGTTGTCGAAGGGCCGAGCCTGAGCACACGGAGGTCGTCAGGTCTCACATCCTCATGGCGCTTCGGAGCACCCCTTTCCACCTCCCGCCCCCGGCGTGGATCAGCCCGCACAGCCTTGACCCTGGTCTGAGCCGGAACCGCTGCTATCGAGAACAGAATAGTGGCGATAATGCCACCCGCCTTTCCCATGCCGCACCCCCTTTCGGATCCGCTGTGATCAATATTATGACGGCGGATGTAGCGTGTTGGACACGCGGGCGTAAATAGCTACGATCTTCATCTGTATGAACCTCCATCTGAACAGGCCGCTCGCCCCTCTAACGTGGCGGCACGAGTTGATGACGAAGTTCTTGTTCAAGTAAGTCGATGACGAGCCGGAGACGGCGGCTGTGGTCACGGACAAAAACAGGTTCAAGAACGACGATCGGTGATAACTTGGCTGACATAAGCGCTGCACTCCTTAATCAGAGAACCTCGTTCGAGCAACAATAATGCTCGAACGAGGCTCACAGGCAGTGCTTCACGTAAGGCCAAGTTGTGGACGGCGGCTTGAGCGGAGGTGGGTGAGTGGCTTTACCAGATCGAATTTAAACGAGTGTGGGTTTGTGACGTTACCATTATGTCCACGAAACCCCTACTAAGCATGTCTGGGGACTGAGGGGCGGGGGAGCTGAAAGTCTTGGATTTCCTCGCAAACGGCATCGGCACGTGGGAACAGATTCAGCATGCCACGAACCTGAGCGACAATCACCTCGGGCTTGTGTTGGGTGAGTTGCTCAGCGAACGGCTGATCTGGACTGAGGGGCGAGGGGGCGTAAGAGTGTACGGGCTGGCGCTACGTAGAGCAGCGGGTAGATAACTAATCTTTGCCGGCTGCTTCCAGCATTCGCAGCCACTCAGCGATCCTCCCGCCCATGCGCACAGTGTCCCTGCGCTCCTGCTCAGACATCACTCTCCAGAGTGAGTCAAAGCCGGGGTAATCGCCCTGCTCAACAAGGTAGCGCCAAAGAATCCGTCCATCTTCTTGCAGGCGGAATTCCATCCCCGGCATCTTGCCGAATCCCTCGAGGGTGAGCATCGGCAGTGTTTCTTCGTTCAACACACTCATTCTCTTGGAGCGCCTTTCGTCCTGCTTGATGTCCACACATTGGCCCAACCGCTGCCGCATGGTTCGGGTGCGTAGTATGTTGATAGCTGATCCCTTGTGCTCACTTCTCCGCCTTTCCTATGCCGCATCTCGCGCTTCGTCGCGATAACGCAACCTCATCAATTGATCGGCCCGCAGGTCGGCGAAGGCATATGCCTCCCCGTTGCGGTCGCTGAACTCAACGAGGAATGCGCCCGGGCGACCAGGTTTATCGGCGAACATATCAACCACGGTACCCACCTCGCCGCGAAGGAGTCCTTCTGCCGGCACGTCCTCTAGCAGGGCGACGACATCAAGCAACTTGATTTCGCTCATTTTCTTCTCCCTTTCACGTAGCAACTGACGAGACGCGGGTAATCAGTATCAGTCTCAACTATCCATGCCGTGCGAATGTTCACATCGCCCTGTAAGCCCGGCGCCGTAAAGTCAACCTCGTACATCTGGCCGTGCGGGATGAGATTGCTCACCCGTGCCTCTTCAGTTCGTGCGGCCTCCAGCACCATCTGGCGCAGCCGTTCGGCGTCCGCCTGGGTGAAGCCAAGCGCCGCGGCGAAGGCCCGCGCCTTGTGCTTGCCTTCGTCATGCTGCGGGTTCAACGAGTAGTCGCGCAGCTTCCCGATGTCCACCACCGCGCGGTCGGCGTTTGGCAACTTCGGCATCCTTCCGTCCCTCATGCCGCATCCGGCGCACCATCATCTTCGTTCATCCGGGCGGCCTCTGGCTTTCGCCGCTTGATGTCCCGTAACAGATTTGCCAGCTCGTCATCGGGATAAGTACGCCGCCGCTCGGGGCTGCTGTGAACTAAGCGAATTACTCGCCGGCGATCCGGCTCCGATTCTTCGGGGGAACTCATCGCTTGCCGCCTTTCTTCTTACTCGTCAATGACGTCCGGCCATTCTTCCGTCTCTGCGCCATCCCCCAGCCTCCTGAGACGCTCCTTAAGCCTCAGCACCTCGCTCGTGTAGTACATCGCCTCGCGCCCGCGCGGGCCTTCGACGGGTACGGCCTGGAGCAAGCCTCGTGAGGCGAACTCCCTGACGCGCTGCGGCGGGACCCCCAGGTACCGCGCCGCCGCCGTCTCGGATATTAACTCCTCATGCGCGGCGCTCATCGCTTGCCGCCTTACTTCTTACGATCTGCCCTCACCTTTGTGCTGCTCGAACAACGTGATGAGGTTATTCAGCCGCCGCTCGGTCTGTTCCTGCGCATCGGCGAGCCTGGTCAATGCCGCCTCCGTGTGAATCTGGGCATCGGCCAGCGCAGATATGCGGGCCTCGGAGTTAGCCTGCGCGGCGCCCAATTCGTTGATCCACCTCTCGTGGTCGTCCGCGCGCTCCTCAGCGTGGCGTGCCAGTTCCGTGAGCATCTGGAAAGACCGTTCTAATTCGGCGGTACGCGAATCAGACCGGGCGGCTAATTCTTCCAGCGTCACGAAGGCATTCTCTAGCCGCAATACTCTTTCCTCAGTGGTCATTGATTGCTGCCTTTCTTCATGCCGCCTCGGGCGGGTCCTTCCGACTGACATGTTCCCGCTCTTTGCGCTCCATCTCCTTGAGCCGGGCCTTCGATCTCGGGGTGCGGGCGCGAGCGCTCCGGCACCTCCGGCCCCCGGATGATGGTGAAGTTGCCGCCGCGCTCGGCTGGATCGTCTTTGGCGTCGCTCAATTTTTACCCCTCTTCCTCTCAGAGGCGAGGCGTTCTTTCTTCGCCTCCCGGCACCTGTCACACCGCTTTGGCTCCGCGTACCCCTTCTCGCGGTAGTATGCCTGGTCGTAGGCGCTCCAGAGGAACGTGCCGCCGCAGTCAACGCAGGTCAGTTGCTTGTCTTGAAAATGGCTCACTTCCTTCTGCCTCTCTTACAGCTATTCACTCTCCGAAAGCTCGGGGTGCCACTCGTAGAGCGTGCGGCAGGCGACGCACGTCAGATGGACGGGACTGCTGATGATCAGCGCGCCGACGGTCAACGCCCGCCCGCTGGTGACCCCCTGAGCCACGCCGCAATGCGGGCAGCGGTAGATCGAATCGGCCGCGGCCAACCTTGCTAAATCATCTTGCTGCTGCCGCACCTGATCTTCGAGCCCTTTCACCTGGTTATCCTTTTGTTCGATCCAGTTGCGCCCCCTCCCGGGGGATTGATCCGGTTCGCTCACCTCTCGTCGCCTTTCTTCAGTTCTTTGAGCAGGCTCAGGGCCAACCGCAGGCGGTCGATCGCTCCCGAGTGGCTGAAGTCGGAGAAATCATCGTAGCGTAAGAGTTTGATGAATTCCTTGATCTCAACCAAGGCGCCCTCGACCTCTCGTTGCGCCTCCTGGGCTTTCTTTAGCGTCTCTTCATTGATCACTGCTTGCCGCCACTCTTTTAAGCTTCGTGACATCGCTCACATTTGTCGCACCGGAGAAGCGTGCCGGACGTGAGAGCCCCCGAAGGCTGTGTGGTAAAGACCCGCGGGCGCGCGCCACGCTTACCCCGGCCAAGGGAGGCACTGAAGGTCGCGTGCACGCCGCACGTGGTGTCTACCGTCCTGAGGCTTCCCTGATCGGTGACCGTCGCGCGGTGGAGAAAGGCCTCCCCCGGCAGCACGACGAGCGCGGCAAAGGTTCTGCCCCACATTACTTCCCGCCCGCCTTCCTGCTAGCCCCTCCCTGCGAAATCATCGAGGAAGGGCTTTAACATCTCCCGGTGCCGCCTCGCCCCCGCGATACTACCGTTGTAATACTCACAGGCATTCGCCTCAGCCGCCTGTGGTGTGGCGGAGACCAGCACCTCACCCTGACCCTTACTGAGGGCCTCAAGATACCGATTAAGTGCGGCGTCGTACCTCTTGGCCTCCTCGGAAAAAGCCCTCATTGATGCGAGCATCTCTTCTTCAACCGGCATCATGTCAGGGGGAATGTTTGTAATCACTTCCTGCCACCTCTCTTCTCCGTCTTAGGCAGATACCGGCGAACAAGTTGTCGCATGTCCTCTAAAGTCACCGGCTTGATGATGCACTCGTCGAACCCTGCCTCGAGCGCCCCCTCCGCCAGGACATAGCTGTAATCGGCGGTATAGGCGACCATCGGCACGTTACGCAACTTAGGATCATTGCGGATGCGGCGCGCGGCCTCGTAACCATCAAGCGCCGGCATCTTCAGATCCAATATGATCATGTCCGGGTGGTGGCTAAGAGCGAGGCTTACCGCCTCCTCGCCGCTCGCAGCTTCAACCACACCGCAGCCACACTGCTCTAGGAGTCCCCTGGTGACGTACTGGTGCTCCGGATAATCCTCAGCCAGGAGTACCGTTGGCCCCGCCTTCATTTCCTGCCGCCTTTCTTCTCGTCTGTCCACTCTTCAAGGGCTTTGCGCACCACAAAGGCGATCGCTACGCCGGTCGCCCCTGACTTCTCAATGGCGCGCTCGTGCAAGTCAGATGGCAATTTAACGGTAAGGGTGGAATCCATCGTTTTCGGTCGTTTTGCCGTAGTCTTAGCCATAAGCCTCCTTTCCCGCGATAGACTAACACCGCTGTATTTATCCGTCAATACTGTAGTTTACCTATGAATACTCTTTTTGAGAGTCCATTGAACCGAAAGACGACGTGCCAACCCCGAGGAAGACGGGTACGCCCGCCATTCCCTCCGCGCCCGCCGTGCCGACCTCGATGCTCGAGCCTTCATCCGTCGCGCACAGGAGCGAGATCACGCCGCTCGTGGGGAAATAGACGTAGCGGATGCGCTCGTCCTGTTCGTATAGAACATCCCTGAGTGTCAGTGACACACGCTCAACTCGAGCGGTGTCAACGAGATGACCGGAGGCGGCAAGAAGCCGGGCGGTTCGGGGCGCGGCAAGCCCGTAAACCTTGCGCCCGCGAAGAAGGGCGGACGAATCGGCGGCCCGCGCGGAGGCCAGGCTTCAGCCGCGCGTCCTGCTGTTGAGTGATCACGCTCGGCGAAGAAGTCAGCAAAGACTCGCGCTGCCAAGAAGGGTCACGCTTGAGGGCACCGATCAACCTCCCGCTCTGCGAGTCGATGACGTCAAAGGAGCCCGAGAAGTCGATGATCTTGCGCGCCTCACCGGTTTTGATAGCTGGGGGCGCGAGGGGAGTCGAAACGGGCGCCGACCCCACGCTCGTCATCGGTAAAGGGACGCAGCAGGTTCGGCTCCGGTTAAAATTGAGAGAGAATGCCTACCGGAGCTACCAGCTCGTATTGCAAGCGGTCGGCGGCGGAGAGGTCTTCAGCCGCCGGAACGTCAAACCCCGGACCGACAGATCGGGCGCGAGCTTCATCCTCACGCTGCCGGTCGCGTTGAGCACGGGGCGCAATCTGGTGAAGTTCGAGGCCGGCGTTGATACGGGCGCGAGCTTCTGTATCTTTGAGCGCGGCTACGGCGAAGCGTTGGGGCTAGACGTAGAAGCCGGGATGTTAACCCATGTCCGCACTGTCACGGGGAGTTTCGACGCTTACGGGCACATGCTCACGCTCTCGACCCTCGGCTACAGCTTTGATGTCATAGTGTACTTCGCGAAGGACGAGAACTTCGGGCGCAACGTGCTCGGGCGTCGTGGGTGGCTCGATCAGGTGCGTCTCGGGCTAGTCGATTATGAAAGCAAACTCTATATCAGTAAGTACGGCGATTAAGAATTGGCTTTCCTTTCATTGGGGTTCATCCGCACTGTCGATACCGCCCGCGGGCTGAGCGAGGACTATGAGGCTGTTATGACTCGACATATTCTACGAGAAGGGCGGAGAGCTTATAGACCTCTAAGCTTCAGCCTCTAT
>CAYLJO010000219.1:0-10330 GCA_964383905.1 uncultured Blastocatellaceae bacterium
TTCTCACCATCCCGGATGGGTTATATCTTTAGCGCGTTTACATTCGCCTACGCGCTCTTTGAGATCCCCAGCGGCTGGCTCGGTGATTACTTCGGCACGCGCAAGGCGCTCACGCGAATCGTGCTCTGGTGGTCAGCTTTCACCATGCTGACGGGCGTGACCGTAGGGTTCAAGTCATTATTCATTGTCCGCCTGTTATTCGGCGCGGGGGAGGCGGGGGCCATCCCGAACAGCGCCTCTACCGTCTCGCGTTGGTTTCCGACCTCTCAACGGGGGCGCGCCATGGGCGGGGTCTGCATGGGACACGCTATCGGCGCGGCGGCCACCCCGCCGCTCGTCTTTAAACTGGTCGAGCTGCAGGGTTGGCGCTTCACCTTTGTGGAATTTGGGGCGCTCGGAGCGCTGTGGTGTTTTGTCTGGTACCGGTGGTTTCGAGACACGCCGGAAGAGCACGCTTCGGTCAACGCCGCCGAGTTAAAGTTAATCCGCTCGGACGAGTCGCGAGCCGGACGACTCAGTCACACACACCGGGTGCCCTGGCGGGCCTTTCTCAGGAGCCGGAATATCTTCTTTCTTTGCGCAATGTATTTCGCTTACGGCTACAGTCTCTATTTCTATATCACCTGGCTGCCGACTTACCTGCTTAAAGCGCGTGGCTTCTCGACCGCTTACGCGGGCTTCTTCTCCTCCTTGCCGTGGGTGTTTGGTGTCCTGGCTTTTCTATGTGGCGGCTGGTTAACGGATTGGTTAGTGACTCGGACGGGCAGCCGGAAGCTAGCGCGCTGCGGCGTGGGGGCATTTGGTCTGGCGGCCAGCGCCCTGATGCTGATCATTGTGGCCCGCGCAGAGGATCGGATTGTCGCGGCGCTGTTGATCGCCGCCGCCTTATATTTTCAGTTTTTGACGACCCCTGCGGTCTGGGCGGCCTGCCTGGATATTGGGCAGCGAAGCGCCGGAGTGGTAACCGGCACGACAAATACTTTCGGCAACCTCGCCGGCACCATTGCGCCGATCGTCTTCGGTTACGTCGTGGAAAAATGGGGCTCGTGGGCCATCCCTTTTTACGTCGCCGCCGGCTTTTTAGCCGTCGGAGTCATCATGTGGTTGTTTATCGACCCGCAACGCCCGCTGAACGAAGAGCTCATACCTCACCCGACAGATATCGGTTGATGGTAAATTGTTGCTTGAGAACTCATGATGAGGGAAATGATGGACCGAAGCCATGACATTTTAGCGATAGGCCGCAGCTCGATTGATCTTTATGCCAACGAGATCGGCGCGCCCTTCACGGAGATTAAGAGCTTCGCCGCTTATGTTGGTGGTTGTCCGACCAACATCAGCGTCGGTTCACGGCGGCTGGGGTTACGCTCGGCGCTGCTGACGGCCCTTGGAGAGGACCTGGTGGGTGATTTTGTTCTGAGCTTCTTAAAGAAGGAGGGTGTGGATACACATTTTAGCGTGCGCAAACCGGGGCGGCGCACTAGCGCGTTCCTGCTGGGCATCGAGCCGCCGGATAGATTCCCTCTGGTCTCTTACCGGGACAACTGCGCTGATCTTGAGCTGACGATTGATGACGTGCTCGCGGCGCCGGTTGCGGCGAGCCGCATTCTACTTATTACCGGCACGGGCATCAGCCGCGAGCCGAGCCGCAGCGCCACATTTTTTGCTGCCGAGCGAGCGCAAGCTAAGGGGACCAAAGTTTTTCTCGACCTCGACTTTCGGCCCGAACACTGGCCTGACGTGCGAGCGTACGGGGTAGTGATTCGCTCAGTCTTGCGCCTTATTGACGTCGTGGTCGGCACGGCCGACGAGGTAAAAGCGGCCGTGCTTAAAGACGGGACCACCACCTCAACCGAGCATTCGCAAATTTCCGGTGTGCTTGGGCGCGTGATGAAAGGGATCGAGTCGGCGTTGGAGACCGGCCCCGAAGCGCTGGTGATGAAGCGTGGCGCGGACATCACCACCGTTTATTTGCGCAACGGCGAAGCTCTCGAGGCCGCGCCCTTTCCCGTGAAAGTCCACAACGTCCTCGGCGCGGGTGATGCGTTTGCGAGCGGCCTTCTCTACGGTTATCTCAAAGGCTGGGATTGGTATCGCGCCGCGCGGATGGGCAACGCCTGCGGCGCAATTGTCGTGACACGCCACGGCTGTGCCAACTTCATGCCTTACGAGCACGAGGCGCTCACTTTTATTGAGGAACAAGGAGGGTTTTAAATTTTAACTTTTTCCGTCATATAGCCCCATAATCAAAATACCCAGAGCACGATGTAATTATTATGCATGGCTTTGGTGCATGAATTACTTCTTTAGTATCACGCATTTGAGTGAATCAAAACGGCGATTTTTCGCAAATTCCGCCCTTTCGATTGGGCTAAACCATTGGAAATCAATAGGTAATTCATGCACCAAAGCCATTATGCATGACAAAATCTGGAGGGGCTGGGAGCGGGTGAAGACTGAAGATGACCGGACGTGTTGACACCGAACTCGCTTTACATAGTATGGGCTAACCTGCAGGTAGTTTCTACACAGGCCGGTGAGGCACTGTGACTCAGGTTGAAAGAGCGGGGCGCGTTAGTCAACACCGGGTAAACGCCGGCTGTAGTGACTACGGGCCGGATCCAGGCCGTAATTCTTCGATCTCATCGTGTGTCAGGTTGCGAACGCGTTCCCCCCGCAAAATAAAGTAGAGGCGCGCCGTCTGTTCCAACTCTTCTGTGCGGTCTACCGCTTCACTCAGGTTAGCACCCAGACATATCACCCCGTGGTTACGGAGTAAGATACAGTTATGGGATGGTGCCGCCTTTCCGACTGCTTCAGCCAGCTTGAGGGAACCGGGGCGAAAGTAAGGGAGCACTGCCAGCGGGGCTACGCGCATGAAGTAATAGGGCGTCAGGGGCGGGAAAGGATTTGCGGGGTCAAAAGAGTCCAGACAAGAGAGCGCTACCGAGTAGGTTGAGTGCAGATGAACGATCACCCGCGCATCCCCTCTGGTTTTATAAATGGCCAAATGGAAGAGAAACTCCTTCGACGGCCGATTCTCGTTAAGGGTTATTCCCTGAAGATCGATACAGGCTAGCTGACCGGGAGTTAGCTCCTTCAACGATTGGCCGGTCGGAGTGATCCAGACCCGGTCCCCGGCGCGTACGGAGAGATTGCCGGTTGAGCCGAAGGCATAGTCCCGATCGTAAAAACTGGCAGCCGCCTCACATAAATCTTCTAATACGGGATTGTCGATCGTCATGTTCTGGTCTCGCGTGCCGTCAGATCAAATATTCATACGGGTGCGCGATGGCCCGCAAGGTTTTGTCATAGAAACCCTGTGTCCCGAAATTACCCGATTTCAAGACTACCGGCAGCTGAAGCCGTCCGAGTGAGAGGCACAAAGGGATGCCGGCCTCTATGTTACGACCGACTCGAAGAGCGCCTAATTCCAGGCGGCGGCACAAGGCCCCGGAGGTTTCCCCACCTGCCACGATCAATCCGCTGACAACCTGGTCTTGCAGCACCTCCGCCACTAAATCGGCTAAAGCATCGGCGATAGCCTTCCCCAGGGCGGGAACTGTGAGGAGGTTGTTCGCTCCCCATTCTTGCACCCGGCGAACCTCATCGGCCGCGGCTGAGGTGCTGAGCAGGCAATGCCGGCCCGCAGCCAACTCACGGCTGACCTGAGCAATGAGAGTTACCCGATCGAGGTTATTGGTTAAGAGGTCTCGAGGGTCGATGTGAATCACACGCACGCCCTGCGCGGCCAGCCATTCGTTCTGCTCGCGCGTGGCCGTCGAACAACTGCCCGCGACCAAAAGGCATCCACGACCGTTTATCACGACAGAAGGGGGCGCACAGCTTTCTGTCCGGTCTGCGGCGAGCCAGCCCCGCTCGCGCCAGATGGCAGGCAGCCTGATCCCGAAGGCGGAACTCCCGGTAATCAGGCGAAGGTCCGCCGCCGCCCGGCAAATTGATTCCAGGTGTTCATCATTCAAGCAATCTACGACCGCGATCGCCACACCTTGCTCACGCAGATTCTGAAAGCACTCCTTGAGACGGTGAGCCCCGGCGGCGACCTCCCGGTATGGGGCCAAGCCAACCCGGCGTTTGGTCTGCCGGCTGAGGAGATCAACCAGATTCGGATTAGTCATCGGGGTCAGCGGATGATTTCGCATTGGGGAGTCGCTGAGCAACTGCCGGTGGACGAAATGGTAGCCCAGGTAAGTGGTCCGCCCATTCACGGGTAAAGCCGGCACCGCGATGGTGAAGTCTTCCGTCAACTCGTCGAGTGCCCCGTCAACGGCGGGTCCGATATTCCCCTCAGGCGTGGAATCAAACGTACTACAGTATTTGATTTGGAACACGCGCGGATGCCGCGTTGCTAAAATTCGGAGAGCTTGACGGGTACGCTCCCGGGCCGACGCGGGCGCAAGGTTGCGTGTCCCCTCCGCCATCACGACTGCATGATATCCACGACTCCATGCTAAAAATTGTTCGGTTGGCAGCAGATCAATTACCAGTAGTGTACGCAGCCCTTGCTCGGCCAGCATTCCTGCCAAATCGCTGGCCCCCGTATCATCATCCGCGACGGCGGCGAAGACCAATCTGTCCATCGTCCTTGTTCGGGCAGTGTGAGCCCACTTTTCCCGGCCCTTTTCAGCGAGGCTCTCTAAAGCTTATCACGCTAATTTGACCGTCCTTCATTGAAGGCGTCTCGGATAGCCCCCAGGCTGGTATGCAAGCTCGAAAGCACCGGCACAGTCTCTCGGTCGTCAAGCTGGGATAAGATACGGGCCATTGATACTTGGGCCAGGACAATGGCCGATACGTTCTGTTTCTGTAGCCGGTCAACGGCCGCCCGCAATAGATCATCATGCTTTTGGTGGTCACCGGCCAGCAGGGCCCGGTAAGCCTCAGGCGAGACCTCCTGGATAATGTCTATTGTGGTCCCGGCTTCGGCCGCGGCCTCGGAGAGCAGCTTACAAGTCGGGTCAAGAGTCGGGGGGAAGGTGGCCGCGACGCCGATCCTTTTCCCTGACCGCACGGCGAGGCGAGCCATCGGCTGGTCTATCTTCAAGATCGGGAGATCGAAAGCCTTGCGCAACTGTTTCACCATCTCCTGGGAAACGGATGAGCAGGTGATCATCGCCAGCCCGGCCCCGTAGGTCTCGCGGGCAGCCTTGATCATCTCCTGTAGCCGCTGTTGGGCGACAACTCGATTGTGTAACGCGAGCAATCGAAGGATGCCGTCGTCCAACAGGTTGGTGATTTCCAGCTCGGGCGCGGCTTCACTGTAGAACTGCATTAACGGCCCGAGGGCGGCCGGGGAAGTGTGAATGAAAGCCACTTTTCTCTTGACCATAGCAGTCATGCTCCGATCACCTGATCCGGCTCATCTAAGCATAGACCCCGGAAATATACAATGAGGGCTTGACAAAACAGATCCTCAGGACACAAAAGCACACACGTCATCTGTTTTGACTTCTGCGGGCCTTTGTGATTTGCTAGGCACTCTTTTTCATCTCATTGAAAGGTCGGGTCCGACCGATGAGATCATCCATCTACATTCTTTGTCTGGGCACGGTGCTCGGACTACTGTTTGTTTTAAGCGGCTGCCAACGCGGTGGAAATAGCGGCGTCGCTGGCGGGAAGCGCATCGGCGTCACACTGCTGACCCGTGAGCACGAGTTTTACCGGCAACTGGAAGCGGGGTTGAGGGACGCGGCGAATGCGCGCGGTTACCAGTTGATCATCACGTCCGGCGATTTCGACCTCGCCAAGCAACAGTCGCAGATTGAAAACTTCATCGTGCAGAGCGTGAGCGCGATTATCGTCTGTCCGGCGGATTCGAAAGGCATCGGACCGGCCATCGAGCGCGCCAACGAGGCGAAGATTCCGGTCTTCACCGCCGATATCAGCGCGCAGGGCGGGCGCGTGGTCTCACACGTCGCCTCAGATAATACGGCGGGCGGTCGCCTCGCCGCCGAGTACATCGCACGCGCAATCAACGGGGAGGGAAGTGTTGGCCTCATCGGGCAGCCCGAGGTGCAGTCAGCTCTTGATCGCGAGCTCGGCTTCAAGGAGGAGATGCAGAAGCATCCCGGCATCCGCATCGCCTCCATATTGAATGGCGGCGGCGTGCGTGACCGCGCGCTGAAAGCGGCTGAGGATATGTTACAGGGCACGCCGGGACTGAAAGCCATCTTTTGCATCAACGACGATACGGCGCTGGGCACTCTTTCTGCCGCGGAGGCGCGCGGCCGCAACGATCTTATCATCGTCGGTTACGACGCAACGCCCGAAGCCCTGAAGGCGATCCGGCGAGGCAGCCAACTTAAAGCGGATGTGGCCCAGCAGCCGCGCGAGATCGGAGCCAAGACTATCGAGGTAATTGGCACATACTTTAATGGCGGGCAGGTCCAGCCGAACATCGCCATCCCGGTAAAGGTCGTCGACGCCAACAGCTTGAAGGAGGCCGGCGGGGCAGCCGGGCAGTAGGGCATGAGCGAAGTGAGCGCGGAGCAGAAGATGACGCTGCGGGCGCGCCATTTACAGTGGCAGCGCATCGCGGAATATGTGATCGTCATCGCGATCATTCTGGAATCGGCCGTATTCGCCGTCATGGCCCCGCAGTTCTTTTCCGTCCCGAACCTCATCAACGTCGCGCTCAGCATCGCCATCACGGGCATCCTCGCCGTGGGGATGACGGCCGTGATCCTGACCGGAGGCATCGACCTATCGGTCGGATCAGTCGCGGCGCTCGCGGGCGTCGTCGCCGCCATGATCGCGAGCAGCGGCGGGGGCGCGGTGCCGCTGGGTATCGTCGCCGCCCTCGGCATCGGAGCCGCCGTCGGCTTCTTTAACGGCATCATGATCGCGCAGTTTCGGGTGCCGCCTTTCGTCGTGACGCTGGCCATGCTGACGATCTGTCGCGGATTAGCGTTTATCGTGACGAACGGGCGTTCGATCGGCAATCTGCCGGCCAGTTTCGTCGTTCTCGGCAGAGCGCGCGTGTTGGGCTTGCCGATTCCGGTGCTGGTGATGATCGCTGTATTTGCCGCCGGCTGGTTCGTGCTGGCGCGCATGACGCTCGGACGGTATATCTATGCGCTGGGCGGTAATCCCGAAGCGGCCTACCTGGCCGGCGTCAACACGAAGCGCGTGACGCTGCTGGTCTACGTTTTGAACGGGTTGCTGGTCGGCCTAGCAGGCGTCGTGCTTGCCTCCCGACTCGGCGCGGGCGTGCCTAACGCGGGTTTGCAGTATGAACTGGACGTGATCGCGGCGGTGGTGGTGGGCGGAACCTCTTTGAACGGCGGGCGTGGTAGTGTGATCGGAACATTCTGGGGTGCGGTCTTTATTGGCATCTTAAATAATGGACTGAACCTGGCCGGCATTGACCCGTACATGCAGAAGATTGCGCTCGGCCTGGTGATCTTAATGGCTGTGCTGGCCGACCAAATCAACAAGGCCCGGGGTGGCATTAAGCTCTAACCAGAAGCTTGCCGGAATCGCTGCCGCTTGCTCCTCGCGCTGCCGAACCCCTGCGTGGGCCGCCTCTCACGCTTGTGGCGTCTTCATTTTTTCATGCGGTCGGAACAGCCAATCAGAACCGGTAATTCCAAAGGTGTATCCTCCGAAAGCAGCAGGTACAACAGGTACCCCGTCACCCTCACGTGCCCTTCAAGCACCACTAATTCCTCCTCCTTGGGGTTGTAGAGCAGTATCAGTTCGGGAAACTGTGCCCCTTGCTTGAGCGCGTGGGCGAGAGACAGATAACCGGCGGCCACTTCGGGCATCGCTCCTGAAACGATCCGCTGGGCGGCATCTCTCACGAGCCGCGAGCCGCCGGAGAATTCGACCCAGTAATCATCGTTAATGTACTTGGCCCGCTGCAGGTCCGCTTGGCTCAAGAAGGCTCGCCACCACTGCACGTCATCGGGGAGGTCTTTGAAGACACCTGCATCACGCCCGTAGCCGCGGAACTCGCCCAAGAGGTTAGCGCGGTGGAGGTTCTCGGACAGATTCTTCAGATCGGGTTGGTCGATTATCTTCGGGTTGAGTCGATCCCTTTGCAGGAGGCGCCGTATCTGCTTTCCGAACCGCTCGGAGTGGAGTTCGGTCAGGAGGAAGTGGGCGACCATCTCTTCTTCCGGGATCAGTTGCGCGACGCGCATCAGATAACCTCCTGCGTGTTGACCGAGCCGCAAATAAAAAAATTGAACCGCAGAGGACACAGAGGACGCAGAGGAAAAACAGGGGAAACAAAGAGCAAACAAGATGCTGCGCCTGGGCCAGTCAAAGTTCAGCCATCCTGATTGAGCCTCAATTAACCCACCGAGTCAGCCAAGTCGCGAACGCGAGCCAAGCCTGTGTGTTACCGATCATCATGCGCAGCGGATGCGATATGACGATTACAAGGCCGCCCAAGACAGTGGGCCGATCTGCTGAACGAAGGCGAATGGTAGCCGAGCGACGGCCGCCGGCAGGATCGAGATCGTCGCCAGGAGCATCAGCCTCTTGTGCGCGTCCATCCGACGGCAGAAATAGAAGCCCGCCCCGACCAGGCTCGCAAACACCACCATGTCGCCGAGCGGGATCGTCAGAAATGCGAGCGGCGAAGGCGCCTCCGGTGGGACATCCGCCACCTTCGCCCTAATGATGGCCGTCGAGGTGCCGACAATGACCATGAGCACGGCAATCACTGCGCCGGCCATCCCTAAACGGCGATGGATGCCAGTCCGCTTTGCCGCAACGAGGGCGGTCTGTGTTAATAAGAGCACGAGCCATGAGGTGAAGACGAACCCATGCAGATGGAGGAGGGGCAGGAGGGGCCGGGTGTCGAAATAGGGCCTGAGGAAATATGTCCGCGCAAAGCCGGCGAAGACGGTGATCACGAATGCGACGGCCATACCGGTGTAGAATAGACGCTCGCGTCGCTTATTGATGACTCCTGTATGCGTTGCCCCGCCTCTTTTCCCGGCTATCAATGGTTTCATCAACGGAGTCCTCGGGGTATGTTTTTCACTGACCGCTCGCCTATCGGTCGCGGGCGAACGCCGGGGCTAACCCGCCGCCTCGGTCATCGAATATAAAAAGCCTGCTGATCGGCGGTCGGGTTCAGCCCCTTTAGGCGCGGCCGCGCAAGGGGACTTTGTCATAGACATCTTGGAGCGCGAGAGTACATTGAATTGACGCCAGAGTAACGATATCTTCCAAGAATCTCCTCTCCGTGAGCAGCCAATTGCCGTCTGCTTGCCGCAAATATTGCTCTATCCGAGACTCATCCTGCGCGACTAGGATGTATTCTGCTAAAGAATCTATGCTGCGGTAATCACGAAATTTCTTCCCCCGATCGTAAGCTTCGGTCGAATCTGAGAGCACTTCAATGATCAACTCCGGATTCAGTAAAGTATCAATATAAGAGTCTTCAAACTGCGGCTCCCCGCACACAGCCACCACATCCGGGTAGGTATACTTATTCGTAGCAGGAATATAGACACGCATATCGCTCGGGTACAACTCGCAAGGACGGCCCTTCAACTGCTGGCCTAAAGAAATAATGATATTGGTGGCAATAAGGTTGTGTCTGCGGCTCGCGCCCGTCATGGCAAATACTTCGCCATCGATATATTCACTTTTGTATTCAGCTTGGCGCTCCCGGGCCAAATATTCTTCCCGGGTGATGAATCTTTTATGCGGGGTGGACATATATATCTCCGACTCTGGACTAAACTTATCCCAAGATAGCACATTATCAATAGTCGTACACCACACGCTAGCGCCGAACGCTGATGGACGACTATCTCGCGGTATTATCCTGAATACATTCTGAAGGACGACTAACTCGGACGCTGCTAACCCTGCCGTTAGTTTTCTTCAAAATCTCCTTGTCATTAGTGAGAAACCAAGAGGCATTCAAAGCAATAGCCTCAAACCAAGCTTGTAGGGTCTTTTCTCGTCCGCCCCTATCAGCCTTTACGAATGTTACCGAAGTACTGTGCGAAGCTGGTGACCTGGTAGAGGTAAGCTTCGATGGTCCGGTCGGACAAGCGGCGCAAGCGCATATCGTCGAGCATGCGTTGACGTAGTGGTGTCATGATTAATCTCCTTTCGGTGAATAGGTTCGAGAGGGGATCAACAATATTCTTTTGATTTAAACAAGGCTATGCCGGCAGGCAGAAGACGAAAGGAATAACCAGAAGTGTGAGGGACAGTAATGTGGGAACTAGAAGGTCTGGACAGGGAGATGCGTGATCTTGAGTGGCACACCTACCGCGCAGCGGTTTAGTTGTGTGCCGAGCATGTGCGACAGCTTGGGGGTGCAAGTCCCTTATCCAGC
>CAYLJO010000220.1:0-10269 GCA_964383905.1 uncultured Blastocatellaceae bacterium
TGTAGCTACTTATTCAGCCACTTCAAATAGCAGGAAAATGGCGATTTATCGCCGCTTGACACTCGCGCACACGGCCCGTATATTCAATTTTTCCGCTTTTCACCGAGCGCACCCGTAGCTCAGTTGGATAGAGCGTCTGACTACGAATCAGAAGGTCGCAAGTTCGAGTCTTGCCGGGTGCATCAGTAGATTCAACAGCTTACGGGCGCTACGATGGCGCCCGGTTTGCTTCACACCACATTCACACACAAAACGCTACTAAAAACGCAGTTAATTCAGACTAGCCATCCCGGTTCAGCGAGTCCGTGACAGACGTGGGGTCACCTGATAAAGTACACGACCACTCCCCCACGTTCAAGAACCTGAATGGTACGCTCGTGTCTCTCCAAGAGGGCCTCGCGGGACTACGGCGCGCCATCCTGACAAAGCCATAAAGGAGACACAGCGATACTCGCCCTTTTCATGTGCGCCGTCATGCTTTTACTCTCGCCGTTAAGCGCGGTGAAGGCGACGCCCGCCGAAGACGATCGAAACCCCGGGGGGGCCATCAGCTTTCCCATCACGGTGACGTCTACCGATCATGGGACATTCACCGGCAGCCTGACAATTCGCCGCTTCGCTGCCGAGCGTGACCAGATCGTCGCGCTCGGTACGGTCGCCGGCACACTGACCGACCAGAACGGGGTACGTACCGGGGTGCTGAGAAACGTCGTGCTGCCGGTAACGATTCAACGGTCGTCGCCGGTAAGCACCAGGCAGCCCCAAGCATCGTCACAACCGGTACTGATCCGGAAAGCATCACTCCAACAAGGATGCCAAGTCCTCCACCTGGGGTTCGGCCCGGTTAATCTCAACATCGGGGGCTTAGTGGTTAACTTCAGCGGAATAACGTTCGACATCAACGGCGAGCCGGGGCCGGTGGGAGATCTCGTCTGCGCCATCCTGAACCTGGTCGGCAACGTCGCCCGACTGGTCAACCTGCTGAACCAACTGCTGGGCCTGCTCACCGGGCTCGTTGGTGGACTCGGCGGCGGCCTTGGCGGCGTAGGCTAATGCAGGACGAGCTTTGCGAGGTGTCGTTGGGGGAGCCCAGACCCCCTCCCTTTCCTAATTAGATCCATGCCAATATCAAACACCTTTCATCTTTACGTGCTAGGTCGATGGTCGTGCTTCCTGGTAGTCTTTGGGTAAGCAGACTGTGCGAAAACTCGATTTTTCAGAAAAATAGCCCTACAGAATCAACAGCCAATAGAGGCGGCCTTGTCAAGAGAAAAGAGTACACCCTAATAATTATCAACTTACAGACAGAAAAACCGCCAAAACAGGAGTTTTCGCACGATCCGGGTAAGAATCGCCCTCAAACCGTTTCAGGCATGGCGGAGGTCGGATCGGAGAATCAGCCAACAAAATATAGGAATGGCCATCTTGTTTTAGAAAGTGCTCCGTAATATGCTTATATAGAGGCTGTTTACCTCGGACCCCCTCCTTACCCTTCGCATATTTTTCAACCTCGGAGCGAGGCATTTCTGACGATGGCCCAACACGCAACACCCTGTCCGACCGTCTTACTGGTCGAGGATGACGAGGACACCCGCTCGATGCTCAAGCGCATGCTGGGGATGCTCGGTTATTATGTGGTGGAAGCCGCCGACGGCCACGAAGCAATTGGGTTAGCCATACGAAGGTGTCCCGACCTAATTATCATGGACATCGGCCTGCCGGTGGTGGATGGGTTTTCTGCCGGGCGGGGTGGAGCGCCGGCGCAAGCCGCGGATCTACGAGCCGTTCCCGGCGACGGTGCGCGGAGTTGATGAAAGCAGCCACAGCTTCGAGGCCACCACGGTGCTGGATAATCTCAGCACCGGCGGATTATACCTGCGGCTGCCGCAGCGCGTCGGGAAAGAGGCGGAGGTGTCGGTTATTAGCCGCCTTTCGACTGTTCCAGAACAGGGGGCGGTGGTGGCAATGCGCGGGAGGGTGGTCCGTAGCGAGCCCCAAGCTGATGGCAGTTGTGGCATCGCCGTAATGATTAAGCAGCGCCAATTTCTCTAAATCACAAGAGATAATCATAATGCTTTACAGCCGTGTAAACTTTGCACCGATGAAGCACAGCCCTGCCAGGACGCGCCAATATCTGCCCGGATGGTAAAACGTTACGTCGGATCGGAAAATCGGCCAATAAAATGTCTAAATGGCCACCTTGTATTGAGGACTGCTCGGTAGTAGGTTCTCAGGAGGGGGCAAACAAATGAGATGGCATTGTCCTTTCTGCCAAAGATTGCTCGGGCTGTCAGACGTGCGGTGCCGCGCCTGTCAAACCAGAGCCCGGGCATCCCGTCTTCAGTCGTGGCGATCCGCACCCGCCCGCTTGTCCTGTGCGGGGTCTGTGCCGTTTCGTAGTCTGTCAAGGTCTCTGCCGTCCGGTCGCCGGTTACTTCCGCCCCTCCGTCGCCTATCTCGGGGAGGGTAGAAGCAATGCACGTTGCCTCCGGATATGGCTGCGATTCTCTCGTAACCATAGTACGTCTCATCACGTCCTCTCCGGCAGTTGACAAAGGCTCAAAACCCGTGTATATTTACACCATTCAAAGGTTTCAATGCCGAGACGGTGGTCGGCTTGACCACCTACTCAATTATGAAATACGCGCCCTGTGGTGTCTGCGCTTGCTCTCCACAGGGCGCTTAACCTTTTGGGATAGCGTCCCGTCTAAAAGTGCGCCGGTGGCTGCTATACGAGTGATCGCGGCAACCCCTCTCAGCCGGAACCCCGATCGAACTCCTGCCTCTAATCCTGTTCCTGTGTGATGATTGCCGGGGGTTTCTTCACCGGCTAAAAATCCCGGCAAGCCTAGTGTTTTATCGCAATAGATTTGATGAATGATCTTTGAATCAGGTATGGTCTGTTCATCTCAATTAAGGAGTGACCAGCCATGCCCGCTAAAAAGTACCATGTCGAACTGTCGGTTGAAGACCGCGCCACGCTCGAACAGATGCTCCGGCGGGATATGGGACAGCAGCGCAGGACAATTGGGGAATGCGCCGGCAGCAACGAAGGGGCAAGTGGGTGATACGTTCTGTGCTGTCCCTAGTTGTGGATTCTACCCTCTACTATTCTTCAGCGCATCGATCAAAGCTCCCATTTTACCTGGCTAATCTCGCCCATTGTGATGGGCACTTTTGTGCTAAGACAGAGTTGTTGATCCAAAGCTTGCTCACATGAGGAAGCGGGAACAAATAGGCCTGCCGGCAACCGCTTCACGTTGCGGTGTAACAGGCCGAGGTGGTATGCCATCCGACCGGGCAGCTATAATAGAATTAAGATGGCGAATCGGCGCGTGGCTTAATCCCGGCGCTTGGAATGTCCTTGATGTTCTAAAGCTTATTGTGGTGGGATACTCCCGATGGACAAGGCTGAAGTGTCAATTGCGACAATGACCTGGGCGCGCGATGAGGCGGAAGGCAAACTATTGCGTGAGTCGATACATTGTTTAGCCCAGGAAAAGCTGCCTGTTTTTATTACCGATGGTGGGTCAGGGCAGCAGTTCATTGACTATCTTAACAGCTTCCCAGGCTTCAAAATATTTGAATCCGACAAGCCCGGCGTATTTGCCCAAACCAGGAGGAGTTTGGAGGCCGCCAATGATGCGGGCACGAGGTATATTCTCTATACGGAATCGGACAAAAAACTGTTTTTCGAACAGACCTTGCACGAATTTATTTCCCAGGCGGCAGGCGATGGCCAGGCAGGCGTCGTCTTTCTGTCACGTTCTGCCGAGAGTTTCATGACCTACCCCGAAATGCAAAGGTATACCGAGACCGTGATCAATCACCTGTGTGGCGGCCTGGCCGGCCTCCGGGCTGACTATTCCTACGGTCCGATGCTGATCAACCGGGCACTGATTCCTTACCTGGAATCAGTCAAGGAAGATATCGGATGGGGATGGCGCCACTATATATTTGGTGTAGCACACCGCCTTGGGTATCGGATTGTTCCCTGGGTCGCCGACTTACCATGCCCGCCGGGGCAGCGGGAAGATAGCACCCAGGAGCGAATGCATCGCATGCGACAGTTAAGCCAAAATGTTCAAGGTCTGGTACTTTCAATGAGTATCCCTGACCGACAACTCGGCATAGCACATAAGGTTCCCTTTGAGACCGGCGGGGCGGCCTGAGACACGTTGAAGTGGGGCCGACGAGCGTATGCTGTCTCAAAATAGGGCTGAGTGTGCGCCGCGGAAGCTTTGGCAAAACTGATGAGGCAGGCGGTGACAAACTTTATTCGTTAGCAGGAAGACCATGATTCTAATCCTAACTCCCAACGTCGACACCGAAGACGACGAGTACCAGCAGTTAATCCGCTATCTCTCTAACCTCCACCAGATAAAGTTTCGTGTTCACCGGGAGCAGGGGGCCGAGCAGATACTGACCGAGGTTTACCTGATAGGCAATACGACGTCGCTCTCGCTCGAATACATGAAGAGTCTGCCCTGCGTGGAACGCGTGGTGCGCGTTTCCGAAGAATACCGCGTTCTTGGGCGGCACAAGGACGATAACCGTCCCACCGACTTTGAATACAACGGCGTTCGCTTCGGGCAGGATACCCTTAACGTGTTTGCCGGTCTGTGCGCGGTGGATACGCCCGAGCACGTGGAGATGATGATGAAAGCGCTGCGTGATAACAGGCAGGTGTGCACGCGCATGGGGGCCTACAAGCCCCGGACCAGTCCGTATTCGTTCCAGGGGCATGGTAAGGCATGCCTTCCTTACGTCTTTGAGCTGGCCGGTAAATACGGGATCAAGGTGATCGCGATGGAGGTCACACACGAATCGCACGTGGACGAGATCAACGAAGCGCTACGCAGTACGGGGAGCCCGACCGGCGTCATGCTGCAGATCGGGACGCGCAACACCCAGAATTTCGAGCTACTGAAAATTGTCGGTCGCCAGCAAAACTTTCCCGTCCTGATCAAACGGGGGTTTGGGATTACGCTGAACGAATCCCTCAACGCGGCAGAGTACCTGGCCAGCGAGGGCAATCGGAAGGTCGTGTTCGGCCTGCGCGGAATGAAGACGAACATGGGCGATCCGCACCGCAATTTCGTCGATTTTGCTCACGTGCCGGTCGTGAGACGCCTGACGCGTATGCCCGTTTGTATCGACCCCTCCCATTCAGTCGGCTTGCGCCTGGGCGGCCCCGAAGGTATTTTGGATGTGATGCACGTCACGGCTCAGGGCGTGATTGCCGGCGCTAACATGGTTCTGGTAGATTTTCATCCGGTGCCGAGTCAGGCACTGGTGGACGGCCCCCAGGCGCTGTCGCTCAAAGAGCTCCCTCAATTCCTCGAAGATGTCCAGATCGCCCACGAAGCCTACGAGAGACGTGCTGCTCTAGCCCAGCGCTACCGGCAGGACTGAGAATGCCGGTGAAGCGTGCGCACCGGAGGCGCCAATAAAGTAAGCCGGCACGGGCCCATCCGCCCTGCACATCCGGCCTACTGCGAGACTATTGTGTCGATGTCCCTCAAAAGCGTAAAGTTAATGTGGGTTACCGTTGGAGTCGCGGCGGTATGGAACTGATGCGGGAGGAAATTTCTGATGGCTTTCCTACTGGTGGTCGACGATGATCCGACTATTCGCGAAAACCTTTGTGAGCTGTTTGAGCACGAGCACGTTTGTGAGGCGGCGAAGACGGCCGAAGAGGCCTTTGAAATGCTCGGTACGGCTCACTTTGACGTGGTGCTGACGGATATTATGATGCCGGGGATGAGCGGGCTGGAGCTGATCGAGCTGATCCGAATACGCCAGCCCGATACACCCATCATTGTGATCTCGGGCACCAGGGACGAAGCGCACATCGCGGGCGCGAACCGGTTAGGGGTATTCAAATATTTACGCAAGCCTTACAAGTTAGAGGAAGTTGAGGCGTGCGTCGCGAGCGCCATCGAGTATCGCGAGCGGCTGCAGGAGGCGCGTCGAGGGCCGGCAACTCCTGACCCTGGGCTGAGACCGAAGATGTATGTCTGGGCGCTCGGGGCCGTCAATTCGCAACCGGATAGCTTAACGAGCGCCTACGAGCCCGGGGTCGTGATCGCTTTATCGGAAGGTGAGGCGAAGGATAAAGGTTTTGAGCGGGCGCGTGAGAAATGGCCCGAGGGTGAAGGTTGGACTGCCCACCGGGTCTCGGTGATGGAGGTTGATCGGGAAACCATCTCCCGGGCAGCATCATTGATCTTGAACAAAGAGCCTTAGGAAGATCGTGCGGCAAGGCAAGGACACCCGGGGAATGCACCGGCGGCGACGAAAGGGCAAAAGCGGAGGACACCTTTGTGCTTCCCCCCGGGTGCACAACCCCCTTGTGAGAGGCATTTTGGGGTGAAGACGGAGCCCGTCACCTTTTCTCAGAGCTTATTAATGAGATCTACCGGGTCGCCGCAATATCTTTAAGTACCTGGCCGTCCTTCATGACAAACTCGACATGCTCAAGAGTGGTGATGTCGCGCAGGGGGTCGCCGGCGACGGCGATGATATCAGCCAGCCGGCCCGGTTTTATTTCACCCACCTGCTCTTCTAAGCCGAGCAAACGGGCCGCATCAATGGTCGCGGCACGGATTGCTTCGGCGGGCGTCAGACCGGCTTTGACGAGCCATTCAAGCTCGCGAGCATTGTGGCCATGCAAGCCCGCTACAGCATCCGAGCCTGAGACGATCCACACCCCGGCTTTCTTTGCCCGGTAGGTATTGTCCAGGTTGTGCGAGCGCAACTTTTCGAAGAAATCCCAGGCCGGGTCACCGAACGCGAATTGGCTTCGATGCCCGATGTAGTGAGTCGGAAGGTATAGTGTCGGGACGAGCGCGGTGTGATGCGCAAGCAGCAGGCGGATCGCTTCCGCATCGAGAAACGAGCCGTGTTCGATCGACGCGCAACCGCCGCTCACGGCCGCTTTAACAGCTGCTGCTTCGTGGGCGTGGACTGCTACGCGCCGGCCAGCTTGCGCGGCCTCTTCGACCGCGGCACGAATCTCATTTTCACTGAAGAGCGGCGAGCCCTGTTCATCTACGCCTTCAAATATCTTAATGACATCCGCCCCCTCACGGACCCGTGCGCGAACAAACTCGCGAATGAATGAGAGGCGAGCCGCGCTGCCGGCTGATGGCGCGAGCAGATACGGTAAAAGGGGTTCGCCTGAGACCACTAATCGCGGGCCCCTGATCTCGCCGCGGTTAATGGCATCGCGTAGGTTGAGGTCAACTTTGCCGCCGGCCCCGAGATTACGGATCGTCGTGAATCCCGCCTCGACCGTCACGCGCGCATTCTCCGCCGCGTACTCGGCCGTGACAGCAGCCGACGGATCATTGGTGAGGCCAAAGTGTCCGGTCGTGTCAAAATGATATGTGATGTGCGTGTGGGCATCAATCAGCCCCGGGAGTAGGGTGGCATTGCCGAGATCAATCACTCGTGTCTCTGGTAGAATGGCGATATTCGGGCCGACCGCAGTAATCTTGCCACCCTCGATCAGGATCACTGCATGATTGATAATCCGGCCGTGGCTGACATCAACCAGTCGGGCGGCACGGATGGCCGTTCGATTGAGGGCCGCATGTCGCCCAGCCGTATGGGCCGGTTGGGTAATACACGACGTAAAAAATAGCGACAGAAGTAGGTGGCCGATCAGCCGTGGGATTTTCATCTTGTTCCGCAGCCCGTGAAACATATTAAGTGGAAGCGAGCGCTTTTCTCGAAGCCGGACCGTGTATATTCTAACAATTCAGTTGGTCGGTCAGATCCATAGGCGTTAAGTATCAAAGGTTGTACTACAGTTTGATAGGATAAGCGTATGGAAGCAGAGAGCAAACCGGTCAGAGATGTGTGCCAGCATTGCGGAGACGAGGAGGGTAATTGTGTGTCGATGCGTTGTTTAAGGTGCGAAGCTCTCCTTTGCTCCCGCTCGGTCGTACCGGCGCTCGCATCAAACCCATATTATCCCTATAAACACCGCGTCAATAATAGACGTTATCGGGAATAAGGTTTTCGGCTCATCGCCGCAGACGACGCTGGCGATGATAGACGCGCAGATTGTGCAAACCAGTGGCCAGTTCCATGAAACGATCTGAACAATCCGGATGGGTGTTGCGCAGTCTGTCTTTGACGCACCGTGACCGTTTGACTCCCGAGAGGGCGTGCTCGACTCTCACCCGGACACGCGAGAGCACACGATTTCGCCGCTTGTCCTGCGGAGTCAGTGCTTTGCCGCGCGGCTTTTTTTCGGCTGGCGACAGTCTTGAACCCGAGGTTGATAACCTTGAAACCCTATATCCTGGAACAGAATGGCCTTGCGAGGATAAGCAATCTGCTCCTGGTCAGCCACTTTCTTGTCATGCGTCTTGCCAGCATAAGTTGGGCTCAGATAGGCGACTCGTCGAGGTCGAGCATGACAGCCACCTTGTGACCCTCTGTATCAGTAACGAATTGAACGCCCTTTATAGCCATTTATTCTCGCCTTTCACCGTCATCTGCATGACCGCCAGCCCTGTCACAATAACCCCCCGGCGTTTTCGTGGATTTTTCGCTGTTCTCTTGCCTCATTAAAGTAGTAATGTCTCTATGGTATCAAGTTAGGATAAGTTGTTTCAATTCCACTCTGGTTCGATTAAAGCTGGAGTCGAAGGCCCGCTTCATCTCCCAGATCATGACGTTTCAATTCCACGTTGGTTCGATTAAAGCCACACCAACTTGCTTGTCGAAATTCCTAGACTCTGGAATTTCCATTCCACTCTGGCTCAATTAAAGCCGGTTTTTGATTTCAGGGGTTATTGGAGTTAAGCGGCGGTGCGCCCTAATTCTTGATCGCTCCAGATATGACCATCTAATTTATCAACCGTGACGTAAAGAACGCCCGGCGCATACCCCGCCTCAATCGCCCCCTCTGAGGTCGAGACAAACGTCCAGGCCTGGTCACTCTCAGAGCTGAGAGCGACCGGCTCAAACGTATAACGAGAAAGGCGGGCCGACTGGCGGATGCGCCGCGCGATTTCGCGCACGGCGATCTCCCGTGCCATTTCGACTGTCAGGGCAACCTGCACCATATCTTTATTCTACAACGGCAGCGCGCCCGAGTCCCGTCTTTTTATCAAAACTCACAAGAAGACCTCGTCATTCATGGCGGGGATGAATTTTCGCAACCTTCACGGGCGGGCATGCTTTTTATGCTTCTGAAGATTGCGCCACAGAAATAGATTGGTTTCTTAGTAGGGAAGCCAGAAGACTAATTTGAATTATCAGAGAGCCGGTATTTAGTGGCGCGCAAAAATAGGGGAGAGGATTATGCCGACTGACCTGAATCAGTATTTAGCGGAAGTGGAAAAACTGTAAAAAGCCAGGCATGAATTAATTGAAAAATTGCTGGCTGATCGCCGTGCCATTGATCAACAATTGCCAAAATTAGGCTACAACAAATCAACGCACAAAGGTCGGCCCGCTGGCAGCAAAGATATCTATGGCTGCGCCGCGCGTAACTGTATACGCTCTCGCCTTACTTTCGCATCTTTTCCTAACCGTCGTTCGGCTTCTTTCCGGTTCGCCTCAAGTATCATCTGCGCGGCTTCCAGTAGGTTCTCGCCTATTTCCTCAATGGTTTCGCCTTGCGTATTTACTCCTGGAAGCTCGGCGATGTAACCGATGTAGCCGCCTTCTTCCGCCTCTTCATAAATCGCTGTTAGATTCAGTTCAATCATTTTTTCTCAGCAGTCTGTATTTGTAGCCAGTAAAAAGCTAATGGCTGAATTCAACCCGGCAAGGCTACAAGGTTTGAAGTGGCCGCCTCTCGCCGCCAAGGGGCTTGATTCGTTCATACTCTTCCCTGTGATCTTCTAGCGCGTCCCAAATATCCACATCCTGCTGGAGGCCTAACCACACTTCAGGTGATGTGCCGAGAGCACGCGCCAGGCGGTGCGCCATGTCTGTTGTCACTGGCCGCCGCTCTCGCAGGATCTCATTCACGGTGCGACGGGAAACGCCGAGCAATTCCGCGAACTGGCCTTGGGTTAGGCCCGTCGCCGGAAGCACGTCTTCTCTTAATATTTCGCCCGGATGAGTTGGACGTCGCTTGCGACCGTTTAGCATAATGTGCCCTCAGTGATAATCCTCAAGATCAACATCATAGGTATCTGATTCATGAAAGTGAAGGTGACGCTCAAAGTCCCTTTTCTATTTCTCTTAATCTTGAGTTGTACGTGTTGGTGAAGATTGAACCACAGAGATTGCACCACAGAG
>CAYLJO010000221.1:0-10253 GCA_964383905.1 uncultured Blastocatellaceae bacterium
GGGGTGGGGGATTTTCAAGTGGCCACGGGCGGGGGGATTTGGGTGGCCGCCAGGGACCTATTCGAGCGCATACAGAAGCACGTCACTATCAACGTCGGATCGCCGCACATAGACTTCCTCAGTCTGTTGGCAAGATTCTATAAGCAGATGCGCTATGGCCGCTTCTCTCTAAGCTCTGTAACGGATTTTCACAGGGAGAGAGACGAGCTGTGCAGGTTCCTCTCCCGCCACCTCCCAGAAGTTACGTTTCCTGAGCAACCATCAATGCTCGGCATTGAGAATGACGAGAGATTCCCGAAATTCATTCGAAAAGTCGTCCTGAAGTTGTCAGCAACGCTCTATGACATCGTCAAGAAACGCACGCATGAGCTAAATCTTGGCACAGATGAACTTCGACATGGCTCGAAGGCGGAGACTGTATTTCTCGGCGAAGCGGACATTCCCGCCGAGGACGTTCTGTGGAAAGAACTGCTGATCTTCTTCATGAACACCAAAACTACGTCGGGGTATTTGAAATTCCTCCGGGAGATACCACCGCTAGACTTTGATCCTGGCCTGATTGACGACTATCTTGACTGCTTCCAGTCCGATGCCGCAAAAGCTTACGTTATGGGCGAACTTGAGACCCATTACGAGGACTTATCGAACAAGCGTGAGCGCTTGCAGACAATGCAAATCATCGGCTCACCGAATGTTTACTTTCCCGATGACGAGGAAGAGGAAGGGGAAGGGGAAGGGGACGGCGAGGATTTCGAACCGTTGGAGGAATAGAAGGACACCTTTCATCTAGTGACCCTCCACTGGCTTATTGGCAACAAAAAATGCGGAAGAGGGGCGTGGCGGGCGGTCACCGTCGGCATCGAGGCTCATCGCCGGCTTGGGCCCAGGGCTTCGCAGCGCGAGGGGCTGGCTTACCGTTCGGCCAGTTCCCGGCGCCAACATCCCGGTCACACAAAATCTTCATCTGTTCACCGAACCGTGACCTGCCGCTATGCTAAGCTTGGCTGTAATTGCTAAATAGAAAAACCGAATAGCATCAGGGAATTAAGACTCGTCGTGCGCACAGGACGTGAATGTAATACGTCTGGCTTGGTCACTTGGCTTCATCGTGCGCCTGTCTTTGGCGCTCTGGCACTGATCCTCTCCGTGGCGCTGGGCGTTGCCCAGTCCGCAGTAAGCAACGCCGCCACCGTCACCTACGCCGGTTTTGCATACGCCGGGGATGCCGAAAACATCGCCAGCCGCTTCAAGTACTCCAAACGCTATGAGGCGCGACTCAAGAGCCAGGGAACCACGGTCGATGCCAAGCTGCGCCAATCTGTTCAGGGTGGCCGCTTTCCTTTCGATCTCAACATGACAGGGAACACTGAGATCAAAGGGGACCAAACGCTGGTAACGACTCTCACAGTCACCGGTGAAACCGTCTCTGATGAGATTTTCGGCCCGGTACACAAGCTTCTGGTTCAGATCCGTGGACAGGCGATGATCTTCGACTTCCAGAGCAAGACGCTCCTGCGTGCGTACCCACTGTCCTTCACATACCTGGATGCCCTGGACCATTCGCCTTCTGACGCCGAAATCGACGATCGCGTTGCGAACGCCTACGAGGGCGCCCAAGGAAAAGAAGGACTGTTTGGTCGGTATGCCGAGGCGCTTTCCCGTGCCACATTACCTCGAAATGATGGTCTATTTCTCCAGATCACGAATGTGACCATCGACCCGGATGCCAAACCGGCCATTCCGGAAGCTTTGTCGCAATACCGCGGCGCTGCAGAAACCTGGCTTGCCGATCAGCTGGACGAGTCTCTGAATGCCAATGCCGGCGTGCCGGTCATTCCCTATTCAGCAGGTTATGCCGTCGGCAATGTCATGCAGCTGCAATTGGCCAACGCCGATTTCAGCATCAAGTTTCCAGAGCCGAATGTGGAAATCTCCGTGGTGCTGACGGGCGTCAAACGTGTGCAGTACGCGCAGAACAACGTCGGCACCAGTTACATCTACGGGGCCTATGCCACCGTCAAGATCACCACCCACGGCAACGCTCATCCGTATCTGGATGCCCAATTCAAGAATGGGGAGGTCAAGAAAGTTCCCGTAACACAACAGTACGTGGACGACTTGCCAGCCTATCACGACGCCATCCGCGGCCTCTTAGACAAGCTTGCCGACGAGTTGGACGGCAAAGACTCGCCCTGGCTCAAATCCGCTACCACGACCGCGGACATCAAGAACCAACTGGATGCCTCCAGAGGATTGTTGCAAAAATGCAAGTGATCAAGTACATCGGGGCGACTAGCCTGTTGCTCGTCTGCACGACGGTTTTCGCGGATGTTCAGTATGAACAGGGGAAGGCATCACTGCCCTATACCGGAAAGAACGTCCCGGCGGCAGTACGGACCCAGGCGGTCCAGACCGCGGAATTGAGGGCGATAGAGACGTATTACGCCAAAGCGGGTAGTTCGGCGTCCGCAAACTTCGAGAGCATCAAAGACAAGGTGATCTCGAATCTTGATCAGTACGTGCTCGATGAGACCATCATCGAAGAGCAGGATCGCAAGGATGTGCACGAATACACCGTCAGCCTTCGTGCGAAACTCAACGTCTCGGAACTGGATAACGCCCTCAAGGCAGCATCCAGCACTGCACCGGTGCCGCGACCCGCGAGATCCAAGATCACCTTCTTGATCGTAGCCCGTCAGGCCAGCACCCAGACTGACTATGACCCCCACATCTATCAGCGAGTGGACGCTAGCGCCAAAGGCGATGCCGCAGCATCAGTGACTCAAAATACCTCGGAGGGGGAATCTATCTCGAAGAACCAGGTGAGTACCAACGGCACCAAATCTGTTTCCGCTCTTGCACAAGCCAATAGCTCCGTATCTGTCGAGCGCGGCGGTAGCACAACCCGTAAGGCTTCGGAAACTACCTGGAGAATCTTCCCCAGTTCGAACATGGATCAGGTGCTGTCAGGGGCCTTCCTCCAGGCTGGCTTCCGTTTCACTGCGGCCACGGATGTGGAGCCGTACAGCGGCGGGAAGCTCCATGTTGAGGCCGTTCGAGAGGACTACAAGAGTGGCATGGATCTTAAGTCGCAGACGCTTCAGGACGTGGAGGTAGGCCTGCGCACTGCCAAGATTCCTTATCTCGCCCTCGGCACGCTCGATGTCGGGTTTGCGAACCCGGATCCGGCTACGGGCTTCCTGCGGGTTGCGGTGAACGTGAATGCAAAAATCCTGGACCTTAGCGACCCGATTCCCGACACCGTAGCGACTGTAGGTCCGGTGCAGTACGCAGGGCTCGGCCCCACCGAGGCAGAGGCCCAGACCAACGCCCTGAAGCTTGCCAGCCAGAGCGCGGCCAAAGAACTCATCAGCCAGCTAAACAATGCTGGTGTTCACTAACCCCAAGAATGAATAAAGGATATTTGTAATGAACAAAAGCACTGCATCGCTGACTGTTGTGGCCTTGTTGGTTGGCATCCCCGCCATCGCGATCAGTCAGGTTCCCTCCTTTGGTGGCCTAGGCTCCAAGCTCACAGGATCCCGCGGTGGTGGTGATCTTGCCGGCCAGCAGACCAGTCTTGTGAGAGCTTATGTTGCCGGCGACAAGGATGTTCTGTCCTCGCAATCGAAGCTCCTAGTGGCACTGGGTCTGAAGGAACAGGCCGCAACAGCGCAGGCCACCGCCAACGCTTTAGGAGATGGCGCCACCGCGCAGAATCTGGAAGATGCCAACAAGGCGCAGTCTGATCACTCGCAAGCGATCGCAGAGGCCCTGAAGAATCAAAATGCGACTTTGGATGCCCAGGCCAGGCAAACCTACACGCAGGGGCTGGTACTGCTTGCATCGGGTCTGGTCAAGTACACGGGAATGAAGCAGGACGTCGCTGGCTTCTCAAAAGGTCTGTCCGGTCCGGGAACGTTGCAGGCCGGAACAAAGCTCCAGGCGGGGGCCTACATCGCGAAGAGCCTGCCTAGTTCAATCTCAAACACCACCTCAACACTCAGTAGTGCAGTGAGCTTCGCCAAAAGCCACGGCATCGAGGTTCCTGCTGACGCCACTGCGGCGCTCCAATGAGCATCATGCGGAGCACCGACAGCATGCGGGCGAAAATTGCCCCGTTTATCCTTGCCGGTACTTTGGTCCTAACGGGGTGCGGCAAGAAGACTGAAACCAAGGCGGTGGATTCGTCCAGCGCCCCTTCGTCCGCCGCCTCAGCTGCCACTGCACCTATCGCACCCCTGCCGGATGTCGGGAGGATTGAGCACGTTACGGTCTCCACTGAAGGTATCGGGGGGACTCCCGATGCCGCCGTGCAAGAGGCCCTTCGGCAGGCGGTCATGGAAGTCAACGGGGAATCCATTGACGCCAGCTCCATCGCAGTCAAGTTTGGTTTGGATGTGGCCTTCGGCCAGACGGAGCAGTCGCTGCGCGGTTCCGCCTTCGCGGAAGCTGTTGCCGCAAGGTCGAAGGGCACAATCAGCAACTTCAAACTGGTGAGCCTTGTCGAGCCGACGGCTGCCGGTCGGCCGTATAAGGCCAATATCGAGGCCTCGATCGCCAAATTCTCCGCTCCTGCGGACTCGAAGAAGATCAAGATCGTCGTCTCGCCTCTGCGCGGTTCAGCCAATGCTTTCGACATTGCAGGTAACGCTGTTCCGGCCTCAAAGATTGCGGAGGAAATTCGGCAACGCCTGATCGATGCCCTCACGGCCACCGGTCGCTTTAGTGTGCTGGACCGTGACTTTGGTCCGGAAGTCCAATCAGAACTGGATCTGGTCGCCTCCGGCCAGACTCCGAGTGATGAGATCACGAAACTCAGTCAGACGTTGAGCGCGGACATCGTTTGGGTAGGAACGATCAATGATTTCGGCTATCACCGCAATGCCCGCCATCTTCAGATGAGCGGTCGCGACTTCGTGAGCTATGCCGGCGGTTGGTCCGTATCCCATCGGGTACTGAACGTCTCGACCCGGCAGATCATGCTCTCTGAGACCTTGCAGGAGCAGCTGGCTCCGGAGTCCACGACGATGGACCAAGGGATAGATGGCGCCCAGTTGACCACAAAGATGGAATCAAAGATCGCTGACCAAACAGTCTCCGCGATCCTCTCCCGAACGTTCCCGCTTGTGGTTGTATCGAGAGATGGAAGTAACGTCATCCTGAGCCAAGGTGGACTGGCCGTGAAGGTTGGGGCCAGCTACGCCATCGTTTCCCTAGGCAAGGAACTGAAGGATCCGCAGACGGGGGAGTCTCTGGGCCGCGCAGATACGCCGTGCTGCAATGTGGTCATCGAGCGAGTTTCCAACAAGTTAGCCTACGGCCATCTTGTGAACGTCAAAATCTCCCTGGACTCCGTAGATCCAGTCAGTTTGCAGGTCCGTGAAGAGCTGAAGCCGCAAGCGATCGCAAATACGTCGGTCGTCACACCAGCGCCGCAAAGCCCTGCGGCTGTACCTGCGACTACCTCACCTAAGGGCCAGGTACTACGGGCCCAGCTTCCGGGTGCGCCCGCGCTACCGTCCGGGAGTAACGGTTCGGACGACAGTAAAAAGTGGTAGTCCAAGAGCAGGGCCTTCCGGGTCAGGCCAGGCGTCGCGGGCTGCCGCCGGATATCCCGGGGAGGGCCCCGGGTGTTACTACGCACCTGACCAATCGGGCGCGAATCAGACTGCTTTGAGAGGCGGATCAGTGGTTTAGGGTTGTCGATGCATGAACGCCCGCGACCCTACCACGATTATTCCCGGCGCAGTCTGAGTAACCGCCGGAGCTCTGGAGGGATCAGTGAGCACCGAGACTCATCATCAAAGATGGCTACGGGATCGCGATCGCATGCAGGCCGAGCTGCGTGCCCTCGAGGAGCAAGCGGGCGTGGGGGAGCAACACGACGCCTTCGTTGAGTACAACACGGATGCTGACCTGCGCCGCCTTTATTTCTCCGTCCTGGACAAGAATCTTCGGAAGGCACTCATCAAGCAGTGTCGGCTTTTCAGAGCCCGAAGTATGCAGTTTAGTCAGGCGAGGCTCGATGACGCGCTGAACGACTTGGCCGCACTGGAGGGGCGAGGCGTACCCACTCCGTGGGTTGGGCCGGCGCTTCTTGCGGTAACCGCGGTATGGATCGGATATTGGTTATGGAATCTCCCTGGCGCGCTCGCTGGTGCGGTCGCAGGATTTTTTATCGGCAACGCGCATGTCGCACAGAAGAGAAACGCCTGGGCTGCCGATGTTGCACTGCTCAGGAATGGTGTCGAGGAACTGAGAGCGGAGGTGAAGCAAGACGAGCGTTATTCGGAGCGGCACCCCGTGTTTTCGGGTGCCGAGGAGGAATCTGGCGGGGAAGATGAAGGCGTTGCCGGAACCGAATATCCATTGGTACGCGCGTCTTGATGACCCGCAGGGAATCCGCGAGGAGCTCGTGGACGGGGTCTCTGTCGAGTTGGTTCACGATGAAAGAAGGGGATCGCGGCCACTCCATCGTGCGGCTGCCAATGGGAGCGTGGAGGCCATTAAAGTCCTCCTCTCACTGGGCGCTGATACCTGTGCGCCAAACACCCTGTTTGGTTGGCTCCCGATCCACTACGCGGCCTGGCGAGGATGCGCGGAAGCCATTTCCCTTCTTGTCAAGGCAGGCTCGCCCGTGAATACGCTGGACAATTTTGACGAAGCGCCCATTCACCGGGCAGCGGAAAGCGGAAGTCCCGAGGCCGTTCGCGTTCTTCTTGCGGCCGGGGCGAAGGTCGATGCCAAAGGCGGCCAGTATCAGCTGCAGCCAATCCATGTAGCAGCCCGCGCGGGAAACTTCGCGACCGTCGAAATGTTGCTCGCGCATGGTGCGGATCCGAACGCAGCTAACATCCAGGGAGGAACGCCTTTGCAATACGCATGGCTGGAGAAAACCTCGAAGCATCGGAAGACCGCCGAGATTCTGGAGAGGGCCGGCCCAATCCACGGCCGCGTTGGCGCATTGGGCGATGCGTGGGGCGCCGCTGCCGGCGCAAATCGGGGCGACTCCGGGTTCGCGAGGGCTGTCTCGCCATCCTCAGGCAGGCACGCCCCGCGCGACAGCGTATGCTCTGCCGGAGCCGCACCGCCCAGTTCCATAGGATAGGTGGCGAATGAATTCAGAGATGAGCCGTGAGGCAGAGAACCTCGATCGGGCACGCGATACCTGCTGATTCCCTTATGCGTACTCTGGTCTTGGTGGCCGGCGCCTTGGTAGCGTTGAGCGGTTGCATGACTGAGGCACAGCACATTCATCCAACACGCTGCCGGATGGGAAGCCTGGATACATCATCGTCTGCAACAGCCAGCGTTACGACCGCTGCCTCAATCGGGCGGCGAAGGTGTGCAACGGCGCGTACACCATCGTGCCGCAAGCTCGAGATACGGTCAGGCATGCAGCCCGGACTACCTCTTGCTTTTCGGGGCGCGCGCCGGATTGTCATCTTCAACCCAGCTTCTACATCCGAGTCGCATCCCATCGCGCCTAAAAAGGACCTCGGCGTTTCGAAGCATAAAACGGCGAGGACCGAAGTCCTCGCCGGGGAATATGTTTACTGAAAATCGACTAATCTCACCTTATGAGGCCCGTTATCTCAGCTTATGGGGTCCAAATCTCACTTTATGGGGTCCCCCATACAAATAGCGCCCCTGCCCGCGCGGCCTCTCCTCACCCGCACTTCGAATCACCGCAGTTCAGGCAGGTCATGCAGCCGTCCATCATGACCACCGCGGCGGTGCTGCACTTGCCACAGAGCTGCGCGCCCTCGGGGAAGTGCGACTTCGAGAAGGCATCCGTCTGCTTCGCGCGGGCGTCGAACTCGGCGCGCTTCTCCTCCACCATCTTCTGCTGAAACTGGTCGAGCTGCGGCTTCCTCATGAGACCGATGCTCTGCAGGTGCCGCTCGATCACATGGCCGAGCTCCGCGATGATCGACGGCATGAACTTCCCGCCCGGCTGCCAATAGCCGCCACGGGGATCGAACACCGCTTTCAGCTCGTCCACGAGGAACGTGACGTCTCCGCCCTTGCGGAACACGGCGGAAATAATCCGGGTGAGCGCCACGATCCACTGGAAGTGATCGAGGTTCTTCGAATTGATGAAGATCTCGAAGGGGCGGCGCTGCTCGTACTCGGTGCCTTCGTTCAGCACGATGTCGTTGATGGTCACGTACATCGCGTGGTCCGAGATCGGAGTTTTGATCTTGTAGGTCGAGCCGATCAGCATCTCCGGCCGTTCGAGCTTCTCGTGCATCCGGATGACTGTAGCGGTCCGGCCGTTCTTGTCGCGGAAGGTCTCCTCGCCCTGAATGGCGAGCACCTTGGCGTCCGCAACTTTGTCTGCAGCCTTCTCCGCAACCTTGCCGGCGGCCTTCTCGGGCGCCCTCTCCTCCGGCTTCTGCACGCTGTACTTGACGATTTTCCGATCGATCTTGATGGCCATGTTGTGTTTCCTGAATCTGTTCCGAAGCGACCGCATCGCGTCGCCCTCAGGCGGTAATGGGATACTCGCTGTCAGCGGGAATCTCCCGCACGGGTGACATCACCTCACGATCTAACAGCTCAGTGACGCCCGTAGTACCCCTCTCGCATTGCGTCGTGTAAGTTCGCCGCAGTGTGGATCTCTCCGTCATATTCGATCTCTTCGTCCCCGCGCGCCTCGATAACCGTTCCATCATCAAGTGTGAACTTATAGATCGTGTTCTTGAGGTCCTGCTCCTTGACCAACACGCCCTGGAAGGCTTCGGGGTTGAAGCGGAACGTCGTGCAGCCCTTGAGCCCCTGCTCGTGCGCGTAGAGATAAATGTCCTTGAACTTCTCGTACGGAAAGCCCGTCGGCACGTTAGCCGTTTTGGAAATCGACGAATCCACCCACTTTTGCGACGCCGCCTGCACGTCAACGTGCTCCTTCGGCGAGATGTCGTCAGAGGCGATGAAGTAATCCGGGAGCCTGTCGGAGTTGGCTGCCGCATCCGGACTCGCCTTCGGATTGACCAGCTCGCGATAGGCCAACAGCTCGAAGGAGTAAACGTCAATCTTCTCCTTCGATTTCTTGCCGTCCCGAATCACGTTACGGAAGTAGTGGTGTGCAAAGGACGGCTCAATGCCGTTCGAGGCATTGTTCGCAAGCGACAGGGAGATCGTGCCCGTCGGTGCGATCGAGGTGTGATGTGTGAAGCGCGCGCCGACTTCGGCCAGCTCGTGCACCAGCTGCGGAGCGACTTCCGCAATGCGCTGCATGTATCGGCTGTACTTGGCGTGCAGCAGGCGGCCCGGGATCTTCGCACCCGGCTTCCATCCGTCGCGCACCATTTCCGTCCGCTTTCTCAACATCTCGCGGGTGACCGTGAACTCCTCATTCATGATCGGAGCCGGGCCTTTCTCACGAGAGAGCTCGAGTGCCGCCTCCCATCCCGCGACCGCCATTTCCCGCGAGACATCCTCCGTGAACTTCAGCGATTCGGGCGAGCCATACTTCATGCGCAGAAGTGTCATCGTGCTGCCTAGGCCGAGGAAGCCCATGCCGTGACGACGTTTGCTCAGAATCTCCTTGCGCTGTCTCTCGAGCGGCAGGCCGTTGACCTCCACGACGTTGTCCAGCATGCGCGTGAAGATCTTGACGACCTCGCGATACTCGGACCAATTGAACTGCGCGAGCTCCGTGAACGGATGGCGGACGAAGTTCGTGAGGTTGACAGAACCTAACAGGCAAGCGCCGTACTCCGGTAGCGCCTGTTCGCCGCAGGGGTTCGTAGCGCGGATGTTTTCGCACCACCAGTTGTTGTTCATCTCATTGACACGGTCAATGAGAATGAACCCCGGCTCCGCGAAATCATAGGTCGACGTCATGATGAGGTCCCACACGCGTCGCGCCGGCAGGGTCTTGTAGACCTTGCACGCGACCAGGCCCTCTTCGTTGACGACATAGCCGTCGTGAATCTCCCACTCACGCCACTGGAACTTGTTGGTGTCAGTCAGATCGGGATGCTCGCTCTCGTACTCCTTGCGTGAGATCGGGAATGCGAGCTTCCACTCACGATCTTCCCGTACCGCCTGTATGAATTCATCGGTGATGAGCAGGGAGAGATTGAACTGCCGCAGACGGCCGTTTTCCCGCTTGGCACGGATGAATTCCATGACGTCAGGATGTCCGACGTCGAACGTCCCCATCTGCGCTCCGCGTCGGCCGCCGGCAGAGGAGACGGTGAAACACATCTTGTCGAAGATGTCCATGAAGGAGAGCGGACCCG
>CAYLJO010000222.1:0-10228 GCA_964383905.1 uncultured Blastocatellaceae bacterium
ATATAAAAATGGTAGGCGCGCGCGGATTTGAACCGCGGACCCCTACCGTGTCAAGGTAGTGCTCTACCCCTGAGCTACGCGCCTATTTCTTTAGAATACTCGCTTCAAACCATCGTTAAAAGCGGACTTGAAAAAGTAACAAAGGTCATCCGCGCTGTCAAGTTATAGGCTTTGTTTTCAAGACTTTTAAGGATTTGCCGCCCCGGCGGCGACTCGGTCCCACTCCTCGTAAAGCTTGCGCAGGCGCGAGTCCAATTGCTGGTATTCCTTGTTGAGCGTTTGCTGGCGGCGGGGGTCGCGGGCGACCTCGGGAAGCGCAAGCTGTTCGGAGACGAAAGCAAGCTGCTTTTCGGCATCACCGATCTCCGCTTCGATTGACTGAGCATCGCGAGCGGGCTGTTTCTTCCCGCCTTTGCTGTTTGAGCTCTTGGCCCTGGGCGGTGGGGCAGTATCCTTTGATGCTGTGACCGGAGACACTTTTTCCGTTCGAGATGAATCTGCTGTCGAATTTTTGGCGTCCGGCTCATTTCGCGCCGCGCGCTCCAGCGTGGCCTTCCAGTCGTGGTATTCAGTGTAATCGCCGTCGAAATGTTCGGCGCCTCCACTACCGTCGAGCGCCAGAATTTGCGTCGCAATGCGGTCGAGGAAGTAGCGGTCATGGCTGATCGTGATGATCGTACCTTGGTAAGCATCAAGCGCCTCTTCGAGAGCTTCGCGTGAAGGAATGTCGAGATGATTCGTGGGTTCGTCCAGGACGAGCACATTGACCCGTGAGTAGATCAATTTAGCGAGAGCCAGCCGGCCCTTCTCTCCGCCCGAAAGATCGCGCACGTGCTTGTAAACGTCGTCGCCGGTGAAGAGAAACTTGGCGAGAAATGAGCGCAACTCGCTGGCCGTCGCAGTTGAAGGGGCGACGCGGCGCAACTCCATAATGATTTCGTTGCGGTCGTCCAGGTCGTCGAGCTGCTGCGCGTAGTAACCGACCTGCACTTTTGTGCCCCAGCGCAACTCGCCGGCGAGAGGGGGGAGCTTGCCGAGGACAGTCCTGATAAAAGTTGTCTTGCCCGACCCGTTCGGGCCGATAACGCCCAGGCATTCACCGCGCCGCAGCGTGAACGTGATGTCGCGCGCAAGGACTTTGCCGGGGTAGCCGATGCTCGCTCCGAGAACGGTCAGCACCTGGGTGCCCGCGCGCTCAATTTGTTGAAGACGGAAATCGCCGGAAGATTGATCGGCGCGCACGGCTTCGACACGTTGGAGTTTTTCGAGCATCTTGCGGCGTGACTTAGCCTGTTTAGTCTTCTGGCCCGCGATATTGCGGCGGATAAACTCTTCGGTCTTGGCGATAAGGTGTTGCTGATTCTCGAAGGCGCGTTGTTGCGCTTCGCGACGCGCTTCTCGTTCCACTAGAAAAGCCGAATAGTTGCCGGTGTAGCTAGAGGTGCGGCCCATCTCAACCTCGACGATGCGCCGGCAGACGCGGTCGAGGAAATAGCGGTCGTGGCTGATGATGACGTAAGCGGATGGGTACGTCTGAAGAAACTCTTCGAGCCACTCAACGGCCGCGACATCAAGATGGTTAGTCGGCTCGTCGAGGAGGAGCACGTCCGGTTCGGCAAGGAGAAGCCGCACCAGGCCGAAGCGGTTCTGTTGCCCGCCGGAGAGCTTTTCAGTTTCAAGCTGCCAGGTGTCACGATCAAAACCGAGCCCCTGCAAGATCGCTTCGGCTTTGGCCGTGTACTCGAAGCCGCCCTCACGCTCGAACTGGTGCTGGAGGTCGCTGTAGCGTTCGAGCACCGCCGCGAGGTCGTCACCCGCTTCCGCCATGCGGTGCTCCAGCTCGTGCATCTCATGCTCGATCTGCTGGAGGTGGCCGAAGGCGGTGAGCGCGGATTCGTGCACGGTCGAACCGGCTTCGAAATGCACGTGTTGCGCGAGCAGGCCCAGGCGCAGGCCGCGCGCCCGCACGGCGTCGCCGCGATCGGGCATCTCGGCGCCGCTCACGAGACGAAAGATGGTTGACTTGCCCGCACCGTTGCGGCCGACTAAGCCGACATGCTCGCCGGCGTTGATTTGCAGCGATGCGCCGCGCAGGACGTCCTGCGCGCCGTATGACTTATAGACATCCGAAAGACGAAACAGCATAACCTGCTAAGAGAATTCCTTTTCGATAAACACGCGAAACGGGCGCGGACTCAGCTCAAACGGCATGCCCGCACCCGTTATATTCTATCAACTGTACCCGCTCAGGGCTTCGGCGAAGCCTTCGCTCCCGGCGCCTGCCCTCTGACAGGCGAAGCGGAAGCCGCCGGGCTTGCGGACGGAGCCGGAGAAGCGCTTGCGCTCGCGGCCGGAGCGGGCGAGGCGGCAGAAGAAGCGGGCGACGAAGCCGGACGCAGGCCAAGGTCACTCGGGCTGTTAACCAGCCTCGCCGCGAGGTGGTTAACGATCTTGGCATCGCTCATGGCAACTTCAAGCAGCGCCGCGTTCAGAATCTCCTTGCGCTGATTGCGGAGGGCTTCCGTGATCTGCTGGCGCACCCCCGGGCTATCAAGCGTGAGGTTCTCATTTTGCAAACGCTTTTCCTGCAATTTGAAGATGTACCACCGCCCGTTGCTGAATTTAATAGGCTCGGTGTAACTGCCGACCTGCATCGGGCCGAAAAATTTTGCGATCAGATCCGGCGGAAAACCATTCTGCTTAAGATCCTCTTCGGTGGCAAAACCAATATCACCGCCGCGGGCGACGCTGCCGGGGTCTTCACTACGCGCGCGCGCAACGGTCGCGAAATCAGCCCCCCCCTTCAGTTGCTGATAGATGAGATCTATTTTCTGCTTGGCCTCAAGGTCGCCTCTGGCGTCACTCTGGATGCCCTGCGCGCTATTATCCGCCGGGTCAACTACAATGTCGGCCAGCGCCACCCCGCGGGTGTTGACGAACTGCTGCTTATTACTGTTGTAGAAATCTTCAACCTCTCGGTCACTAATGGTTATTTTGCTGTTGGTCTTGTCTTGCAGCTTCTGGATCGCAAGTGCTTTGCGTGTTTCTTCACGCACCGATTCGAGCGTTTGATTCATGTCCTTAAGTCTTTTTTGAAACTGATCGTCGGTCATGCCGCTCTGCGTCTTCAGATCAGTGACCCTTTGGTTAATCTCATCTTCGGACGGCAGCAGTTTCTCTTTTTCGGCGCGCTGGAAAAGGACTTCCTGTTGAATCAAACCGTCCAGCACCTGCAAACGCGCCTGCGCGAGTTGAAGCTGCGACATCTGCGCCTGCTGGCCCTGTGCCTGCTGGCTGATGATGCGCTCGACATCCTTGGATAAAATAGGCTTGCCGTTGACGGTGGCGGCCACGTCGCCCTCTTTGCTCGCCTCGCTCCCGCCGGCCCGGTCACAGGCGGCGAAGGCGAATGCGGCGAGCGCGATGATGGCGAAGATAAATGTTTGCTTGATGACTCTGTGCACTGTAGCTTTTTGCTCCTTCAGGTGAACTATATCTGATCACTTGCCGCGCTATTTAACGCGTCTCTGCTTGACGTTACGGAAATGTGTTTGCTATAAATTTTTGTTTTGCATCCGCTTCGTAGATTCGGATGCAACCGATAACAGAAATCGCCCGCGCGTCTTTTTACCCGGAGGTATCAAGTAGTCATGGCTAAACGCTGCGAAGTCTGTGGCAAAGCGCCGCAGTCCGGTAACAACGTCTCTCACGCGAACAATCGCACGCATCGCCGCTTCGACCCGAACCTGCAATCCATTCGCGTGCAACTCCCGCAGGGAGGCGCTAAGCGCATGAAGGTTTGCACCAGCTGTATTAAAGCGGGCAAAGTCGCCAAAGCCGCCTGAGAGGAAGTATGAACGCGGAACGCTGAATTTAAAGCAGCTTATCGTTTAACCTTCCTCTCCCACGAGGGCGATGGCCTCAATCTCCACACGAGCATCACGTGGTAAACGGGCGGCGGCGATGGTTGCGCGGGCCGGCGGCTCTTTGCTGAAATAACGCGCGTAGACTTCGTTCATCGCGGCAAAGTCATTCATGTCAGCGAGGAACACCGTTGTTTTGACTACGCGGTCGAGTGAGCTTCCGGCGGCCTCCAGCACGGCCGAGAGGTTGCGCAAGACCTGCTCTGTCTGCTCAGCGACACCGCCCCCCACCGATTGTCCCGTCCGGGGATCAAGGGGGATTTGCCCTGAAGCAAATACCAAATCACCTGTGCGAACAGCCTGCGAGTATGGTCCGATGGCCTCCGGCGCATTCGCCGTCTTAATGATCTGCTTCACTGTGCGAAAATCCTCTTTCCCATTTTCGGAAACAAACTAAATATTTTAACAAAACAGTTGCCCGACGGCAACGCGAGAAAAGGCAGAAGTAAAAAGGTAAAGAGCAAAAGTAAGGCGGAAACCGGCCTTTAATTTTTATCCGTGATCCGCATTTGTGCCTTTTTACTTTTGCCTTCCTTAGGCGGCGCCTTGCAGGCGTTCCACGTCAAGGACGCCGGGTATGCTTTTGATCGAGCTGATAACCTTGTCGAGGTGCTTGACGTCGAATACTTCGACCGTCACTTCGATGTGCCCTCGGTCGTCGGGCGCGACCGAGGCGCGCGCGTCACGGATGCCGGTCTTCATGTCTGAGATGGCGCCGGTGATTCCCGCGATCATACCGGTGCGGTTCTCCGTAATGGCGAGAAGCTTAACGGCGTAAGCAGACTTATCAGCCTTGCCCATCCATTCAACTTCGACGATGCGCTCAGGGTTGACCATCAGGGACTGGACGTTTTTACAGCGTTTGCTGTGAACGGCCACGCCTTTGCCGCGCGTGACGTAGCCGATGATCTCTTCACCCCGCAGCGGGTTACAGCAACGGGCGCGCGTCACCATGAGATCGTCCACGCCGCGCACCGCGATGGCGTCTTCGCCTAGGCGAATCAAACGCTTGACGGCCCGCACGCCGCTGCGCAGACGCGATTCTTTCTGCGTATCAAGCTCCGCAAATTTTTCCGGGCCGAGGTATTTGGCAATCACATTGCGCGGCACAAGTTTGCCGTATCCGATGGCCGCCAACAGATCATCGACGCGCCCGTAACCGTAGTCGTTGGCGACGCGCTTAAACTCCCCGTCGCCGTCGCTCAACAATTTCCTGGCCGAGAGCTGAAAGCGCGCGGACTCTTTCTCTAAAAGCTTGCGCCCGATCTCAATCGACTCGGCGCGTTGCTGCTCCGCCACCCAGTGGCGCACGCGATTGCGCGCGCGGGAGGTGACAATAAAGTTCAACCAGTCGCGGGAGGGGTGTGAGTTCGGCGTGGTGAGAATCTCGACGACGTCGCCGTTCTGAATCTGCGTGCGCAGCGGTACGATGCGGCCGTTAATGCGTGCGCCGGTGCACGTGTTTCCGACCTCGGAGTGAATCATGTAGGCAAAGTCGACGGGGGTGGCGCCGCGCGGCAACTGAATCACTTTGCCCATCGGCGTGAAGGCATAAACGTCTTTCGGGTAGAGGTCGAGCTTAAGGGAGTCAAGAAAATCACGCGGGTCTTTAACCTCCTGCGTCCACTCCACCAGCGAGCGCAAAGCTTTCAGGGCATCATCGTCGTCGTGCGCGCCGCGGTTACCTTCCTTGTACTTCCAGTGCGCCGCGACGCCCTCTTCCGCGATGTGGTGCATCTCCTCCGTCCGAATCTGCACTTCGAAGGGCTGCCCCTTCGCGCCGATGACCGAGGTGTGCAGTGACTGGTAGAGATTGTCACGCGGGGTGGCGATCCAGTCTTTGATGCGTCCCGGGACGGGCTTCCACGTGTTATGCACGACCCCGAGGGCGGCGTAGCAGTGGCGCACCTCATTCGGGGTAATGATGCGCGCAGCGACGAGGTCGTAGACCTGATCGAGCACGATTTTTTGCCGCCGCAGTTTTTTCCAGATCGAGTAGAGGCGTTTGACGCGGCCCTCAATGCGCACGTAAGGCACTTCCGCATCGTGCATCTTCTCTTCAATGTGGGAGGTGACATTTTTCAGAAAGGCTTCGTTTTCGGGGCGACGCTTTTCGAGCTGGGCGGCGAGCTCACGATAATCCTCAGGGTGCAGGTGCTGGAAGGCCAGATCCTCCAGTTCGCCGCGCATTTTGCCCATCCCGAGGCGGTGCGCGATCGGCGCGTAAATGTCCATCGTCTCCTGCGCAATACGCTTACGCTTCTCCGGCTTAAGGTACTGGAGCGTGCGCATGTTGTGCAGGCGGTCGGCGAGCTTGACGAGCACGACGCGCACGTCATGGACCATCGCCAGGAGCATCTTCCGGACATTTTCCGCCTGCTGCTCTTCGTGCGAAACGTTGCTGATCTGCGAAATCTTGGTGAGGCCGTCGACCAGCTGGGTCACCTCGTCGCCGAAGTAGCGGCGGATGGTCTCAAGGTCAACCAGCGTGTCTTCGACGACGTCGTGCAGCAGACCCGTGGCCACGGAGACCGCATCGAGCCGCATGTCGGCCAGGATGTTGGCGACTTCGAGCGGGTGCACGAGGTACGGCTCACCCGAGGCGCGGGTCTGCCCCTTGTGCTCGCGCGCGGAGAAGAAATAGGCGCGGCGCAGGAGATCAAGGTCGGCATGCGCCTGATTGCGGCCGACTTTTTCGACGATGTCTTCGATGCGGATCATAACAGTAGTCAGCAATCAGTAGTCAGGAACAAGCCAAAAGCTGATTACTGATTACTGACCACTGACTATTCTGATTATAACAAATGGTGATGCCCGACCTGAAAGTTGGGCATCACTCGTACTGAAGGAGATGTGGAAAGAATCATCCTGCGGCGCAGGATAGGCAAGGGGCAACCCGGCACTTTAAGTGGTCGGCGGGGACGGGGACTTTTTGGCCTCCTCTTCCGCCTTCTTCTTCTTATTCTCGTTGCTTAACCTCGTCGTCTCGTCCTGCGCCTTCTGGGCCTGATCCGTGTACTGCTTCTTCTGATCCATCTTGCCGTCCATCTCGGCGAGCTTGGCCGCTTCGAGCAGGAGATTAGTCTTGTAAGACCAGGCGGACTCGTTGTTGGGATCATTTTGGATGGCCTTTTCGGCCTCTTCCAACCCGCGCTTCACGCACATCTGGATGTCGTCAAAATCTTTTTGCTCCTTCGGCTTCTTGTAAACGATGATCGTCTTGTTGTCCTTGTTGGCCGTCTGCTTGTTCTGCGGCAACTCGGTGACCTTATAGGAGCAGTCCCAATCCTTGCTGGCGAGCACGGTGAAAGCTTCCGCCCGTTGCGCAGCAGGCATGCTGCTGTTTTCGGCGCGCTGCAAGATCCACTGGCGCTGCCCCAGCCCTTCCTGGCCCGGCGGGTCCGGATTGTGATTAACATCCTCTTTGAGAGAACCCAGCAGCGCGGCTATCGCTTTGTAAGCCTCTTCGTTGTTCGGGTCATTCTGCAGGATTTTTTTGTAAGCATCAACGGCCTCGCGCGCCTTGGCTTTATTGTCCTCGGTGTCGACGCCCGGCTTATACTGCGAGTGGACGGTGCGCGCGATGAAGGCGGGCGCGGTCTTCTGATTCGGATCGAGCTCCAGCGCCCTTTTAGAATGCTGCTCCGCTTCGGCGAAATGGCCTTCCTTATAGGAGCGGGCGGCTTCGTTCAACTCATTTTTAGCCCGGATGCGGTTAATGACGCCGCAGCCGGAGGCGGTCGTAAGCACGACCAGGATTAAGAGGGCAACCCTGGTTTGAGAGAGTTTCATTGGTCCATGCCCCAATTTCAAATGACAGCCGACGGGCGGCGGGTGACAAGATATAGGCCGCCTTATCACCTGCCGTTGTTTTTATGACGGTAAATCGTCGACCTGCAAGCCGACGCGGTCTGAGCCCGCACCCTTGATCGCGTCTATCACCTTAACGACATCGCCGTACTTAAGCGAGCGCGGTGCTTTGACGAAAACGGTCTTTTCAACCTCTTCCGTGCCACTCCTGTAGGCGTGCTGTTCCGTGCGTTGTTGAAAGACGGAGTTGAGCTTGGCCGCCAACGGGCTGGTGTCGTTCACCGAACCCATATTGTCCTCGTTCAGCCTGAGCTTGAGGTCATTGCCGATGGTCACGACGAGCGTGAGCGGATTTGGTTTCAGTTTGCTCAGGTCTTCATTCGGGTCACGCTGCGTCGGCACCTCCGCTTTGAAGCGGCTCGGCTTGAGCGGTGTCACGACCATGAAGATGATCAAGAGCACCAGCAGCACATCGATCAACGGCGTCACGTTGATGTACGGCACGGCCTTACTGCCGCCGCCGCCTGCACTCATTCCCATAACCTTACTCCTTTAACACACCGGCGGGACGCGTGTGGCCTAAGCCACGGCGGGCGCCGGCGATTTCGGTGATCGCAAATTTATTACGCGGCCGGCGCAGGGGCTGTTGCTCCGGCTGCGCCTTTCTTCTTTTTATCGGCAACCAGTCCGATCTTATCGACCCCCTGCTGCCTAATGACATTGATAACTTCGACCACGCTGCCGTAGCTGACATTAACGCCGCTCTTGATGTAAACGATGCGGTCCTTGTCTTCCTTGTTCTTTAACATCTTATCGACGCGCGGCCCGAGCTCTTCCTTCGAGACCTGCTCTTTCCCCAGATAGTATTGACCGTCATTCGGGATCGAGATCACGACCGAAGACTCTTTGATGATATTAGGATCGACTTCGGGGCTGTTCATGTCGCGCGGGATGGCGACCGTCACCCCCTGCTGCAAAAAGGGCGTCACCACCATAAAGATGATCAGCAGCACGAGCATGATGTCGACCATCGGCGTGACATTGATTTCGGATTGGAGGCCACCGCCCCCACCGGCTGACATTCCCATAAATTAAATCTCCTTGACGGGTCCCGTGTGACAGGGACATGCGGCGCGCGGGCACACTCCGGGGAGCGCGGCCTCGGCGCGCCACAATATATTGTTGGCAACTGTTACGGTTTGAGCTGTCGCGTGCGACTCTTCAGGAAGTAGTCGATCAGCTCCGAGGCCGAGTTGTCCATTTCGACGACGAAGCCGTCAACTTTGCCTGTGAAGTAGTTGAAAAGCCACACCGCAGGCACCGCCACGACGAGTCCGAGGGCGGTCGTGAAGAGCGCCTCGGAAATCCCGCCCGCGACCGCCGAGATGCCGGCCGATTCAGCGCTCTTCATGCCCCGGAAGGCGTTGATGATGCCGAACACCGTGCCGAACAGCCCGACGAACGGGGCCGTCGACCCAATGGTCGCCAGGCCCGAAAGACCGCGGCGAAACTCCGCCGTCTTAATGGCGATGGCGCGCTGCAGCGCGCGTTTTGACGCCTCGATCTCGTCGCCCGAGATGTCAGACGACTGTTCGTGCGCGCGGAACTCTTGCAGGCCGCTGTTGACGACCATCGCCAGGTGCGACTTTCTGTGCTTGTCGCTGATGTTGATGGCCTCTTCGATGCGGTCATTCTTGAGCGCCTGCGCGACGCGCGGCGCAAACTCGCGGGACTGTTTCTTGGCGGCCGAGTAGGTCAGGTAACGCTCGACCATGATCGCGATCGAATAGACGGACATGATCAGCAGAATGATCACGACGGTGATCGCGACGCCGCCCATGTTCTTGACCATTTCGGTGATCGTGAATTGATTGGCTGCCTCGGAACCAGGACTGGCCCCCGGGCTGGCTGCCGCATCCTGCCACAAAAGCACCAGGAAACTTAGAACTTGCGATCCGAGAAGGCTTGTTAAGATAGTCACGGTAAACCCCTCCAAAAAATTTATTACATTGATAGCGAGCAGTCTGTGCGCAGGGTGGTCGGGCCCGGAATGCCGGGGACGCCCCCCTTGGCGCAAGTCCGCCACCGTTATTGAGCCACGAAGTTATAGGTGATCACGCCCGATACCTTCACGGGCTGACCCGAAAGCTTGGTCGGCGAAAATTTCGCCGACCGGGCCGCGGCAACCGCGACCGCCTGCAACAGCGGGTGGCCGCTCACGGCGTGCGCCGAAATCACGTTGCCATTCTCGTCTATCACGACCTGAACGGTCACCGTGCCACCGGCGTGCGCGGCCCTGGCAATCGCCGGGTAGGGCGGTTTAGGTAGACTGATAGCTTTACCGTTGAGCACGCCGCCGGAGATCGGTGCCGTCGGCTTCGGCGGCGATGGCTTCGGCGGTGGCGGCGGCGGCGGCACATCCATGGCCGGGGCGGGAGCGTTACCGCCCCCGCCCGTACCGGTACCGACCGGGCCGATGGGCCCGCCGCTCACAT
>CAYLJO010000223.1:0-10205 GCA_964383905.1 uncultured Blastocatellaceae bacterium
TAGAACGCAATCTGGTTGTCGTCGGGCGCAAAATTAGCTGGACGCCGCTTCGGACTCCGCGAGAGGTGGCGGACTCCCGGCGCTCAAATACCGCTGCCGTTTTACTGCCCGGTATGGATGGTGTGCCGGCGGCGACCTAGCCACACCAAGCCGATCAAGCCTCCAACCAGCGCTAATACTGCCGTTACCAGATCAATCGGTACGGGGGCCCGCTCATCATTGGTGTAAACGATCGGCGGGGGCACGACACGACCCTCAATCCTAGACGGGGCGAAGTACAGATCATCCGTCCCGGGGCGCGGCGAAGATCTGTCTTCGAAGGCGGTCAGCCACAGATTGCCCGGGACTTGATCTGCCGGGAGCGCCAGCTCTTCAGCCAGCCGGGCACGATTACCCTCCTCAAGCTGGTCCGACCAGACGACGCGACCCGGCCACAGCTGAGACATGGCGGCCTCGCCGATTCCGCCATCCATCCGGGCGGTGCTGAGCATAAAGACCCGCAGCAGCCGCGGTTCAAAAGAACTGCGGGCCCCCCTGGTCGCGCTGGTCCTCCGGCTCGCGGTAGGGGAAGAACGGGCGATCAGTCTTAAATAACATCCGCACGGCGGAAGTAGCCACCTGCCTTTCGCCCCCGTCTTTGCTGATCTTAAAGGCGGTAACCTTCCACCGGGATGCGATGTAGGGAGCCAGCCAGGCGGTCAGTGCCGGGCGGGCGGCGTAGCCATGATCCTTGAGCCAGTCGGTCAATGCCGAGGTGTTGTCGGCCTCCAGCACGACGGCATCGTAACCGGCCACGCGTTGCGAGCTCAACACTTGCACCCCCCTGGCACCAGTCATCGGTGCCTTGAGCAGGAAAAAGCGCAAAAAAAGAGGGGTCAAATCGACGCCCGTGAGGCGGTTGACGACAGTTATCGGCTTGATCAAATCCTTGAGACGGGTGAAGGAGTGGTCACTCGCCTCGGTGAGTGCCGGCGCAGTCGGGTCGGCACAAGAAACCCGAAGTCGAGGCTCGTCGTATCGAATGTCGCACGCCTAATGAAGTGCTGTGTGTGAGTGGCCGGGTCCCACACGATCACGGCCGATTCTTCTGCGATCTGTACTTTATCCCCTGACCGCGGCGCCGGCGCACACGCTCTTGCAGATTGTGAGGGCAAGATGGGTGAAAGAATCGTTGTGAGGATGATTGCCACGACGACCTGCTTTTTCGCACGCATTACCATCGGATCATCAGGGCATCTAGAGCCGGGGCGCGGCCGACCGCCTGGCGAGCATCTTCCCATCCTGACCGGGGAAAGGAACCTGAGAAGCACACCCGCCGGGCACTCGGCTGCAACGACCTCTTGTGCGCGGCACTGAAGTAAGAGGCAATCACAAAAAACAGTTCCGATTGTCTTGGCTGCCCCGCTACTTGCCGGACGAGGCCGCCCGCTTCTGCATCTCTTCCCCTACCCGCCTCTTCATCTCTTCTGGTGATACGTCTTCCTTGTGCGTTGAGACGTACCAGATGTGTCCGAAGGGATCTTCCACCCCGCCGCTCCGGTCACCGTAGAATTGATCCTTCACCTCTTTTACCAACTTCGCGCCGGCGGCGACAGCTTGGCCGAACACCGCATCCACGTCATCGACATAGAGGTAGATGGCAAAAGGCGAGCCGCCTAAAGTCTGTGGGCTACGGAAGCCCATTTCCGGAAACTCGTCGGCAAGCATGATGATTGAGTCGCCGATCTTGATCTCGGCATGACCGATTCTACCACTGGGGTCGGGCATGCGCATCAACTCCGTTGCCCCGAACGCCTTCTTGTAAAACTCCAGAGCGCCGGCCGCATCATTGACACATAAGTACGGTGTTACACTGTGGAACCCCTCCGGGATAGGTTTCGCTTCGCTTGTCATAACTTTCTCCTTTTCAATCAGCCTTCCGTTTAACCAAAGAGCATGGCGCATGCTTATATCACAAGTTTGTTTCCGGCGCAAGACATAGTTTCATGTATGAAACAAAATCTCCCCACCCTATAACTATTTGCACTCCTCGGCGTCCCGCGACGTTTCATCCCGCCTTCCCATAGTATTTATTTAGCCGCAAGGCTGATATAGAGTACTGTATGGTTAGATATACTGCAGTTGGCGATTGAGTATCACTTTTCTTCGCGTTGCTTGGCGCCTTTGCGCCTTGGCGTGATACTTCCTGGTCGTCAGCGCCACAGGATATAGTCAATTGCCACCAGCTATAGAATAAGAAGCCTGTATATCTGGAATCCGGAGGGCGCCTGGATAATCATGTCCGAGTTGACCAAAGAGCAGGTCGAGCAGTTCAATCGGGATGGCTATCTGATGATCAGGGGGCTGTTCGATGCGGAGGAAATTGATCTGCTCATACGGATCGCCAAAGCTGATCCGCAAATGGCACAACAAGCCTACGAGCGTCTGGACACCTCCCGGGGGCGGAGCAAGCTGTGGATCACCGGCTCTTTAGGCGCAGACATCTACAGCGCTTTTGTCCGCTGCCGCCGTATCGTTGATCCCATGGAGCAATTGCTCGGCGGCGAAGTCTACCATTATCACCACAAAATGATGCTCAAGGAGCCTTTCGTGGGCGGGGCCTGGGAATGGCATCAGGATTATGGCTACTGGTACTCCAACGGCTGTTTATTCCCTGACATGGCCAGTTGCTTGATCGCAGTCGATCGTGCCACGACTGAAAACGGCTGCCTCCAGGTGATCAGGGGGTCGCATCGAATGGGCCGCATTGACCATGGGAAAACTGGAGAGCAGACCGGCGCTGACATTAAACGGGTTGAGGAAGCGCTCAGGCATCTGGAGTTGGTGCGTTGTGAGATGCAGCCGGGTACCGCGCTCTTCTTCCACTGCAATTTACTCCATCGCTCGGACGCCAACCTGAGCCCGCACCCACGTTGGTCGCTGATCTGTTGTTACAACGCGGCGCACAACCCCTGCCACGAGAAGCCGAACCACCCAAGTTACCAGTATCTGGAGAAGTGGCCTGACTCTAAGATAAAAGAGGTCGGACGGCGGCAGTTGGGGATGATGGCGATGCCGTCATAACCGGTCTTTCCTCTGCGTCCTCTCTCTGTGGTTCAAGTTTTTGATTACGGCCCCAAAAATCTTTGGTAAAACCACAGGCTATTGATGATCTCTGGCCGGGGTGATGACGATATTCCTGAACGCAATCTTCCCATGATCGCCCTGCAGCATAATCGGGCCGGGTGCGCCTTCATCGCTGTCGAGAGCGCCGCCCGTAATGCCCGGGATCTCCTCATTATGGATGACCGTTGTGCCGTTTAAAACAACCGACACCCGGCGACCGATCAATGTGATCTCGTAGCTTTGCCATTCGCCGGGCCTCCGTGAAGCGTTGCTGTACGGTCTGATGAAACCATACACGCCGCCCATCCGCAGGCTGTCCGGCGCCTTCCCCACATCGTCCAGTATCTGCACCTCGTCACGCCCACGCAGGTAAACGCCGCTGTTGCTTTTCTCGACGATGTTGAATTCCAGGCGCAGCTTGAAATCGGTGAATTTCTGTTCCGTTATGATGTCCACACACGGGACGCTGTTGGCCAGCGTGCCGTCCGCTGCGCCCCAGCAGTTGCCCCTTACGTTACTGCGCAGCTTCCACCCGGTGAGATCTTTGCCGTTGAAAAGCTTTATCGGCTTGCCCCACTTCGGCGGCGCGCTCCGCCTCAGGTCAGGCGCTCGTACCCCCGTCCAGTTAAGCGTCTTTCCGTCCGCCGCTTCCGTCGTGCCTTCCAGTTTGTCTCCGGCCAGTCTTCCTCTGAAGACCAGATCGCTCGGGTTCTGTTCATACTGCACCGGCACTCGGAAGAAAAGCTCTCCGTTCCTGTATTCGATTTGTGCGATGTGTCGCATGCTGCCGAAGCGCCCGACGAAACGGCCCATCAGTTCTGTTTCCTTGCGGAGCATGATCTCGAGCCAGGAGGGATATGGCCCGTCCGCGCCCTCAACTGTCAAATCCCAGCGGCCCAGGACTGCGTCGGCAAAGCCGTCCTGTGGCGACTGCGCGGCGGCGACGGAGGTCAGAACCAAAAGGCCGAAAACCGGCCACAATAATTGTGCAAGGTGACTTCTACGTATCATGGGGCCTTCACTTGGGGGAGTCTCTGACCTACAAGGTCTAATCGATTACGCTATACCAAATCATCTTCCGGATTGCAACGTAAGTTAGAGGCTGTTCAAAAAGCTGTCTCTTAACGCTTGCTCCTAACTCGCAGTCTGCTGCCGCGCGGTTGTCCGCTTGGGCTACTGCTGAATGACGTCCGAGGGCCTGAAGCTCAGGTCGTCGAGCATCTTTTTGGGCACCTTGTAGACCGGCGGGCTTCCTTCAACCGACGCATATACGCTGTCGCCGTCGGCGGCGGAGATCTTTATCCTCGTAGTCTTTCCTGATTTGTCGGCCAGTTCCGCGGTAACGGCAGGCTTGGCGAGCTTCGCGGCGATCGCGGAAGACGGTTTATCTACAATCTCGGTCGCCTTATTCGTCTCGATAGGGTCGAGAATCTTGAAAGCCTGAAGCCCTTTGCCTTTCTGATCAGAGGGATCGTTAACGGTCCACTTGTCGCCGTTCTTCTCCGCCTCAAGAGTACCGTTCGGGCCCGTTACTTTCAGCCGCGCGAGAGCGTCTTCGTCAACCCGGGCGAGCTGCTTGTCCCGTAGATCAGAGAGCTTGGTGTTCAGTTTCTGGTAAAGAGACGAGTCGATTTCGAAAATTGCGGCACGGTCCGAACTCTTGGCGTAGTATTTGTTGCCGTTCTTGGAACCGACGGCGAGGGAACGCTCACCGCCGCCCTGCAGGTGAGTTGTCAGCGTCACCTTTGGCCTGTCGAGGCCGTATTTCGTCAGATTGTCGGCCGACTCGCTGATAAGGTCGGCCGCTTTGCCCGACGTCAGACCGGTTAAGAACGAGGTTACGGCGTTATCGTCTGCGTCGCCCTGAACGGGGGCCATGATCTTCCATGCCGCGCCCTCTTTGTTCAGAGCGATCTTGCCATTCTCATTCGCGAGATCAATTGAGGTGACGTCGCCCTGGGCAACGTCAAGGACGGAGCGATCCCGCAGTTCGTTCAAGCTTTTGTCGGATGCGCTTAGCAGGCTCGACGAGACTAGCGCCACGTCTTTCGAGTCGTCCACCAGCGCATAGACTGATGTCCCCGAAAAATCCTTCGAGCCGAGCCGGAGCCGGTGCGCGCCGTCGTTCTTGATCCTGACCTCGACCGCCACGCCGGGTTGATCCAACCCGTAGGTCTTCATCTTGTCGGGCGGGGCCGGGAAGGTGCGCTCCAGCCGCAGACCGGCCAGGTCATCGGCGATGGCGCCGGCGTTGGTCTGATCGGCGAGCGTGTTCACGGGCTCGGTGATCACCCATTTGCCGTCCCTGTTCTCAATTTTGACGGTCTGGTTGTCACGCGTGATATCGACCTCGGCGATATCGTCGCGCTTGAACGTAAAGGCCGGCTTGCTCTCAGAGGCGGTTGCTTCGTCTGCCGGACTGCTTTCGCTGTGTTTCCGTATCTCGAAATAGTAGACGATCCCGCCGAGGACGGCGGCGGCAAGAATTAGGTAGAGTGTGCTCCTCTTCATGATGACGGGAAAGAATGCGTCTCTTTTCGCGAGAAGGCGCTCATCTCAAATTTCGCATCTGAAAGCTCAGGCGAGCGGGCCAACAAAGATCCGCCCGGCCGTGCGGCAGCGAGCCTCCCGCACGGTCCTAGCGACGTTTCCACCACACATAAATACCGGAGGCCAGCACGACGCCGGGCATAAAAAGAAGCGTCAGCCAGAAAAAGGTGCTCTGCTGGCTGGCCGTCATGGTGACGCTGCGGTTGGTCTGGTCCTTAGGCCGGATGGAGATCAGATCCTCATCCTGCGCCAGCCAGTTGATCGCGTTCATAAACAGGTCGCCGTTGCTCTGAAGCCGGACGAAGTTGTTCGTCGCGAAATCAGAATCGCCAATTACCACCAGGCGCGCCTCCTTTTCGCCGACCTTTTTGCCGGCGGCGACGCCGAGGCTGACCGGCCCCTTCTTGTCTTTGCCCTCGTCAAACTTCACCTGGCCGGTCTTCAATTCGTTCATGTCTGTTTCCGCCCAACTGTCTTCCGACGTCTTTAAGAGCTCGGTGGTCGAGACGTCAGAAGAGCCGCCCGCAGTGCTGACCGACCGCGCGAGCGGAAAGAACGTCATCCCGTTGCTGAGGTCTTTCGTCACAGGGTGCGAGCCGTAGTCGCGCACGAGGGGAACGGCCGGGCCCGTGCCGAACAGGCGGCCGACGCCGCTCACATCGACCACGATGTCGTTGCCCAGCCCGGTGTTCCATTTTTTTAGCAGGTCCCCGAGCCCCGGGTCGGTGTCCGGATCGATCAGGAACATCACCTTGCCGCCGCCATCGAGGTATTTACCGACCATCTCGGCTTCCTGCGGGAACAGCGCCTGTTTCGGCCCCGCCTCGACCAAAACGTCACAGTCAGAAGGGACCTGATTGGAGGTGACAAGATTGACCGTCCGGGTCTGGTAGTTCTCGTTCTTCATCAACCGGTCGACCGTCTGGTAGCCTTCGGCGGCCGGCGACGTGATCTGTTTTTCGTTGTGGCCTTCGACAAAGCAGATGCTTTTCAACTTGTCGCGCGTAACTTTCAGGATGGCATTCGTCAGCTCCTGTTCGGTCTGGCCCTGTAAGTGTTCCGAACGGTCTCCGGACACGACGACGGTCTCTCCCCTGGTGGTGACGTTGTACTGCTTGGCCAACTCCGGGCTCACCTCGGGGTCAACGCGCTCGTAAGTGATGCGGTGGCTGGCGTCGCGGTACTCCTTCACCAGGTCGCGCAGCTCCGTGTCATCCCGCTTGTCAAACTTGATAATCTTGACATCCTTTTGCAGGCCGGAGGCGATTTTGCGGGTCTGATCAGACAGGCTGTAGAGCTTCTCGGTGGTCAAATCCACGCGCTTATGGTGACGGTAGCCGACGAAATTCAACAGCCCGAGGATCACGACGAAGCCTCCGGTTATCGCGGCCGTGTTCGCTCCGAGCCGCGCCGACCGGCGGCGAAAATAGGCCCGGATAGAGGCCCAGTTGAGGACCACGCCGGCAACAGCCAGCACGCTCCCGGCGATAAGTAACCCTTTGTTGAGGGGCCCCATCGTTTCCTGGATCGAATAACGTAAATAGCCGGCAACGAGCAGGAGCAGGCCCGCCAGGCCGATGTAATTGATTAGCTGACGGCGATCGATCTTCATAATTAGCAATAATACTTACGCTCGCCTCCACCGCATGGAGTCGAGCGCGCGGAAAGTCAGAAACAGCCCGAGCGCCACCATACTGACGTAGAAGATGATGCTGGAGGTGTCTATCACACCTCTCGAGAAGTCTTCGAAGTGGCGCAATATAGAGAGATATTGCACGACCGTTCCGGTGGCGCTGGTGGCATCACGGACGCCTAAATCCACGACCCACAGGAGCAGAAAAACCGCGAAGGTGACCACGCCGGCGATGATCTGGCTCTCGGTCAGGGATGAGATGAAAGTGCCGATAGCGATCAGGGAGGCCCCCACCAGCAGGAGCCCCAGGTATCCCGACCAGATGATGCGCCACGGAAGTCCCGGCTGGCTGTAGACGCCCATGATGAGCTGGTAGATCAGCGTCGGCAGGAGCATGAAGATGAAGAGCGTCAGCGCGGCAAAGAACTTGGCCATGACGATCTGCAGCTCCGTGACCGGTGAGGTCAGTAACAGCTCCATCGTGCCGCGCTTACGCTCCTCGGCGTAGACGCCCATGGTCAGCATCGGGATCAGGAACAGTATGATCGTGCTCACGACGCCGAAGAAATTGCGATCGACCATGCCGGGGACGTCCATCTGCGACGGCGCCCCGTACTGCATGGCCTGCATCTGGGCCATGAAGGATTGCTGAATAAAGAAGGCCAGGATGTTGTAGAAGAAGTACCCGGCGATGAGCAGGAATAACCCGATCACGATATAGGCGATCGGGGAGACGAAGTAAGACCCCAGTTCGCGCCGGAAGATTGCCAAAATTCCTCTCATCTGAATCTCTCCATGAGGCTATAGTCCGCGCCCCTTTTCACTAAAACTGTCACGCGGCCGCGCGCTCGGGCACCGTCACCTGCTCTTCCGTCGTCAGCTGCAGGAAGATGTCCTCGAGGCTGAGACTTATCGCCCGCAGCTCGTAAAGGTCGTACCCCTGCTCGATGACGCGTGCGGCGACACGATTCCGCAGGTCGCGCCCGGCCTCGCTCTCGATAGTGGCTTTAAGATGGTCCGAGCTGTCCAAGGGTACAACCTCCACCCTGAGTACGCCGTCGATCTGCCTGAGGGCGGCGGCCAGCGTCTCGGCCTCCCCGCGGACCTCCGCGTAGATACGCTCGGCGCCTTTGAGCTGAGTCGTAAGATTTTCAGGGGTGTCGATGGCCGCGACGCGGCCGTTGTTGATGATCACCACGCGGTCGCACGTCATGCTGACCTCAGGCAGGATGTGCGTCGAAAGGATGATCGTATGCCCGCCGGCGAGCCCCTTGATGAGCTTCCTGACTTCAATAATCTGCTTCGGGTCCAGACCTACCGTAGGCTCGTCGAGGATCACTACGTCGGGGTTGTGGACGATGGCCTGCGCTATCCCGACGCGCTGCCTGTAGCCGCGGGAAAGTCGCTTGATCAGTTCGTCACGCCGGTCGATGACATTCGTCAGCTCCATCGTCTTTTCGACCCGGCCCGGAATAGCATCGGGCGAGACTCCCTTGATGCGCGCGACGAAATCCAGGTAGTCGCTGACGGTCATCTCGGGGTAGAGCGGCGGGTTTTCCGGAAGATAACCGATCCGGCGCCGCACCTCGATCGACTGCTCAAAGACGTCGTAACCCGCGATCCGGGCCGTCCCACCGCTGGCCGGCATGTACCCCGTAAGGATACGCATCGTGGTAGTCTTCCCGGCCCCGTTGGGCCCGAGGAAACCCAGTATCTCGCCGTCGGCCACGGTAAAGCTGACATCGTCGACCGCCCGCTTCTTTCCAAAGTTCTTCGTCAGGTGCTCAACTTCGATCAAGCATTCTTCTCCTTACAAAATATATCGGCAGATTGAGAAGGGGTTTTGCCTAAACAGGTATGGTGCCCGTAAACCAGATTTTATAAATACGCTTTTTGCTCGTCAAATGCTCACGGCCATGCAAAACGCGGTTTAAGCAAAAAGCCCCGCGCGCCTGAAACGGTCATCTCCCCTGCGCAGAGTTTCCAGGATCTCGGCAGGCGCGGCTGATGTGAACACGCACCAGTCCCCGGTCGTCGGGTGGTTGAAGGAAAGCCGGGAGGCGTGCAGGCAAAGCCTGCACGCACACGGCCTGTCATACCATTCGTCGCCTATAATTGGATGGCCGATGTGAGCGCAGTGGATGCGCAGCTGGTTGGTTCTTCCCGTAAGGGGTTCGAGCTCGACCAGAGTCTTATCGACACGGGATTCGAGAACGCGCAGCAGCGTTTCAGCCGGCTTCCCGCCTTCCATCACCCCCCATTTGGGGTCGCTTTCAGGGTCTCGTCCGATGGGCGCAGAAATTCTGAGTTCGGCCTCGGTCACCCGGCCGAGTATGAGGGCCGTATAAAGCTTCGCCACGCGCCTGTGATGAAAGTGGCGCGATAGGATGCTCAAGGCGCGCTGCGTCCTCGCGACGATCATCAGGCCGGAGGCTGCGCGGTCGAGGCGGTGAACAATTCCGGGGCGGACGACCGCGCCCGCTTCGTTCAGTTGCGCGTGTACCCCCGCAGGTCTGCGGTCTATCGCCGCACGATTGAGGTGATACGCAAGCGCGTTGGCGAGAGTCCCGCTTTTTACCCCGCGGGTCGGGTGAACGAGCATACCAGCGGGCTTGACGACGACAAGGACCTGCTCGTCTTCGTGAACGACCTCCAGGGGGATGGGCTCGGGATCCATCGCCGTCCTGACTCCCTCTTCCAGCGTTACCTCGACCAGATCACCGCGTTCGACGTGATAACCCGGACGAGAGGGGCGGGAATTCACGACGCAGGCGCCCCTGAGAATCAGATTTCTAAGGTACATCCGGCTGAGGCCGCCCAGCCTTAATGCCAGAAAGTCGTCGAGCCGCCCGCCGGCGCCTTGCAGCTCGACTTGAAATTGGAGTGGTCCGTTCATCGACTGCAATGACAAGTAACT
>CAYLJO010000224.1:0-10158 GCA_964383905.1 uncultured Blastocatellaceae bacterium
TTTAATTGAGCTGTTTCAATGTAAAGATCGGCGAGGGTCCGGAAATATCTTTCCGGGCCGTACCGCGAAGCGATGAGAGCCGAGGCGTTGTTAGTGAGGCAGGCGGCGAGCCCCGGTTCTCGCAGCACCCTTCTGAGCGCTGCGGCAAGCTGCCTGGGCTGCCTTGCCGGAACCAGTAGCGCGCTCTCTTCGTGCTTGACCATTTCGGGCACGCCCCCCACAGCCGTCGCGACGACCGGCACACCCGCCGCCATCGCTTCGAGCAACACGAAGGGTGAGCCTTCGCTATGCGAGGGCAGAGCCATCACGTCCGCCGCCGCGTAGTGTGGCTGCACGTCGGTCACCTGGCCCGCGTAAATCAGATTCGCACTCACTCCCAATTCAGCCGCCAGTCGATTCATCCGCGCCCGCTCCGGCCCATCGCCGGCGATCAGCAAACGCGCCTCGAGCTGCGGGTCTTCACGGCGCAACAGACTCAAGGCTTCGATCAAATCGGCGTGGGCCTTTTCACGCGAGAAACGACCGATGGCGAGGATTACCTTCTCGTCTGCCGCAATACGGAAACGCGCGCGCAAAGCACGCCCCGTCTCCGGCTCGGCCGGACGCTCCCGGCGAATTGAGTTGTGCTGCACGCGCAACTGCTCTGTTCGCACTCCCTTGTGCTCGACCAGCTCGCGCGCGAAAGCCTCGCACACCGTCAGCACGCGGTCGGCGGCCGGGAGCGACCAACGGTCCAACTGATTATAGGCGCGCATCTTGAGATCGGTCGTGGTGTAGCCGTGATGAAAAGCGATCCAGGGGTATTGCCGCCACAGCCCTGACGCCCTGACCAGGAAGTGCGATTTGACGTGATAACTCACAATCACGTGAGGTTGGCGCTCAGCGACGACCCGACGCAGGCTTGATAACACACGCCGGTCAAAACGGAAGCGCTCCGGGATGATATCTACCGTTAATCCCATCCCGCGCGCGACGGCAACGAATTGATTGTGATGGGGCGGCGTGCGCGGATCGTTTTCCGACCCGTGGGAAGAGCCGTCGTCACCCATGGGGCCGCCCTCGCCGCCCGGCCGGACATAAGTTGCGACCGACGTTTCGATCTGTGTCTCCCCGGGCGAGAGCGCGGCGTGTTCCTGTGCGGCTCGGCAGAAATCAAGCAAGCTCTTGGCGGCGCCGGTCACGACGTCTGCTTCCACCAAAGCCAGAACTTTTATTTTCGACGACGGCATACCGCTTCGGAGCTCAACGCCCGTTTTTGCTCCCGCCTTCACCGGCGCCCGGTGGCCCTTCCGGCCAACAACGACTTTCTGATCTCAAGATAGTACTTGCCGCCGAGACGCTTCGCGACCTTCTTCGCATTCCACACGAGCACGTGCTGTAAACATGGGGCGAGTCGTCCGGCGGCGAGTCCGGCGGCCACCTTCGGTGACGTTTTCCGCTGAATCATGTAGCGGCCCAGGATTAAACATCCCTGCACTTCTCGGCTGCGCGTGACAGGCTCGGAGGTGAATAATAGTTTGTAGCCCGCTTCGGCGGCGGCAAGGGCTACCTGACGCGAGTAAAAACCGCCGGGCACGGACGCAGTATCAACCGGCTCTCCGAGAATGTCCGATAAAACCTTAAGGCTCTCGCGCCACTCGCGGAGCATCTCCGCGGGGCTGCAATGTGACATCCTCACCGGGTGCGAACAGGAGTGGCTTCCGATGACGTGTCCCCGCGCGCGCAGCTCTCGAATCTGGTTGACCGTGAGAAAAGCGGGTGTGCCGATGTAGTCGGTGGTGATAAAAAAGTGTCCGCGCCAGCCCCGCTCTTCGAGCATATCCGCGATGTGCGTATGAGCACTCGCGCCGCCGTCGTCGAACGTCATCAACCAAGCTTCGCTCCCCCCTCCCCCCCGCAACAAGTCGGCGGCAACCACCGGCCTCTCTCGGCGCGCGGCGGCAATGGCTTTCAGATGGGCGGCAAACTGTGCCGTCTCTAACTTGTAGACAGCCGCGTCGGCGGCCGGAAAGCCGCTGGTCTTATCCTGTCTGGGTTCGACCACGTCGTGGTACGTCAGCACTCTTGTCTTCATCGCCCTTATCGCCTCACTTTGATTTTCGCCGGTTGCCCGCCCGGCGCAGCAAGCCTTCATGCGCCCGGTAAAGCGCTGCCCCTAAAGCGGACCAGTCGTATTGCTTTCGCACCAGTTCTCTGGCCGCTCGGATCAGCTCTGTGCGGTACGTCTCATTTTCCGCGAGCATGTCGAGAGCGCAGCTCATTTCGCCGGCAGTGTCGGCCAGAATGATGTTGACCTGATCAGTGACCATCAAACCTTCTGCGCCGAGCCTGGTTGAAATAACCGGAACGCCAGCGGCGAACGCTTCCAAAATTTTGAGGCGCGATCCGCCTCCAACGCGCAGCGGAACCAACTGCGCGACGGCCTCACGATAAAACGGGCGGACGTCGGGCACCGTGCCGGTGACTTCCACCCCGGGGTGCGCGGCCAGGCTTTGCACTTCGGGCGTGGGGCTACGTCCGACGATGGTGAAAGTCAACTCCGGCCGGCGTCGCCGGATCTCCGGCCAGATGCGCTGCACAAAATGAAGAACCGCATCCACGTTGGCGTGGTAGTCCATCGAGCCGACAAACACCACCCGCCGAGGCCTGGATGCTTCACCGGCACCACGCCGGTCGCCTTCGGCGCGCCATATCTCGTGCGCATGCGCGAGCTTTTCGTCCGAGTAGTAGTTGATATCCACGCCGTTTTCAATCACCGTGACGTGCGCTTCGGGCACGATCTTCAGCAACTGATCGGCGTCCCTTTGACTGACACTGACGTGGCTGTCATACGTCAGCATGATTTTTCGCTCGAAGCCGATCATGCGTTGCGCCGTCAGGCGCGCGTAAAGTTTCCGCCCCCAACGCGCCGCCTGCTCGCTGTAACGCTGCATCAGCTCGGAATCAATATTGTGCCAGTCGCACACCGCCAACGGCTGGTGGCGAGCCGCTTTGATCACCGGCAGATATCCGGCCATAGTCGAAGTCTCCACCTGTACGATATCGAAGGGCCGGGCGTCGAGCACGCGTCGCAACTCGCGCATCATCGCGGGCGTCGTGTAGTTGAGCGCCGTCAGCGGCGTGCGCCCCAGCGCGCCGCGCAAAATTTTCGCTGGCGTGTATGCTGAATCGCGCTTCACCTTGATGACTTGCTCGCACCACTCTTCGGGCGGGGTTGGCAACATCCCGGAAAGATTACCGGCATCGCTTACCTGATCGTCGGAGAAAGATAAACACGTGACGTGTGCGCTGCGCGCCAATTCGCGCGCCAGATAATAGTTGCGCAGCATCAGACCGGTTTGCGGTGGCCAGCTCACACGCGTCATAAGGAATAAGAGTCGCATCGTGTACGTTAACTTCCCTTTACCCGACCATGGCCAGCGACGGCGAAAGTGAGAGGCACGGGCTTATAGCGAGTGGCGAATGGATGTAAGCCAGGGCCTCACCACGGAGACACAGAGAACATAGAGGGGGCACAGAGAAAACAGCTTACACCCAATTACCATCCGCTATAAGCTATCCAAAGAAATGAGACGAGTGCACCATGCCATAACTGCCTTCGAGGCCGATTTCAATAGCGCGCGCGGTAATAGATAAACTTTAAGTATTCCCCCGGCACAAACTTCCAACCGGTAACATTCGTCCACCACAATAAAGGGGGCGGTGATTGCTGCCCGGTCGGCGGCGCATCCACGGCCAGCTCGATACCGCTGCCCGCGAACACGCGCTCCAAAGTCCAATGCGCCCGGCGCGTGTGGTACGCCGAGGTCACAAATTGTAAGGAATGCAGGTCGCGCGCCTGCGCATACTCGCGCACGCGCAGAGCTTCTTCGTGCGTACTCGTTACTACTTGCGGAATGATAGTGATGGCTTGCGAAGGTACTCCCTGCTTCTGCAATTCATCCGCCTCCCGTTCGGAGAAAGAAGGGTTACGCTGACGCGCCTCATCCCATCCGGCAGACTGTCCGTCATTGGTTAAAATCACTACGGGGGCGCACCCTTCGCGCCACAGGCGAGCCGCCCATTGCGCGCGTTCGATATAAGTGGACGAACCCGACAGCACCACGATGGCGTCGGCATGCGCCCGCTTCGAACGGGCAATTAAACCGTAAGGAGCTAATGCTCCCAGCATCAAGCACACTGACAGGGCCAATACCAAAGCACGCGCCCAATGATGCACATTTGTTCTTCGTCGTGTCCCGGCCCTGTTCATTTCCCTGTAGCTCGTTCCTACCATTATTGTTTCCAGAGCTCATTCCGTAGCAGGCTAATGAATTCGGCCTACATAAAAACCGTGGGGGATTCATCCGCAATGGATGAGAAGCGAATCGCAACAGATTGGAGCGTGACGACGCCCAAAACCGGTCGAACGGAGAGCGAGAAGAGATAGGACACAGGATGAAGGCGGCATATTTACGGCGGCCCGACCCGGCGCGGACGCTGCGCCGGGGGCGCAGCGAGGGGACGTGCATTAAGCGTGGGGGTAGCGGTTGAGGTTAATGCTGGATCAGGTTTCACAGGTATTTTAGGACTGAACTTACTGTGCCGCTCGCCATGAACGAAGCGCGCCCATACGCCTCCATTAATATCCCTCGGCGTCACTAAGGCCATCGTCGCCCCGCTTGCATTGCGGGCTCCTGAGAAGATCGTATCCTGGCGCGGCGAATAGTAGGTGTTGTAGTCAGAGTCGGGCTGAAGGCGCGCGTTGTTATACAAATTGATCAGCACGCCGTCGTTGCCGTCTGTGTGGAACGTGTTACCAATGAGCGTCACCAGCGTCGGCTTGTCGCCCGCCGGACCCTCAACCCCGGCCTCAATCGAATATGAGTGCATCGTGCCACTCTCGCCGGCGGTGTTCAGAATCACGCTGTCGCGCACGACGTAGGCCCCGCTGCCGCCTAAGATCAAAGCCCCTAAGCCGATGCGCGAGCCGGACACCCAGCAACTCTCGATGAGCGCGTTGCCCTTCCATATTTTAATGCCGTTGCGCGCATAATTGCGCACGTCAACGCGCCGTAGCGTCACACCGTCAGCCTTGCAATCAACGCCGTCACCCATATGGCCGCGTACAATCGTATCCTCAATCAGGATATGGCTGCCGTTCTCAACGCCGATGCCGTCCGAGCCGGTGTCGTTGCCGGCCATCACGCCGTAGAGTTGCACGTTGCGGATAGTCACGTTGGCGACCGGCCCCGGCCCCAAGTCCAGGCCGCCCCCCGGATAATCGTGCGCGTTGATGTTTTCGATCGTGATGTCCGAGCGCACCGCAGTACCGCCGCTGGCCGCAACTTTAATGGGAATGCCGACGTTATAGATCTCAAGGTTACGAAGCGTGATGCCCGTAACCGCAACATCATTCCACTGGACGAAGCCAAAACCGCGCGTCCCGCCGACGCTGTAATTTCTCACGACGAACCCGTCAATGGTGACGTAGCTTTGCGTCGTGATGGTGAAGCAGTCACGTTCAGGCAGCCCCGTGCCGTCGAGAATGACGCGCTCGCCCGGATAAGCGGCCAGCGTGATGGGGGCGCCTTCTGCGCCTGAACGGGGGAACTTGATGTTTTCGTTATAGATGCCACCGCGCACAAACACTGTATCCCCGGCTCGCGCGCGGCTGAGCGCGTATAAAATAGTCCGCCAAGGGGCCGTGAGGCTCCCGCTGTTGTGGTTGCTGCCGGACCTACTAACATAAAGCTTCGCGCCATTTGACTGTATCGCAGGAATACTACTCGTGCTGAACGACAGCGGGGTTATGAGACTAGACCACACTTGAGTGTCGGCAAAGAATTCAGCAGAATGAGTGTTGGAATTGGCCTGCACGAAGCTTGGTTGCAAAGGAGATTTGGCGATGCTCCCTTGCTCAGACTTCACTCCCAGCGCATGAACAATAACCGTAAATGCAATTGCCAGCAAGATGAGAAAGACACCCTTGCGGTTATGAGAGAGTCCGTATCCGCTAATCTCGCCTGTTCCCTTCAAACTACACATAATATGTCTCGCTCACAACTTTATGCGATATTATTTCCTGCCCGGCGTGGCACTAAACGACACCGCACAAACGAGGTGCAAAACTCGCGCGTCAGGCTGTTGGCGAGCGGCCTTAACTTTCTAATGGGGACGGCTTCAAAATCGGCGAAACGAAAATCGCTCCGCTCGACCATCTCCTGAAAGCGGCGGACTGTCATTTGGTTTAAGCCGCCCTCGACTTCGGCAAAGCGCGTGGCCCCATGGTCTCTGAAGTCTTTGCGCCAACGCAGCAGCGCACGCTCTGTAAAAATGAGGTGCGCCCAGGGGAAGGCTGAGAACAAGTGGCCGCCGAGCGGATGATACCATGTCGGCCCGAAGGCGATGAGCGCCGCCCCATCCTCACGCAGCAAACGACTCATCAGGCGCAGGATTTCTTCCGGCTGCGCGAAATGCTCGAAAGCGTCGATCGAGAAAATAACGTCCGCTTTTTCAGCGGTTGAGGTCGCGAAAAAGCAGCGGTCGGCGACGCCGGCCCGCTCTGCGGCGCGACGCGCAGTTTCCAGCACGTTCTCGCGGATATCGAGGCCGATGACTTTGCGCGCGCCATGTTGCGCCATCACGATCGCATCATTGCCGAGTCCACAACCGAAATCAATCACCGTCTTATCGCGGATGTGGTCCCACACATGTGCGCCGAACTTTTGCTCCAGATCGCTCTCTTCGGGGCGCGAGTCTTCCGCCTCATGCGAATTCGCACCCGGTGGGTTGAAGCGCCGTAATAACCGGTAACCGATTTCACCACCGATGATGCCCATTATTCTCCGCCACTCGCTCCCATTCTTCAATCTCACACGACAAAGCCTTATACCCGCCCCGCCAACAATTGCTCGTAAAGTTCCTCCGTACGCGCCAACTGTGCATCACAGGAAAATTTTCTTTCAACTATTTCCCGCCCGCGCTGCCCCATGCGCCGCGCGCGCTCCGGCTCGTGCAACAATTCACTGATGCGCGTCGCCATACCTTCTTCATCTCCGGCGGCCACGACGTAGCCGCTCTCGCCTTCGCTCACCGCTTCGCGCGCGCCGCCGACATCTGTCACGACAACCGGACGCGCCGCCGCCATGTATTCCAAAATCGAGTTGGAGAAACCCTCCGCGCGCGAACTCAACACGCACACGTCCGAAGCCGCCAACAGATCTGCAATGCGCGTGCAGCGGCCGATGAAGAACACCTCGTCGCGCAAACCAAGTTGTACAGATTCATTCTGTAACTCCTCCAGCAACTCGCCTTCGCCGGCGATGACAAAAGTCGCGCCCGGCATCTTTTCCCGCACGCGCCGCGCCGCCCGCAAAAACAGCGGAATGTCCTTTACCCGGTGGCGCAAATTCGCCACGATGGTGACGAATTTCCGATCGGGAGACTGCGGCAAATTGAGCGTGGCGAGCGCCGCCTGGCGCCGCCAACCATTCGGCACGCAGGCGCGCGCCAAGTTCAAGCCATTGTATAGCGTCACAACTTTCTGCGGAGGGACACCCGCGTTGATTAAGTACTGGCGTACCATTTCAGAATTAGCAATTACGGCGTGTGATAAACGGTAAGAAAACCTTTCGAGTAAGCTTTGCGCTGACGAGCGCAACCCTGCGGTTTCACGTTTAGAAGCGATACGGGCCGGAATACGAGCCAAAGTCCCGCCCACCATCCCGAAAATGTTTGAAGAGTAATCGTGCGTATGTAAGACTTCAATTTGGTGCTCGCGCAAATAGCTGACGAAATATCGTAGCTGTATCACCGTAGAACGATTGTGAAAACTTGTGAGCGGAAATTCGGGAACTTCGTAACCCATCAATTCGTCTGCAATACAAAGCAGTTTACCGTATCGCCGCAGGCACGCAATCCGAACGTTATATCGCCCACTCTCTTGTAGTAGGCGCACTAACTGAAGTAACTGATGCTCAGTCCCCCCTTCCAGAAAACCATAAATGAGATGTAAGACATTACGTTTCATAAACGTGAATCATCGTTACCATTGAATCTCAATAGGCGCTCAGAAAAACCTTCTTTGTCGCACTTGGTAATCAATTACGGCTAATTCTTCAAAACTGTTGAGTGTATGAGTAGCCACCAAGCCTTCTTTCCACTCCGGCAGTATCTTCCAAATCTCTTCTTCCCGATATTCATCCAAATCTAGACGCATTACCCGGTTGAGAGAAATGGCGTAACCGTAACGAATGGAACAGTTCTGGGCCGGGCGGTAAAGGATGCCTTGGCTGCTAAATAAGCGCCCGGCAGGGCGTGAGCTACGCGCATCTAACTTCACCGGATTTTTTTTGTGCGGGTGCCAAGGGCCATGCGGGCACTCGGCATAAAATAAATGTAACTCATGACAGGGAATGGTCACGCCCCTACGGCCCAGAGTTACAAACATCCACCATAATCCCTTATCTTCAAATAGGGTCGCGTCATAAGCCGCAATGTCTTCCAGCAAAACTTTTTCCAGTTCCCACTTATCCGGAAAAGAAATGCAACGATACAATTCGACAGTCCTATTCGAGCCCGTCTCAGGGATCATGTAATGATGGCCTTGCCATTTGAAAACAAACGGATAGGAAAGGTGATAGTCTCTCTCCAGAACTTTGATCGGCCCCTGCTTGATCCCCTTCTGGTCCACCTCGATAACTGAGATATGCCCTCTCTCAGGGCTCAGCGTCGCCTCCTCGAAAAAGATATAGAATCTGCCCTCATGTTTGATGGGGAAGGGGTCTGCCCAGAAATGCGACTTCGGCGGGGTAAGCTCCCGGAAACGGAAGAACGCATCATTACTATCCTGTGCATTCGTTTTGATCCGGTACGCAAATCTCCATTGATCTTGTAACCAAGTTTTTTCCTTCACTCGCTGCGTCGCCCTTCGGCTTAAGCCTGCGAGTATCGATACCATCTCCCTATTAGTCGGTCTCTTATAGAGTCGTTGGTAGTAAGGACGATACAAAGAATCACTTGCATCCGTTGTCAATTCCACGTCCTTGCAGTCATAAAGCTCACGTAATTGCTTGGTAAGCAAGCCACAAGAAGCCCAAAAGACGCTGCTATTGTGTCTTTTAACTGAGAATTGTTCGGTTGTCGGATGCCACGCACGGCGGATAACCTTTCCACTATCGAGTTCTTCTGTCAGCACCTGTAACATTGTACCTGTTACCGGGTGGCCCTTCATCACCTCCCAGAATCCCGGCGGTAAGCCGCGATTTACCCGTCCATCACCGTGATGATAAGACCAAATTCCATAACGGGCCGCCCGCAACACTTCGCCCTTAAGAATGCGAAATCCGAAACGTAGAATGACATCGAGTTCATAGCTGCGAATAGCTTGTACGTCCTCATGCTGAAATGAGTCAGTAAACTTCTTCTGTATCGGCGTGACTTCAAGAACTGTACAACTCTGCAAGCATTGTTCGATGGAGCATGGCTCGAAGGCATCTAACTCGACCTTAACCCGGCTTTCATCAAACTTGGTGTATAACGCATATAATAGATGCTGTCGATTCTGCCAAATGCGTTGGGCAAAATTCTTTTTTTCCTTGTTGATTTGGGCAGCTTGATTCTTAATAGTAAGAGCAATCTGGGCATAAGATGATGTTTGTATATTATTAATAATGTGTTGAATCCATTTCGGGACTATAAATGAATCTATTAGTAAGCCGATGCGCAAGGGTTTTTTGTTGATTCCTTCTATTATAGTCATATCGCAATACCAGCCTCAAGAAAATCACTTACTCCTTTTCATTAAGCAATCTATGACGGTCAGATCATGATCGCTGTTCAGCATATGAATGCCGACCACGCTCTTCTTCCAACGCGGGAGCTGTCGGTATTTCGCGCTGGAAGGTGACGCAGGCTGGAAGGCGCGCCAACAACGCACCTGCCATGCCGAAGATGTTCGTGTAGAAATCGTGGGTGTGAATGGATAGATGTCGCGGGAGCGCAGAGGGTGTTTCAGGCGGTGCAGTTGCGCCGCAAAGTCCTTGCCGAAAAAACTTGATAGCGGAAATCCAACGATTTCGCCCGAGCCTAGCTTTACTGCCGCGTCCAATAGTATGCCGCGTTTCTTCAAACAGGCGAGATGTATACGGTAGTGTCCCGCATCGCGCAACAGATGCG